>CAZMTU010000080.1:0-11499 GCA_964569225.1 uncultured Lachnospiraceae bacterium | reverse complement strand
GCTCCTTTGTCAATACCTTTTCCTCTTCTTTTTCTTCTTTTCTTACTCTTTTTTCAGGAAAGCGTCCGGCTTGACTTTCCCCCCTATGTGTAGTATAATAGATGTATCTCTGTAAATCGTATAAAGAAACGGATTTGCATTATGGAAACAAACTATCCTATTTTAGACAGGATCTCATCTCCCGCGGACTTAAAGGCGCTTTCCGATCAGGAGTTAATCGCGCTTTGCGCGGAGCTGCGCCAATTTCTTGTCGCGTCCGTGAGCAAGACCGGCGGTCACCTTGCCTCCAATTTAGGCGTGGTAGAACTAACCGTAGCGCTTCATCAACTGTTGGACACACCAAACGACCGCGTTATTTGGGATGTGGGACATCAATGCTACGTTCATAAGCTGCTTACCGGCAGAAAAGGCGCTTTTTCCACTATTCGGCAGATCGGCGGGCTTTCAGGCTTTACTAAACGTTCGGAAAGCATTTATGATCCCTTCGGCGCCGGTCATTCTTCCACCTCCCTTTCGGCGGCGCTTGGCTTTGCGTGGGCGGATAAACTCGCCGGTAGGGACAACTATACCGTAGCCGTTGTGGGCGACGGCGCCTTCACCGGCGGGCTTATTCACGAAGCACTGAATAATTTGGAAAAAAACCTTCATATTATTATAATACTCAACGAGAATGAAATGTCCATTTCTCCTACCAGAGGCAGCTTTGCCGAACATTTGGCTAAGATCCGCCGCTCTCCCCGTTACCATAAAACCAAAAAGGCGACCCGCCGTTTTATTCGGAAAATTCCGCTTATCGGCGAATTTTGTTTCCGTCATCTTCTCTCTTTTAAACAAACTGTAAAGAATTTCTTTTATAACAGCAACTATTTTGAAAATATGGGACTGTACTATCTGGGACCGATAGACGGCAATGACTATATCTCCATGCGGGATATGCTTCAGGAAGCCAAAGACAGCGGACAAGCCTGTCTGCTGCATATCAAAACAGTTAAGGGAAAGGGCTACCCTCCCGCCGAGCTGCATCCCAACAAGTATCACGGCATTCTGCCGGATAATGCCCCCGCTCCCTATAACTTCTCCGCCGAGTTCGGTCGCCTGCTTTGCCAGCGCGCAAAAAAAGATCCTTCCGTCTGCGCGATTACCGCCGCCATGGCGGAAGGCTGTGGACTTTGTGATTTCGCCGAGCAATTTCCTGATCGTTTTTTCGACGTTGGCATTGCCGAAGAACACGCGCTGGTATTCGCCGCCGGACTGGCCGCAGCCGGCATGAAGCCGGTATTTGCCGTCTACTCCACCTTCCTTCAACGGGGCTACGATAATTTGATTCACGACATCGCGCTGCAAAATCTGCCGGTTACCGTCTGCATTGACCGGGCTGGACTATCCAAGAATGACGGTCCTACTCATCACGGTATTTTTGACGTGGCGTTTTTAGGAGAGCTTCCGAACATGACGCTTTACACGCCCGCCTGTTTTGCGTCGCTTGACAGCGCGCTGACCGCCGCGCTGTCGGCAAATGCCCCTTGCTGCGTCCGATACCCCAACGCCCCTGAAAAAGCGCTGAGCTTCCTTTCTTACGGCGCTTATCCCTTTCGCAGAAGCTTTGAGAAAGCGGACGATTGCGATTGTCTCATTGTCACCTACGGGCAAACGGTTCACGACGCCCGGCAGGTCTGCCAACGGCTGAGCCTACAGGGAATCCGCTGCGGTCTGCTGCTGCTTGAACAGCTCCTGCCGATATCGGCTCCTATTAACGCGCTGACAGCGCTGCTTCCTGACTCGGGCATTCCTATCCTTTTCTGGGAAGAAGGAATCCGTGCCGGCGGGCTGTCCATGCTGCTCGCCGATAGACTGACCGCATGCAATTCGAGCGCGTTCGCCCGCTGTCCTTATCAAATTCTCGCTATTGACGATCCATTCCGACTTCTCAAAGCCGACGAAACCATACATTCCGCTATGGGCATTGATCCCAACGCCGCCGAATCCGCTCTGCTCAGTCTGCTGAATCTACCGAACTGAATACCGCACGTATGTCTGTTTAAGCCGCCTTTTACGAGCCAATTTGTGAAAATTTTGTTTTTTTCGTCAAAACCCGTTCACATATATTGCAATTTTGATTTTTTTGTGCTACAATAACAACGTTCCCCTATATATAAGATCGGAAACGCTTTACTCACGCAAATTCTTATCTGTTACGAAAGGTATGGTTTAAATATGGTATTAATTCGTGCCATTGTTCGCCCTGAAAAATCGGATGAGGTAATCGCGCGGCTTGGCAGCGCCGGCTATCCGGCCGTGACTAAATTGGACGTGTTCGGCAGAGGTAAACAGAAAGGCATTACCGTAGGATCCGTTCATTACGATGAAATTCCCAAAGATATGCTAATGATCTTCTGCGAGGATGCCGACAAGGACTCTATCGTTTCCATTATTCTTAAAACGGCTAAGACCGGTGACGGCTCCTTCGGGGACGGTCGCATTTTCATCTCCCCCGTGGAAACCGCCTATACCATCAGCAGCGGCAAAGAGGGACTTTGACGGATCGGCTCAATAGAAAGGAAGGCACCGCATTGAAAAACGCCTTCCGTTAAGCGAGAAAGGACTTCAGCATGAAAGAAATCATGGCTTTTATTCGGACAAACAAGGTTGCCGCCACTAAGGAAGCGCTTGCGGCGGCAGGATTTCCCGCATTCACCTGCCGCAAGTGCATGGGCAAAGGAAAGGTTGGGATAGATCCCAATCAGGTCCATGCCTTTTTGCAGGCGAGCCATCTGCCCTCTATTTACAGCGAAACGCAGGCAATGCACCTGATCTCTAAGCGGCTCTTTACCGTCATCGCCGAGGACAACGATGTAGACAACGTAGTGCGGACCATCATCGGCGCCAACCAAACCGGCGCGCCCGGCGACGGCAAGATCTTTGTTCTGCCTGTTTCCGAAGCCTACACCGTCCGTTGCGATTGATCGGGTGTCGGAGCAGCTTTTTAAGATCTGAGGCTCCGTTTTAAATTCCGCTCACCTAAAAAATCGGAGCAAAAGCTTTCAGAAAAGCTATGCTTCATTTAAATTTAACCTGTTGCAGCAGCGCCAAAAAGTGAAATTTAATTTCTATTTTACTGTATTCCGGGCAGCGATCGCTTCCGGTGACAGTCATTCAGCAATAACCTACGCTAAATCATGCGGTTATTGCTTTTTATTTTACCAAACCTCGGACTTTTTCGGAAAGCACTCGCAAATGAAATCGGATTTTCGCGCAAAATATTAGAATCCCCTTGTAATTTATGCGCTTTTGCGCTATAATGAATATGAATACCAATAAGTCAATTATTTTTTCAAGACTTGCCGGACGGGTCAAGCAGCCCTCCGGTTTCGCAAACGCGGATATACAGGCAAAAATCAGAAAAGAAGGATTTTTCTATGAAAAGAACGGTCATTAAAGAAATTTTTATCTCTCCCGACAGTTTTTCCGGTAAGGAAATCACCGTCTGCGGTTGGTGCCGCACCATTCGTGCTTCCAACGCTTTCGGATTTATTGAGCTGAACGACGGTTCCTGCTTTCCCAATCTTCAGGTCGTCTTTGAGGACGCCCGGCTGTCCAACTACAAAACTATTGCTAAGCAGAACGTAGGCGCTTCTCTCATTATAAAGGGGAGGCTGGAACTGACTCCCGGCGCCAAGCAGCCCTTTGAACTGAAAGCGGAAGCCATTGAAGTAGAAGGCGCCTCCACCCCTGACTATCCCATGCAGAAAAAAGGACAGTCACTGGAATTTCTCCGCACCAAGCCCCATCTTCGCCCCCGCACCAATCTTTTCTCCGCCGTCTTCCGTGTTCGCAGCACGGCGGCGCAAATTCTGCACCGTTTCTTCTATGAAAACGGCTTTGTCTATGTGCACACACCGCTGATTACGACCTCCGACTGTGAGGGAGCAGGCGACATGTTTAAGGTCACTACCCTCGATCTGGAAAATCCGCCTAAAAATCCCGACGGAACGGTGGACTATACTCAGGATTTCTTCGGCAAAGCCGCCAGCCTGACCGTTTCCGGTCAGTTAAATGTGGAAAGCTACGCCATGGCGTTCGGCAAGGTTTATACCTTCGGTCCTACCTTCCGCGCGGAACGCTCCAATACCCCCAGGCATGCCGCTGAATTCTGGATGCTGGAGCCTGAAATCGCCTTTGCGGACCTTGCGGATGATATGGCGCTGGCAGAAGCCATGCTGAAATATGTGATTCGCGGACTGCTGACCGAATGCCGCGCCGAACTGGAATTTTTCAATCTGCGGGTGGACAAGGGTTTGATCGCCCGGCTTGAAAATATTGTCAACAGCGACTTTGCCGTAATCACCTACGGCGAAGCCGTAAAGCTGCTGGAGGCATCGGGCGAAGCCTTTGAATATCCCGTAGGCTGGGGCAGCGATCTGCAAACCGAACACGAACGCTATCTTACCGAAAAGGTTTTTGGCCGTCCTGTTTTCGTCACCAATTGGCCGAAAGAGATCAAGGCATTTTATATGCGGTTGAATGATGACGGCAAAACAGTTGCCGCAGTTGATTTGCTGGTCCCCGGCGTGGGCGAGCTGATCGGCGGCTCTCAGCGCGAGGAACGCCCCGATTACCTCGACCGTGCCTTTGAAGCCTTCGGACTGGACAAGGACGCTTACGGCTGGTATGCAGAGCTTCGAAAATTCGGCGGCACCCGCCATGCGGGCTTTGGTTTGGGCTTTGAACGCCTGATCATGTATGTGACCGGCATGTCCAACATCCGAGATGTGGAATCCTTCCCCCGCACCACCGGAAATGCGGAATTCTAAATTTCGGAAAGAATTTTTCGGGGGGAATTTTTCGGGGGAAAACTTTTGAAAAAGTTTTCCCCCATATCCCCCTTTTAAAACTTTTGCAGAAGGTAAGATACGCGCTCATTTAAAATATTCTCTCCAATGGCGCACCTCTTTGAATTATCTAAAGCTTCCCTAAGCAGCGCTCCCTTTTCAAAGTAAAACACCAGCTTCCTGTCAAAGGGCACTGCTCTTTGGACTTATTAAACAGTTTTAGAAGGTTTTAGGGAACCTTTTCCAAAAGGTTCCCTAATATAAAATTATGCAAACATATTACGCAGGAAAAACACAGGTGGCGGTAATCGGCGCCGGTCATGCCGGAATCGAAGCGGCGCTGGCATCCGCCCGAATGGGGCTTGACACGATTCTGTTCACCCTGTCGCTGGACGCAGTAGGCAATATGCCCTGCAACCCCGCTATAGGGGGAACCGGCAAAGGTCATTTAGTATATGAGATCGATGCGCTGGGCGGTGAAATGGGCTATGCGGCCGATACAGTGACATTGCAATCGAGAACACTCAACTTGGGCAAAGGTCCCGCCGTACATTCCAAACGGGTACAGGCTGACCGCCAGCGCTACCGCAATTATATGAAGCGACTGTTGGAGAATACGCCGCATCTGACGCTGCGCCAATCGCAGATTACAGACATTCGCTTTGGTGAAAAAGGTACTGTCAGCGGCGTAGTCACCCAATACGGAGCGGAATGGGCGGCCGACGCGGTGATTATTGCTACCGGGACCTACCTCTCATCCCGCACTATCACCGGTGAAGCGGTAGAGCTGGCAGGACCCGACGGGATGACTTCGGCAGGCGCGCTGTCCGACAGCCTGCGAAAAGCCGGCATCCGTCTGATGCGCTTTAAAACCGGCACACCGCCGAGAATTCACGCCGATTCCATTGATTTTTCCAAACTGGAACTGCAAGAGGGAGAGAATGAGATCATTCCCTTTTCCGCCCGCACTGATCCCAACGCATTCAAAAATTTCAAGCAGCTTCCCTGTCACATTGCCTACACCAATGCCCGCACCCATGCCATTATTCGGGCAAACCTCTCCCGCAGCCCGCTTTACGGCGGCGTAATTGAAGGAACCGGTCCCCGTTATTGCCCGTCCATTGAGGATAAGGTGGTCCGTTTTGCCGATAAAGAACGGCACCAGCTCTTTGCAGAGCCTTGCGGCATAGATACCAAGGAAATTTATTTACAGGGCTTCTCCTCCTCTCTGCCGGAGGAGGTACAGACAGAAATGCTCCATTCGATGGAAGGCTTTGAGCACGCAGTCATCATGCGCACCGCCTACGCCATTGAGTACGACTGCGCGGACCCTACTCAGATGTACGCTACCTTAGAATTCAAGGACTATCCCGGACTGTACGGTGCGGGACAGTTCAATGGCACCTCAGGCTATGAAGAAGCCGCCGCTCAGGGGCTGATCGCCGGCATTAACGCAGCGCTGAAGCTGAAAGGGGAGGAACCGCTGGTGCTCACCCGGGACAGCAGCTATATCGGCACCCTCATTGACGATTTAGTGACCAAAGGCACCTCTGAGCCTTACCGGATCATGACCTCCCGAAGTGAATACCGTTTGCTGCTGCGTCAGGACAACGCCGACGCCCGGCTGACGCCCCACGGACGTCGAATCGGGCTGATTGACGACATTCGCTGGTCTGCTTTTCAGGAAAAACAGACCCGGATTCAAGCTGAAACGGATCGCTGTCAGCATACTTACATTTCCCCGAACGAAGCCATCAATGCCCTGCTTGCTGAGAAGGGGCTTCCCCCCCTCGCTACCGGCGCGTCAATTGCCGATTTGCTCCGCCGTCCGCAGCTCAGCTACGATGATTTGGCGCCTGTTGACCCAAACCGTCCGATTTATCCCCGAACGGTTGGTAAATCAGTGGAAATCGCGATCAAATACGACGGTTACATTAGACGCCAGCTTGCCGAGGTATCCCGCAAGTCAAAGCTGGAAGACAAAAAGCTGCCCGACACGATCGATTACGCGTCTATCAGCGGACTGCGGCTGGAAGCCCGCCAAAAGCTGGCGGCAGTTCGCCCGCTTACCGTGGGACAGGCCGCCCGCATTTCGGGCGTTTCACCCGCGGACATCTCGGTACTGCTGGTTTGGCTGAAAACGTAAGCGCTTCCGCGCGTTTGGAAAGCTCTTCCCTGCTTTATCCGTCTGTATACAGCCCGCTTCGGCCATAAGTAAACCTTTCCAATGAAAAACACTTCCCTATCGTTGAAAGCAACGGATTATCTGTTTTTTCATACAATAGCTTTTCAGAAATGTATTTGATGATGAATTTTAATGAAACCTATCAAAAAACACTTATCGCGTTAGGACTTGAAGCCTATGCGGGCATTGAATTTGCTGAAAAATTTGAACTGCTCTGCCACAGACTTATTGAAGTCAATCAACAGATGAATCTGACCGCCATCACGCTGCCGGAAGAGATCATTCTCCGGCATTTTGCCGATTCTCTGACCGCAGCCCCTCTTATGGGCAGTCAAACAGACCTTTCGGTCATTGATGTTGGCTGCGGCGGCGGCTTTCCTGTTCTGCCCCTTGCCATTGTTCGCTCTGACTGCACTTATACGGCACTGGATTCTACTGCCAAAAAACTGACCTTTGTGGCGAGAATGGCAGACGAGCTTCATCTGCCGGTACAAATTTGCGCCGCACGGGCGGAGGAGGCGGCACGGAATCAAGCCAGTGCTTCCGGTCATCCCTATACCGCGGCGTTATCCCATGACGCGGGCGCTCCTCTGCTTCGGGAAGCCTTTGATCTCTGCGTATCGAGGGCAGTCGCCCGAATGCCTGTGCTGATTGAATTAACGCTTCCCTTTGTAAAAATAGGCGGACGATTCATCGCGCTCAAGGGTGCGGAAGGCGAGCTTGAATGCACCGAGGCCGAAAACGCCATCTCCAAGCTGGGCGGAACAGTGAAATCCATTCACCGCCTCACGCTTTCAAGCGCCGGCGAACGGGTGCTGTTGGAGATTGAAAAAAAAGTTCCCTCGCCCGCCGCATACCCCAGAACCTATGGGCAGATTAAGAAAAAACCGCTGTAAATCCCCTCTGTCCGGGCAGATCAGGAAAAAGCAGCGGCGATTTTGATCCGGCTGCACCCGCCCTCAAGTCTCCGCTTCATTGCCTGACCGAACGGCAGCGTACCGATAAAATTGTTTTCCCAAGTTAGCAAATGCCGGTTATCGTCCAACGCATACCGAGAATGTCGGGCTATAAGCGCTGCATTTCATATAAATTCGATATTTTTTTCATGATTCTTCACATTTTTTTCATCATTTAACGGTCAGAAATGCTATAATAATAGATAGAAACTGATTTATGATGAAGGGACTTTTTCATGGCTTCTATTTATACTATTTCAAACACAAATCTGGTGATCTGGTGCATGTTTATCGGCATGATGCTGGCGGCGTTTGGAATGTTTTATCAAAAGAGAATTATCGGCGCTTTTGTCCGCGCGCTGCTGAACGCTAACGCGTCAGATGAGAGCAGCGCCAAATCACTGATGGAACTGGGCTTTGCCCGTAACTATCCCGTCCGCAGCGCACTGCGAAAAGGCGGGACCCTGCGCAAACTGGTTTGGGAGAGCGGGGATAACTATATTGAAGATGAAAACGGGGTAAAATATTCCGCCCGCCAAACACCGCTGGACGTCAATACCGCCCGTTTCTATATTGCCGAAGAAAACCGCATTCGCGCGGAGCTCCGCTACAATGAAAAAGGGACCGATATTTTTACCTTAATCATCACCGCGATCGTCTTTTTGGTTATCGCATATCTTGCGATGATTTTCCTGCCCGAACTGTTAAATCTTCTGAAAAACTCGTTCTGACATTGGCTGAATAATATACGGCATCCCTGAAGCTGCACAAAATTACTGAAATCCACTGATCCGGAGGCAGTCCTATGGCACGAATTTCAAAAAAACGCTTCAATATGAGGCTATATCTGCTGGCGATCCTGATTACTGCGCTTGCGGCTGCGGGCATTGCCGGCGGCATCATTCTTCATACAGGGGCGCGCTATAAAACATATCCCACCTCAGAGCACGGTAAAATCAAATTTGTGGGCAAGGTGGACAAGGAAGGCATTCCCACCGAAGGCACCGTCTATTACGCGGACGGACTGACCGCCAAAGTTTCTCAAGGCAAAGAGGCAAGCCAAAAAGAAACCGATGACCGGCTTCCGGTTTATATTTTAAAGCTGACTTATTCCAACGGCGATATTTATGAGGGCGAAACTGTTTATTTTCTAAGACATGGCGAAGGTACACTGACTTTTGCCGGCGGCGACCGTTATGAAGGAGCCTTTGTTTTTGACAAAATGGAAGGTCAGGGAAGCTACTACTATTTGGGCGGCGACGTATACACCGGTGAATTCGCCAACGATCAGAAAAACGGCACCGGCACCTACACATGGGCGGCCAATGACGACGGCAGTTTTGACAGCTACACCGGCAGCTATGTGGACGATCTGCGCAGCGGCGAGGGAACTTATACTTACGCGGACGGCTCAAAATTCGTAGGGACCTACGTAAATGACGCCAAAAACGGAAAAGGCAGCCTGTATTTTGCCAACGGCGACCTGTACCAGGGCGATTTCGCAGACGATTACCGCACCGGTACCGGCACTTATACATGGGCAAGCGGCGATCAATATACCGGTGACTTTTATCGGAATACCATTACCGGATACGGCACCTATCTATGGACGGAGGGCGCCAACCGTCGGGATTACTCCGGATATTTTGAAAACGGCAAAATCGTTTTGATCGAAGAGACCGATCCAAATAGTGAAGCACCGCTGGACCCCGGTTAAACTATTGCGAAGTAATATTTAATTAAGGCTTTGCCGAAGCATCGGCAAAGCCTTAATTATTATGTACCGTCGTGCGCATAGCCTCCCTGTCTACGGATATACTACCGTAAAAAGGGGGATTTCATATGGCTTTCTTTTTACGCGGCATGCCTGTTTCGGTCTGTACCCACCGTTCAGCGCAGCATGCTGATCATGGGGACAGCCGTCCCCCGTCTTCCGCTTCTCATTTTTTTCCTACGCCCGCCGTGGTCATATGCGGCTATCAGGGATTTGGCAACATCGGAGATGAAGCGGTTTGGGAGGGCTTGCTTGCTGCCCTGCCCCTTCCCTCTCGGTACATTCTGCTGCTTTCGGGCAATCCTTCCGCCGCGGAAAAACGATACGGCGTTCAGGCGCTTGCCCGTACCTCCCCAAAAGCGTTTGCCGCCATCTGTCAGGCTGATCTTGTAATATTGGGCGGAGGAACACTGCTTCAGCAAGGCACCTCCATGCGCTCTCTGCTCTATTATCTGTCGGCAGCCGCCCTTGCCAGCCTTGCCGGTACGCCGTGGATCGTAGTAGGCGGCATTGATCCTCTGACCGGTCTCGCGAAACGGCTTACCGCCATGCTTCTTTCGGGTAGACGACAAACCGCCGATATGAAAACGCCGTCCAAACCCAAACCGCTCATCCCCCAACCAATAGCTTTATACGGTCAAAAGTTTAATAAAACCGCCGAGAGCAGCCGTTCGTTTTCGCTTTTATCTAAATCAACGCTCAGGCGAACCGACTGCCGCTTTTCTCCATTTCATGCAAGCAACGCACATTTTGATTTACCGGTCTGTTCCAAGAAAAAGCCCCCGCCACCCGATTTAACTGCAATTTTCCAACGTTTTTGCCGGACATCAGGCATACAGGTAGATTTATTGAAACGTTTCCTCAGTCGAAGCTCATTGGGGTGTTCGGCGCTTTTTTTACGGGACAGCGCTTCCTTTGAGCGTGCCGGACGGCTCACTTCATCGCCCCGCTTCAAAGTGCCGGATAGCGCGCTGAATCTGCCGCCCGCTGCTCCCTGTCCCCGGCTCAGCAGCCGCACATGTCCCCGTTTTTCTGTTGATTCTCTCGCTCAAACAGCCAACGAAACGCTTCCTGTCGCGTTGTTTTGTCCTAAGGGATGGACTGCCTTCTCAAAAATGATTGAGCTTGCGAAGCAAGCGGCATGTTCAGGATACCGCTGTCTTTTTGTCGCTTTTGCACCCGAGGATATCGCGCCATGCAGGCGGGCTGCCCGCGTCTGCATGGGCACATACCTCCGTCCCACCACCCCCTCCTGCGCCCGCGCAGTCATTGCCGCCGGCTCGATTCTCTATGCGGGACGGCTTCACGCGCTTCTGTTTGCCCGTCAGGCGGGAATTCCCGCCCATGCCCTTATTCGCACGGCAAAATTATCGTCAGACTATTATCTGCCTTACACCGTTTCCGAAAGTATTTGTGACAGTCTGACCGCGCCGCCTCCTGCATCAACCGTCCGCTTTCCTTATGCAGCAAACATAAACCGCCTTTCACTTTCCGCAGCGAAGCAGCATAAAAAGTAATTGATAAATCATTGAGGCGCCGCCTCAAACTCTGCCCGCTTTTTGAAAAAAGCGGGGCAAAAACCTTTCAAATAAATCTAATTAAGCAAAAGCTTTCCGGTCTATGCAAATGAAATCGGACCGTCCGCCACATTTTCTGACCTATTGCTTCTTTAGCGGCGCTTTCCCAATACTAAATGACGATCCCTTGCGCCTCCGTAAAAGGGCTGAAGCGCTCGCACTGAAAAATTGCCCCGCT
>CAZMTU010000079.1:0-11544 GCA_964569225.1 uncultured Lachnospiraceae bacterium | reverse complement strand
AAGTTGTTTTTATCAGCCATTGCCGCCTATCCTTTAAAAAACAGATCGCCGCAAATAAACATTTGGGCGATCTGTTTTTGTTTGTATCGAAAACACCCCTCCGGTTCTACCGTAAGAGCAGCAGGCAGAGCGTAGCTGCAAATAAACGGGCTTGGCTTTACAAGCCCATTCGAACCATGCACTTTATTTAAGGTATATCACTTAAATTACATGACCCATACTCGGGTTACAGTGCATGTGACGCGATCATATCATTCGGGGATTCCTTTTTATACCCCAAAGGGCTGTGCCCACTGGTTCAACCGTCAATCTTAACTAAGCGGTATTTGACGGCAGTGCCTTTTAACTAATCGTCCAATTTTGACTTTCGGTCTGAAGGTTTACCATATGAGAATAGATTCCGTTCTTTTGATACAGCTTGTCGGGTTCACCCTCCTCTGCTACCGTCCCGTTCGAGAGCACAACAATTTTATCGGCGCCCGCAACGGTTCGCATTCTGTGAGCGATCACCAGTACGGTTTTGTTCCTAATGAGCCTTGACAGCGCTGATTGAATCAGCGTTTCATTTTCCACATCCAGCGAAGCGGTCGCTTCATCCAGCAGAATAATAGGTGCGTCTTTGAGAAAAGCACGGGCAATTGAAATACGCTGACGTTCGCCGCCCGATAAATCACAGCCGTTTTCACCGATCATACTATGATAGCCGTCAGGCAGTTTTGCCGCAAATCCGTCACAATTTGCTAATTTTGCCGCCGCCAATACCTCCTCATCGGTTGCATCCTTCTTTCCAATGCGGATATTTTCCATAATTGTATTGTTAAACAGCGTTACATCCTGAAATACGATAGAATAAAGGGACAGCAGCTTTTCAGGATCGATTTTTGAAACATCCATTCCGCCAACTGTTATTTTCCCTCTGCTGGCATCCCAAAACCGTGCTGCCAGGCGAGAAACAGTGGTTTTTCCGCCGCCTGAAGGACCCACAAGCGCGGTTACCTCCCCCTGTTTCGCGATAAAGGAAACATCGTTCAGTATCGTTTCGCCGCTGTTATAAGCAAAACCGACATGCTCAAACACAATATCACACCCTCTGTTTGTGAGCTTGTCTTCCCCGTTCTGCACCGGATAATCAAAAATTTCATTCATACGGGCAATATTAGTCCGTGTACTGATAACAGCCGCAAGATTTTGAAGCGCACTTTGCAGGGGATCGTAAAGTCGAGATACTAATAGCAAAAACATAAAGAAAGTCAAAATATCCAGCGTTCCGTTTATCAACAGAACCGAGCCAACTAAAGCGACCGTCGCAATACCAAGCTTCAGTATAAGCTGTGCGGACACCACAAATACAGCTGTTCCCAGCTCCGTAATAATCGCTCTCTTTTCAACGGCTTTGATTTTTCGATCCAAGCCTTTCAAATAGACCGTTTCCGCATTGTTTGCTTTCAGATCACGCACCGTTTCAATGCACTCCTGAATGCCATCGGCACAAGCCATTTTAGCATCCATTGCCTTTCGGTTCAGCCGCTCCTGAACCTTAGCGGAAAGCGCAACAATCGCAAAAGCAACAGGCAGAACCCAAAGCGCTGCCAACGCCATACGCCAATTAAAGAAAAGCAAAACAATCGCCACCAAAATAGTGGATATAATTGAACCGACCAGTTCCGGAATAAAATGTGAAAAACTCTGCTCCAAAAAGGTACAGTCTGCCATAATGGTACTGGTCAGGTCAGCCAGATCCTTTTTTCCAAAGAAAGATAACGGCAGTTTCCGCAGCTTTTCAGCAAGTGTAATTCGACGTACGCCGCTTTCAATATAAGTAGCAAAATAGGTTGCATTATACTGAAACCATGTCGTCAGAAAAATCAATCCCAAGCAGACGATACAGCCAACGATGTAAAATACTGCTTTGGTCCCTTGAACGCCTCCGCTCATCAGATCGCTGACCATGAAATACAGCAATCCTACCGGAAACATCAACGCAATATTCTGAAAGACGCAGGCAATGCAGCCTTTAATCAAGTCCTTTGCTCCCTGTTCTGAGAGAGCGTATTTCTTTTGCAGTTTTCTGATCATTTTCAGCCCTCCTTTGCAACCTTCCACTGTACGGAAGTCTGATAATCCTTCCACATTTTTGAAAACTCTCCCTCCAAATTACAGAGCGTCTCCCGATTTCCGCTCTCCGCAATCCGACCATCCTTCAAAACATAAATACAGTCAACATTAGCTACAGTGGAAAGGCGATGCGCGATCATAATAACTGTTTTGCCTTTGGCAAGCTCGGCAAACGCCGCCTGCACCTTGCTTTCATTGTCAGGATCGGCAAAAGCCGTGGCTTCATCAAGGATAATGATCGGCGTATTTTTCAGAATGGCGCGCGCAATGGCAATTCGCTGCTGCTCGCCGCCTGAAAGGTATATTCCTTTGGTTCCGATCACCGTATCGGCTCCCTTCGGCAGTTTTTCAATAATGTCTGTACACTGCGCTGCCTTAAGCGCCTGCATTACCTCTTCTCTATCCGCATCCGGTCTGCCCATACGAACATTTTCAAGGATAGACGCCTTAATCAGCTTACTGTTTTGAAAAACAAACGAAACCGTATTCATCAGAGTCTCTTTTTCCATATTTTTTATGTCCACTCCACCGATTTTTACACTTCCGCTTTGCGGATCAAAAAATCGGGAGATAATGCTTGCCAGCGTCGATTTTCCGCCGCCGGAAGGTCCGACAAAAGCAACCGTCTGTCCCGGCTTTATGTTTAGTGAAATGTCCTTAAGAACATCGTTTTTTCCGTCATAGCTAAAGCAGACCTGGGAAAGCACTACAGAAGAATCAATAGGCGTTTTTGACGCTGAAGCTTTCGGCAAAGGCTTTAATGTCAAAACGCTGTCGATGCGTTCCAGCGCATCCGCAACAATCATACCGTTTTCACTCATGAACATAATTTTAGTTAAAGTCAATGAAATGACGGGTGTGATAATAATATAAAACAGCAAATTCAAAAGGAATTCACCGGTTATGCCATTCCGTGTAAACAGAAGAGCGGCGGCAATCAAAAAAGCAAACACACCATTGATGGCAGTGGTATACAACAACATAGGCATGCGAAGCTCTTTAGTATAGGCAATCACCCATTTACCGTAATTATCGATCGTTGCCTTAAATTTTTTAAAAGAAAAAACCGTCTGTCCGAAGGTTTTGACCACCGGAACTCCCCGAACATATTCTACCGCCTCATTAGACATGGCATCCAGCGCATTTTGATACTCTTTCATTTTCTGCGCCATTTTTTTACCGGTCATGCTCATCATAATGAGAAAACCTAATACAACCGGCACAAGGCTCAAAAGACCTAACCTCCAATCAAATACGAACAGAAGCACCAAAAGACCGCATGGAGTGGCGATAGCGCCTGCCTTATCAGGAAGTTGGTGAGCAAGATAGGTTTCGGAAGCCGCGCTGGACTCATTTACAATTTTACGCAGCCGACCGCTGCCAAATTGCTCAACAAAACCGAGGGGTAATTCGGCAACATGATGCATCGTGGTAGACCGAAGGTTAGTAGCTACGCGAAACGCCGATAAATGAGAGCACATCAATGCCGCAAAATATATCAGCATAGACAGCAAAGCAAACAACACCGCCATCCATCCGAAGTGAACAATTCCGACTGCCTCAGAATAATTCGGACTTACTTGAATAACCTCATGAAGGATCCTCCAAATATATACTAAGGGCAGCAACGCCAAAAGCGCGCTTATCGCTGACAATATCCAAGACGCATAAGTCAGATACCTATGGTTTCCAGCGTATGACAGAAGTCTGGCTAAATTTGATTGTTTTTTCAAAGCAATCAACCTCCTATAAAAAATCTATGATATTGGAAGCGCTGCAGCCGCTTCCGACTATCCTTTAACCAAAACAGTTAGTTTTAACTAACTGTTTTGCAAAAATTACAGAGCATCACTGCCCCATAATCTTCATCCAGCCTGCGGTATAAAATTCCCGCAGTTCAACGAGATATTTTTCTGCTTTATCAAGCGGCATCTCATGGATAATCAGTTCAAAAAAAGCATTGAACATTCCCGTAATCAGGATATGTTCCAGTTTCGGATCAATCAAAGGAGAAGGTCTTCCAAGCTTTTCAAGCACCGCCTGATAATCATGGGTACCCTTACTTTCGATCTCCGCCATTTCATCTATCATATGCGCAAACCGCGTCCCTTCCGAACAGCAGAGAATCAATTTGAATTCATCAAGATTACGGTAAGCGTACAGCAGCATTTCGTGCATGCACTGACCGGTTATGCGTTCCATACTTTCAGGCTGTTCTTCAGGCGGCAGCTCAGCAAAATCCCGCTGCGCTTTGCAAAAGCAATCCATAAAGGTTTGATATTGCTCTCCTACAAGCGCGTCAAACAGCGCTTCCTTGCTGTCATAATAGCCGTAAAAAGCACCGGTTGTAACGCCCGCTGTTTTTACAATATTGCGAAGGGATGCCGATCGAAAACCCTTTTCCAAGAACTCCGCCTTAGCAGCCTGATGAATACTGCTCAATGTACTTAACTCATCTCTGCTCAACAGACATCTCCTCCTCACTTACCGTTGTACAGTTATATAACACCGTTATATTGTAATTATACATCGCTTTTATCTGATTGTCAAGAGAAAAATAAATATTTTTAAAAAAACTGAAAAGCATGACAGTCAGCAATATAGACAATCCGCGAACTGTCTTATTGCTATGTATTTATTACATAGCAACATATCATTTTTTGCATTTTATTTTTGAGAAAAGTGATGCTATAATATTTATATGCACAAATTTTACCGCAACAAATCTTTTATATTTGGAGGAAAAAACAATGGCAAGATTTACATTACCCAGAGATTTGTATCATGGGAAGGGCGCGCTGGAAGCACTCAAGACATTTGAAGGCAAGAAGGCCATGGTCTGTGTCGGCGGCGGCTCCATGAAGCGTTTCGGTTTTTTGGACAAGGCGGTTACTTACTTAAAGGAAGCCGGCATGGAGGTCGAACTGTTTGAGGGAATTGAGCCCGACCCTTCTGTGGAAACGGTTATGAAAGGCGCTGAAGCAATGCTGAAATTTCAGCCTGACTGGATCATAGCCATTGGCGGAGGCTCGCCCATTGACGCCGCTAAAGCTATGTGGATCAAATATGAATATCCCGAAACTACTTTTGAGGATATGTGTAAGGTTTTCGGAATTCCTTCGCTGCGCCGAAAAGCCCGTTTCTGCGCTATTTCTTCTACTTCAGGCACCGCCACTGAAGTAACCGCTTTTTCGATTATTACCGATTACGCCAAAGGCATCAAATATCCCATTGCCGACTTTGAGATCACACCTGATGTGGCCATCGTTGACCCTGATCTTGCGGAAACCATGCCTAAGAAGCTGGTAGCGCATACCGGTATGGACGCTATGACGCATGCCGTGGAAGCATACGTGTCCACCGCCAACTGCGATTTTACTGATCCCCTTGCGCTGCATGCTATCAAGATGATTCAAAACGATTTGGTTGCTTCTTATAACGGCGATATGGTCAAACGGGACAGCATGCACAACGCTCAATGTCTTGCCGGCATGGCCTTCTCCAACGCGCTGTTAGGGATCGTTCACTCCATGGCACACAAAACCGGCGCTGCCTTTGCCGACTACGGCGCGCACATTATTCACGGCGCCGCCAACGCAATGTATCTGCCCAAGGTTATCGCCTTTAACGCTAAAGACGAAACCGCCGCTAAACGCTATGCTGATATCGCTGACTTTATGGGCATTACAAACGATACAGACCGTCCCACTGCTATCGCTGACAAAGTTTCCGCACTCATCGCCTATCTGCGTAAGATGAACGATGATCTGAACATTCCTCACTGCATTCAGCATTACGGCGCGGACAGCTATCCTGCGGAACAGGGCTTTGTTCCGGAGAATGTATTCTTGGAAAGACTGCATGACATCGCAGTTAACGCCATCGGCGACGCCTGCACCGGTTCGAATCCCCGTCAGCCTTCCGTTGAAGAGATGGAAAAACTGTTAAAATGCTGCTACTACGATACCGAAGTAGATTTTTAACAACGAATCAAACTTCTTCAAGTGTCAATTCTTTCACAACTAAACCTGTTAAAAGGGAGCCTTTAGAAAAAGGCTCCCTTTTAACAGGTTTTCAGAGGAAATCATCATTTCAGTGCGTTATAAAGCTCATCGTCCACCGGCTCAAGCCATTCATTAGAGGCAGCCTTAGCAGGAATTGCAATCGCAAGGTGCTGAAAAAAGCTATCAGGTGCGGCGCCATGCCAATGCTTCACTTCAGGAGGAATCTGTACCGCATCCCCCGGCCGCAGTTCCTTAGGCGCTTCTCCCCACGCCTGATAATACCCCCGTCCGGCAGTCACCAGTAGAATCTGCCCGCCTTTATGATGAATATGCCAGTTATTTCGGCAACCAGGCGCAAAGGTGACATTTCCAATCGAAACGCCTTCAGTAGTCAACATATTCAACCAGCTTTGCCCCGAAAAAAACTTTGCATAGGCTATGTTCTCTTCGCCAATTGGAAATACATTTAGGTTATCTTGGTTCATTCAAATGCCTTCCTTTCAGTCTTTTGTATTTACCTTCTTTTTACCGCGTTTTTCACGGCATAACGCAGCCATAGACTACCGCCTTTCTTCGCCTCTGCCGAAATCAAATCAAAGCCTACAGGTCTGTCATCAGTCAGCCCTTCCCTTTCTGAGAATAGCGCAGATGTTCCGGAAGCGCCGTCAGCAGATGACGCAATCACCAAACTGATCTCATCGCACAGTCCTGCCTGAATAAATGACCAGTTCAGAATTCCGCCGCCGCCCAGCATCAGTGTTTCAATTCCAAAGCTGTGTTTCAGTTTATTCAATGCCAGTGCGCAGTCCAGTTTCTCTTCTCCTGCAATAATATAGGATATCCCTAATTTCCGCAGCAACGCCTTATAGGCGTTGCATGCTTTACCGGTGAGCACCTCGATCACATGCGCAGAGGTATCAACATAAGTTAATCGTTCGCTTTTCCATCCCAGTTTTCCGAAAGGATCAACAGAAACGTAATACATATCGGTATTTCGGGCAACGTAGTCTCCTTCCGGAACAGCCGAAGCGGTTTCGTCCAGTTCCGGCTGTTCATAGAGCGTAAAATTATCGTCAGTAGTCACCCGTCCGGACAACCATCCCTGATGCCGGTAAAAACGGTCTTTACCGAAAGCAATCTCATAAAAGACAGCGCCGGCTGCATTCCCTTCCGGTGTTTGCATGTATCTGCCCATGATTTTACCATCCAATGAGGTCATCATATGACAAAAAATATACGGTCTATCCACATTTATCAATGCTCCTTAGCGGTATGCTTTTTCAAAAATGGCAGCACACGCCTCATTGGTCATCCGTACCCGATCACACGCAAACAATCCTCCCATTGTCGCGCTCGCGTTTTTCGCAAGTGCCATGCACTCGTCCCTTTGAATGCCGTAATCCGACATTTTCAGATCTGCTACACCGCACGCTTTCTGCAAGCCTGCCAATGATGTAAGAAAATCCTCCGGTTTATCCGCTTCCTTCATTCCAAGTGCCTGTGCCATTCGGATAAAGCGCTCATCACAAATATGCGCATGAACGAAATATTCGTAATAGGCAAGCGAAATCATAATCAATCCGGCACCGTGAGGCAATTCGGGATGAAAAGCGCTCATGGCATGCTCCATAGCATGCTCACTGGTGCAGGAACCGACTACCATTGAATAGCCGGACATGGTGTTTGCAAACGCGACATGTTCTCTTGCTTCCATATCGTTGCCATCAATTACCGCTCGCGGAAGGTATTTTCCAATATTTTCAATGGCGGCAAGTTCTATCATCTCGCTCATCAAATTGGCATGTGCCGAAATATACCCCTCGGTAGAGTGAAACAGCGCGTCAAAACCTTGATAGGCGGTAAATTTCGGCGGAACCGTTCTCATAAGTTCGGGATCAACAACCGCAAGCACCGGAAACAGCGCATCCATGCCGCCGCAGCCGATTTTCTCATGCGTGTCCGGGTTCGTAATCACCCCCCACTGGTCCACTTCCGAACCAGTACCCGCGGTGGTAGTGATCGCTACCCAAGGCAGGACAGGATTTACCAATGGCAGCATTTTTCCGGTAGCACCGGGTACATAATCCCATAAATCGCCCGGCTGATAGGCAAACATCGCCATCACTTTAGCCGCATCCATCACAGAACCGCCGCCCAGCGCAACTACAAAATCGCACCCTTTTTCCTTGGCAAACCGCCCGCCTTCCTCCACTATTGCTTTCAGCGGATTGGCTCCTACCTTATCGAATAGCACGGTTTCGATTCCTGCTGCCTTCAATTCGGTTAAAGTACGGTCCAGCGCACCGTTTTCCCTTACCGATCTGCCATTCGATATTACAACCATTGCCTTTTTACCAGGCATTGCCTGTGTATGCAGCTTATTTAGCATTCCCGCTCCGAAAAGCACCCTTGTGGGTGCGTAAAATTCATATGGCATCTCTCATTCCTCCGTTTTCTTTATTGATTCAACCAACATTGAATGGCTGTTTGGACTTCACCTGTGTACCTCAATATGCTTGTACCGCGAATAGCAAGTCCTTTTTCTACCTTTGAACCGGGACAGCAGCGCTCAATATCCTGTACGCTTCTGCCCATTCCGCTTCCCTCGTGAGTGCAAAACGGGAAAATTCTCCTTCCTGAAAAATCGAATTTTTCAAGAAAAGTAAAAACCGCCATGGGCATGGTCCCCCAATAGTTTGGAAAACCAAGGTAAATAGTATCATACGTATCCATTCCGGACGGATATGCTTTCAGCGACAGTCTGGCATTTCGTTTCAGATCCCGCCTTGCCTGTTCGACACATACTGAATAGTCATCGGAATAGGCAATTACCGGTTCCAGTCTGAACTGCTCTGCTCCGGTAAGTGAAGCAATGATATCGGCGGCGATTTCTGTATTGCCTCTTTTCAAATATTGAATGGTGCCGTTCATATAGTTATTGGCGGCTCTGGAAAAATAAGCGATTAACGCGTGCATATATCACACCTCTCTCATTACGGTCTCAGGTTACATTGGTTTTGCGAGATTATTCTAACACAAAAACTCTTGACATGGAATCTCCAATCTGTTAAAATAGCATCAACCAACAGTTTATGCTACGGGAGGAAAAAGCGCATGTATAACCGATTGCTGGACAGTTTTATCTGCGTTGCTGACTGCGGCAGCTTCACTAAAGCGGCAGAAAAGCTATATATCTCCTCTACCGCCGTTATGAAGCAAATGAACCAACTGGAAACACAGTTAAACCTCAAACTCCTGATCCGTTCGGGCAAGGGCATCCGACTGACCGCCGCCGGCGAGGCGATTTACAAAGAAGCCAAAGTCCTGATTGCCCGCTCCGCAAAGGTCCTTGAACAAGCGCGAACATTGGCGGATGCGTACAACCGCACCATCTGTGTAGGTACCTCTATGCTGAATCCATGCAAGCCGTTTATGGATCTTTGGTACCATATCAGCGATCGCTTCCCCGGCTATAAGATTCACATCGTCCCCTTTGAGGACGATCATCAGGGTATTTTGTCAGTTATCGACGCCTTAGGCGTTAAATTTGACTTTTTGGTGGGCGCATGCGATGCCAGCGCCTGGCTGGAGCGCTGCAATTTTCTGCCGTTAGGCAAATATCAACGGTGCGTAGCATTTCCAATAGGGCACAGGCTGGCCGGAAAGAAAAAAATCGAACTCACGGATCTTCACGGTGAAACGCTGATAATGATCCGGCAGGGCGAATCTCCCGGAAATGACCGAGTCAGAAAGTTGATCGAACGGGAGCACCCTCAAATTACCATTGAGAACAGTCCAAGTTTTTATGACATTGAGGTATTCAACCGCTGTCACGAGCTTGGCTGCGCTCTTTCCATCCCTGAATGCTGGAAGGACATTCACCCCTCGCTGGTCGCTGTTCCGGTGGATTGGGGATTTAACATTCCTTACGGTCTGCTCTATGCCAAGCAGCCGCCGGAGGATATCGCCCGATTTGTAAGGCTTGTAGACGAAGAAATAAAAGGCTTGTCTACCGCACAAATTTGAATCTAAAGTTTTTTAAAATTTAAATGACTTATTGTCAGGCTAATATGGAGGTTGGTATGGCTAAATTCAGTACCCAAAAGCAGCAAAATTGCGGCATTGCGCTGGGCGGCATCGGTACCGGCAGTGTTGAGCTATTCCCAGATGGCGAATTTCATCAGTGGCAGATCTATAATACGCCCCGTTGGGCAAGCTGCTGCAGAGAAGCCAAGGTGGATGATGGCGAGAGATACACCGGCGATCTTTCCTTCTGGATTCGCACTGAAAATCCGGAAGGACAGGTACTGATACGCAAGCTGGGCATGCGAACCGATCCCGATGACTTCACCTATCGCATGTTTACTTGGAATAAACCGATCGAGAGGATAGAGTTTGACGGGCGTTTTCCGATATGTGAGCTTGATTACATAGACCGGACGCTTCCCTGCAAACTTCACTTAAAAGCGTCAGCCCCCTTCGTTCCGCATAATGAGGAAGCATCGGCAGCCCCCGGCTTTTATCTGGATTATACTCTGAAAAATCCAACCGACCGACCGCTGAAGGTCAGCCTAACGGCGAGGACTTTGGGCGAATTTATGAATTCCGATACCCGGCGATGCAACAGCATCAAAGTTGACGGAGAAACGGTATACCTTGTCAGCGCTCCTCAAACCCAAAATGATGCGTCGAATTGCGGCAGCTTATGTCTGTCGGTAACAGGAGAAACCACAAGTGAAATCACCTGCATTGCAGCCGATTACTCAAAATTTTTAAAGGAATATGTATCCCATTCCGAATTCGGCGTTTCGCAGGAATCCTTCCTTTTCGGCTTTCGGGAAAGCGGGCGGCTGCCTGATGATCCCGTTCAGGCGAAACAGAAGCCCGCATATACCCTCGATCCCTCCATCCGGCTTGACGATGCCTCCCTTGCCGCACTGTCAGACAGCGCTATCGACATTCGCTGGCATACAATTTCCAAAATCCCATCTGCACGTTCAATTCTGAAACGCATTCAACATGTTCATACTCAATTTCCGGCCAACCGAAGCGAAAAAGAAGCGTTTTTGCGCTGTTATTACAAACAAATGCGCTTGATGGACTGCGATACCGCTTCTTCCTTCGGCGCTGGCGCCCTCTGCTGCACCGTTACGCTGCCCGCCGGAGGGGAAACAGCCATACGATTCGTTTATAGCTGGTATTTCCCTCACCATTTCAGTGAAAACGGGCAGGAAATGGGACATTATTACGAAAACAATTTCACTGACGCGCTTGAGGTCAACCGTTATCTGGTCAGTCATTATGAAGTTGTAGGTAAAAAAGCGGAAGCCTTTGCCGATCTGCTCTTTGATACTTCCCTACCCGCCGTCTATCCGGAATGCTGGTCTTCCCATCTATCCACACTGGTCAAATGCAGTTGGTGGCT
>CAZMTU010000078.1:0-11588 GCA_964569225.1 uncultured Lachnospiraceae bacterium | reverse complement strand
AATTGAAGCAAGGAGGTTTAACTCCTGTGCATGAAATAGTATAACACATTTTGCTTTGTTTTGCTTTGCGAGGGGAATTTTAGGAAAATGCGGCGAATTTCTTGTAGTAAAATAAATATAAATCTATAAAAATAAAAAAAAGTCGTTAATGCTGATACTCAAGTCAAAAAATAAAGCTTTGAATTATATTGATCTGATCAGAAATTTATCGCCGAAGGATGACATTTGATGTGAATCATGAACCGAAACACTTTTTTGCTTGTAAACTTATGGGTTTGTGCTCATATGCGTCATTTGCTTGCTTTATTAGTTATCCATCTATAGTTTCAACCTATAACCTACTATTCATATAGGATATTTGTATTTTTCAAAAAAAAGAGTATAATAGAAACATCAAAGGAAATCACAGGAGTTTGTTTTTGGACGAGGAGGAGTGATATGATCTGCAAGGAAAGAATATGGAAGGAATTTCAAGCCTTGGTTTCATTTGACTCCGAATCTTATTCGGAAAAAGACATAAAGGATTATCTGAAAAGAAAACTTTATAAATTGGGCTTGACTGTCTTCGAGGATGATGCGGATGTCAGACTTGAACATAAGCATTCGAAATCATCTGGGAATTTATATGGCTTACTTTTGGGAAATCTTGAAGGCGATTCGATTCTGTTTTCCGCGCACATGGATACCGTTTCTCCTGGAAGAAACAAAAAGGCGTTGCTTAGCGCAGACGGCAGAATTACGTCAGATGGTACCACTGTACTCGGCGCTGATGACATTTCGGGCATTGTTTCGATTCTTGAAGCACTTACCGTTATTCAAGAAGAGAAGCTTCCTCATCCGGATATTGAGGTGCTGTTCTCGGTGGCGGAGGAACCTTACTGCAAGGGCGCTTCGGTGTTTGACTATACCAGAATAAAGTCGAAGCTGGCGTATGTTCTCGATCTTACCGGTGAAATTGGAACAGCGGCGATAGCTGCTCCGTCCATTCTTTCGGTGGAAATCGATATAGAAGGCAGAGCCGCTCATGCCGGTTTTGCGCCGGAGGAAGGAATTAACGCATTGACCGCCGCGGCGAATGCGCTGACACGCATCAAAACCGGTCGTACCTCACCGATTACAACGGTTAATTTCGGAAAAATTGAAGGCGGAAGCGGAAACAACATTGTACCCTCTATAGTTCATATCAGCGGTGAAATTCGAAGCCTTCTTCATGAAGAGGCGCTTTCGGAAGCATCGCGTATGATAGAAATCTTTACCGAAGAAGCGAAACGGTTAAGCGCAAAGGCGGCGGTTGCCGTTACAGAGGAAATTCGAGCATACAGTGTGAGTACAGAAGAAGCGGTTGTAAAAAGATTTCAGAACGCGCTGTCCCGTCTGGGATACGACGCCCCGAAATTTATAAAGACCTTTGGCGGAAGTGACAATAACTGTTTAAATCAAAACGGGATTCGTGGAATTGTGATCGCTAACGCCATGGAGAACGTTCATACGATGAGAGAATATACAAGCCTGTTAGCGCTTGTAAAGAGCGCCAAGCTGACCCAAACGCTGATGACGCTCAAGGAGTAAAAAATGCATATTTTAAGATACGTCAAACCGGAATCGGCGGCGGAAGTTTTTGATCGATGTTGATCTGCGGCTTCTTGTTAAAAAAATTAAAAACAGAATAGGAGAAATCATTATGAAACAAATTCATATTAAAAAAATTATTTCAAGTCTTTTACTTGCGGTTTTACTTACTTCCGCACTGACGGGGCTGCTTTCCTGCAGTGAGAGTAAAAGCGAAAATGAGGGAAAGTACGGAACCTTAAAGGCTTCTTTTCCAACAGGCAATATTCGGATTGCCATTGATATACTCGCCTTGAAACTGGGGTATTTCGACGAAGAAGGCGTTACGGTTGAGCCGGTCAATATTACCGGTACGCAGGCGCTGGCTGCTATTGACTCGGGCAGTTCTGAGCTGGATATTCTTCTTACGGGTTTTGTTGCAGACTTGCAGGCAATTGCATCAGGATACGACCTTACTTTTATTGCAGGTACCGCGGTGGAAGGCGGCGCGCTGATTGCTAAGAAGGGAAGCGCGGCAGCTTATCAGAATGCTGATACGATTATTGATATCGATGCCATTATTAACGCAAAGCTTGGCTTTGTCAGAAATGAAGCATCATGGATTATTACGCGCCAGTATTTGTTGGATAACGGCGTATCCGAAGAGACTATAGCTGCAATTGAGAACGAAAGCACCGGCAGTATTACCTATTATGGAGAAGCAACTGAAACTGCACAGGCTGTGCAAAAGGGTGAAATTCAGGTGGGCTTTCTGCCGATGGAATACGCGCTGCTTTATGCGGACGCTTATGATCTGGAGGTTATTTCCGCCTCCGGTGCCCTGCAGCCCAACTACGTTTGCTGCCGTGAGCTTACCTCTCCTGCGAAGCTGGTTGAAAAGCAGGATGCGTTTATTGCTTATGAGACTGCCCGTATCAGAGCATATGATTATTATAAGCAAGGCGAAACCGATGAAGCCATCAGAAATAACGTAATCAAAATTGTTTCGGACTACTCCGGCAAAGAGTCGTCTTATGTAGAGACCTACCTGTACGGTGGTGTAACCAAATATTCTGTTGATCCGAACTCTACCGGTATTCAGAAATATGTAATCGCGGCCTACAATTCCGGCGCGCTTTCCAGTTCAGATGTTGATTTTAGCACCTATGACATCAGCCAGAATATTGATACTTCAGTTTACAAAAAGGCGTTGGATAACCTGATTGCAAAGGATCCGAATAATGAGACTTATGCTGAACTGCTGAACTTTTTTAACGAATATAACTAATACTTTCACCGTGATTCCGGCTTTCTGAATCTTATCTGAATCTTAAAAGAAAAACCGGAATCACAAAATCGAAAGGAAGGAAAGCATTTCTATGGGGAAGGTCTATGAAAGCATATTGGAGCTGATCGGACACACGCCTATTGTACATCTTAGCAGAATCGAAAAGCGGGAAGGTTCCCTTTCGAATATATACGCGAAGGTAGAATCCTTCAATCCCGGCGGATCTGTAAAAGATCGGGCGGCGCTGAATATGATCAACGAAGGAGAAAAGGAAGGATACATTAAACCGGGTGCGGTCATTGTGGAGGGAAGCTCCGGAAATACCGGTATCGGGATTGCGCTCATATCGGCTGTGCGTGACTATCACGCAGCGATTTGTATGTCAGAGGATTCAGGAGTGGAAAAGCAGCGGCTGCTGAAAGCGTATGGAGCCGAAGTTGTACTGACACCGAAAAAGTCAGGCTTTGGCGGAGGCGGAAATAAAGCGGCAGAGCTTGCGGAGTCGATTCCAAATGCGTTTCGCCCCGGTCAGGGAGAAAATCCTGCGCATCCGCAGGCGCATTTTAAAACGACAGGACCGGAAATATGGGAGGATATGGACGGAAAGGTCGATATTTTTGTCGCGAGCGTAGGGACGGGCGGCACCTCCAGAGGAACGGCTGAATATTTGAGAAGCCAAAACCCTGATGTTGTGATCGTTGGAGTGGAGCCTGCCGGAAGTCCTGTACTTACTGCCGGGGAGCCTGGTTCTCACAAAATACAGGGGATCGGCGGCGGTGGGATATGTCCGATTCTTGATCGTCGGCTGTATAACGAAATTCTTCGCTGTACGGATGAGGACGCTTATCAATACACAAGGCTTTGCCCCAAAATTGAAGGGCTTTTAATTGGAATATCCGCCGGTGCGGCGCTGTGGGCGGCAGTTCGGGTTGCCAGCCGGCCGGAAAATAAGGGAAAGAACATTGTGGTTCTCTTTCCTGACGGGGGAACCAAATATCTTTCAAGCGATGTTTTCGAAGAACCCTAAAATAATATGATTTTATAAAGGAGAAATGAACAATGAGTAATTGCTGCGAATTTACACCTATTGAAAATGAGGATGTTAAGAAAAAAGAGGTTTCGATCGACGAATACACTGACGAAGAAGCGGAAGCGCATGCGCGCGAGGTGGGCGTCGATCCAAGACCCAATGAAACGCTTACCGAAATTGATGAAAGAGGCGCGTTTATCCGTCAGCCTAACGCGTTTATTCAGCCGTTTGGCGATAAGGAGGGAGATCTGAAGGCAGAAGCGGGAAGATATGCTATTTATTGGGCGCATGGCTGCAACTGGTCAAACCGGCCGGTCATCGTCAGAGATATTTTAGGTCTACAGGATGTAATTGCCGATACGACCACTACGCGCAGCGGTAAAACCAATGTTTACGGTCACGGCTTTGCCGATCAGCCCGGACACAAAGATAAACTGGCGGGTGCTTACTTCCTGAGCGAATTTTACAAGCGTGGGAATCCCGATTTTAAAGGCAGAGCGACAACCCCCGCGTTTGTGGATTTAAAAGAAAGGAAAACGGTTAATAACGACTATCATAGACTTTCCAATTACATTGAGGTTCAGTTCCGTCCTTTCCAACCTGTAGATGCGCCCGATCTCTATCCAGTAAAATTCCGGAAGGAAATTGATGAATTCAACGACTGGCTCTTTCCTCACGTAAACAACGGTCACTATCGGATGGCATTCTGTCAGTCTTGGGAGGCTTATAACGAAGCATATGAAGACTTTTTCGCTTCAATCGAAAAACTGGAAACCCGTCTTTCTGTCAACCGATTCCTGTTCGGTGATTATATTACCGACAGCGATGTACGCTTTTATGTCACGTTGGTCAGATGGGAAACCAGCTATTATAGAAATGTCGGTCCGTTAAAAAAGCGAATTGCAGAATATCCCAACATCTGGGGATACGTCAAGGATCTTTACAGCGTTCCCGAATTCAAGAAATACACCTTCTTTGAATTTGATACTTCAAAAAATCAGGCGCAGCTTTTTAAGAATTATATAAAAAATATTGCCCCTCAAATTCCTTACGATAAGCTGTGGGAAACAGACGGCGAGCGGAAAAAGCTGTCTAAAACGCCGGAGGAAATCTATCTTCGTCATCCGAAGGGCGAAACCTATGAAGAATATGCCGGAGAAATTTCAAAGACAATTTGGAACAGTCCGAATCAGAAGGATAGAAATCCCGCAAACGGAATACTTACCGTGGATGCGTCTATCAACCCTTTGAAGGGTAAACTGTAAATTTGGCAGTTACGCCTGTCGGCGGAAATTACCGGATAAAAAATGCAGTGATATTTCCGGACAGCGGAGAAAGCCAATGTCTTTCTCCGCTCTGTCCGACGGCAGGGAGGAAATTATGAATAGTTTTGAAACGGAAGAAATAAATAAGCTTGACTCAGAGGATCAGTATGCTATCGAGCTAAATCACGTTTCGTTTGATTATGTAGACAAAAAAACGAAATTTCAAGCACTCAACGATCTGAATCTGAAAATTCACAGAGGT
Organism: uncultured Lachnospiraceae bacterium; assembly: GCA_964569225.1. Taxonomy (GTDB): domain Bacteria; phylum Bacillota; class Clostridia; order Oscillospirales; family CAG-272; genus CAKSQF01. The sequence continues at coordinate 6,195 of CAZMTU010000078.1, read as the reverse complement.
GAATTTGTTTGCGTTCTCGGCTCCTCGGGATGCGGAAAATCAACGCTTCTCGGTCTTTTAAACGGACTGTACAAGGCAAAATCCGGTGAAATTCTGATTGGCGGACGGGAGATTCGCGGTCCCGGTGTGGACCGTGCCATGGTGTTTCAGCAGTATTCTCTGTTTCCGTGGCTGACTGCAAAGGAAAATGTTCTGTTTGGGGTGAAGCAGAACGGCAAAAAATACAGTCGGAAAGAGAGGGAAGAGAGCGCGCTTCGCTATTTGGGGAGCGTGGGACTCAGTGGTTCCAGTGACAAATATCCCAGTCAGCTTTCAGGCGGAATGCAGCAGCGAGTCGCGGTCGCGCGGGCGCTTGCGCTGGAATCAGAAATCCTGCTGATGGATGAGCCGTTTGGCGCCATCGATCCGCGGCTGCGTCTTGAATTGCAGGAGCTTGTTTCCAAGCTGTCTATTGAAAACAAAAAAACGGTTGTGTTTGTAACCCATGATATTGACGAGGCAATTCTGTTGGCGGATCGAATCGTCGTGATGGAACCGGGAAAGATTCGTACCATTGTGAAGGTTGATTTTCCTCACCCGAGAATTCGGGAAAATTTGATTAGAAGCGACACCTATCAGCGGCTTCATGTGCAGCTTACTTCAGCTTTCTATGACCGTTTGATAGAGCAAATTGATTCGGAGGTGGCATTATGACCGGAAATCTAAAATTGAAGGGTCAACATCGTTTTATTTGGGGGCATTTACTTGATCGGGTAGTTTCGTGGTTCAAGCTTCCTCTGAAAATGTACATAGGGCTTGCGGTTGCCACCATTCTTTTTCTTGTGAACATTGTCCTGACACTGACCTTGCCTTATTTTACGGAGCATAAGGCATATTACGAGAGCACTCCGTATATTGTGCTGCTGCTGATTGCATGGCTTTTGTATCTTGTGAAGCTTTTCTCATCTAAAGAGAAGAGCGCGTCTGATATCGCGATCGTTTTGTTTGCTTTTCTGATTCTGTGGGAGGTGTCATATAAGGTTGGATGGATTCATAACGACCTTTTGATTCCTTCTCCTGAGGGTCTGTTTCATGTATTTGTAGAAAAGCCAGTTGAGATTATAGAAGATATTATCGGTTCGGTGAAGCTGCTGTTTCTGGGCGTTGTGCTTGCGATTCTGATCGGTACCGGATTAGGGCTTCTCGCCGGATGGGTGTCGAGAGTGCGGAGCGTCCTGCTTCCGATCTCAAATGTTATTACCCTGATTCCGCCGCTTATGTTTTCGGCATATTTGATTTTGATTCTGCCGACCTTCCGCTCGGCTGCTATTGCTGTCATCTTTTTTGCCGTATTTTGGCCGACCTTTCAGGGAACCGTTTCCAGAGTCGGACAGATCGACCGAAAAATTATAGAGGCAGCAAAAACCATGGGTGTTGGAACAGCGGGAATGCTGGTTAAGGTTATATTTCCATACTGCCTGCCCGGAATTATCAGCAGTGTTTCTAAAAGCCTTCGGGGCGCATTTATGTGTCTGTCCGGCGCGGAGATGCTGGGAATCAATCTTGGTATCGGATTTTTTATCGAAAAATATAAAAGCTTTGCGGATTATCGCTGTGTACTGGCAGGTATTTTTACCGTTGGCGTAATAACAACATTGATTGATATCGCGGTTAACAAAATTGAAAAGGCAATTATCAAGTGGAAAGATTGATTGAAATTTTAGGCAAATTATCAAGAGGGCATGGTCATAAATATGCGTATCTATGAAAGTGTGTTGGATCTGATCGGACATACGCCGATCGTTCATCTGAATAAAATTGAGAAGAAGGAACAGGCCAAGGGGCAAATCTTTGCGAAACTGGAAGCCTTTAATCCGGCAGGCTCGGTAAAGGACCGAATCGCACTTGGAATGATCGAAACAGCGGAAAGGGATGGAAGGCTATCCTCCGGTGCAACAATTGTGGAGGGAACATCCGGAAATACCGGTATCGGACTTGCCGCGGTTGCCGCTGTAAAAGGGTACAGAACCGTTATTTTTATGCCGGAAAATATGAGTCATGAGCGTGTTACACTTTTGAAGGCATACGGTGCGGAAGTATATCTAACGCCTGCCGAAGAGAGTATGCCCGGAAGCGGAGCGAGGGCAAAGGAGCTTGCGGAACATACGCCCGGCTCGTTTATTCCCGGGCAGGGAATGAATTCTGCCAATCCTAATGCCCATTATCAGAGCACAGGACCTGAAATTTGGGAAGATTTAGATGGAAAGGTAGATATTTTGATAGCTTGTGTAGGAACAGGCGGAACAATTACAGGTACCGGCAGATATTTAAAGGAAAAAAATCCTGATATAAAGATTATCGGCGTGGAACCGGCGGGGTGTCCGGTTCTATCCGGAGGGAAACCGGGTCCTCATAAAATACAGGGCATCGGCGGAGGATCCATTTGTCCTGTGACCGATATGAATTTGATTGATGAGATTATTACCGTAACTGACGATGATGCGTATAGGTATGCTCGCCTTGCCGCAAACACAGAAGGAATTCTCGCCGGAATTTCCGCAGGTGCCGCGCTTTGGACGGCGGTACAGGTGGCAAAACGCCCTGAAAATGAGCATAAACGTATCGTGGTAGTTTTCCCCGATGGGGGCGATCATTACTTGTCCGGCGATCTGTATGAGGACGCGTAAAACTGCTTCAATTTTATTATTCAAAGCTTTAGGTATATGAGAAAGGGATGGTCAAAAAATGAAAGCAATACGGGTGAAAGAAGAATGGCAGCGAGCCGGTGTACATTATGTTCGAACCGAGGCGATGGTTCTCGGTTTTGGCTGCGCGTTGCAGGGGGAGTTCGGCGAAGATACACCGGAAACAGAATATATTCTTGTAACAGATGATAACGGAATACCGCTCAGCACAAGCCGCATTCATTTGGTTCCGGAAGCGCACTATGCGAAGATTGAGCGTGTCGCAACGGTATCCTTTGCAAGGGGACAGGGCGCGGGCAGATTGGCTATTACCGCTGCCGAAGATTGGATTCGGGAGCGTGGATATAAAAAAATTATCATCACAAGCCGCGATGAAGCGGTAGGATTTTACGAAAAACTCGGCTATACCGCGGATTATTCTGTAGACGCGAGGGCGAAGTTTCCGCCTTCCAAGAAGGCAGCCGGTCCGGAGCAAGAGGTTAAGAAACCTAAATTTGTAATCGTATATATGGAAAAGTATTTGGAATAACTTCATATTAATCTTCTTTTTTGCTTTTCACGCTGTACCCTTTCACAGTCCGTCCGCGTAAGAGAGATCCGATATTAATTTCAAAAGCTTAGACACGGCACTTTTACATTTCACGAGAAGAAATCCATTATATGCCGATAATATAAATATTATCGGAAGGAGCAGATGCAATGTATAAATGGAATTGCTCGGTGAAGAGATGGTCGATTGGATAGAAACGTGCTGTCAGTCCATACCGACGTTTAATGAATCGGCACAGTTCAGCGATGTCCATAAGGGATTGGACCTTGTTTTTTGAGATTTTATCATTATATGTCGGATTATTTTCGCCAAAAGTATTGCATTTTGAAAAAGCCTGTGCTATAATAAAAAAGCTGTGCATTTGCGCAAGCTGCGCACTTGCCCGAATATAAAACGGAACAGTCCTCTGCAGGCTCGCAAGAATGTTCTATGACGAGGAGGAGAACCTTATGGATCTGATTAAGGCTTTCACAAACGAGCAGCTCAAAAGCGAAGTGCCTACTTTGAATGTAGGTGATACCGTTAGAGTTTCCAACAAGATCAAGGAAGGAAACAAGGAACGGATTCAGCTGTTTGAGGGTACCATCATCGCGAAGAAGGGCGGCGGTATTTCCGAAACCTTCACAGTAAGACGGGTTTCTTACGGTGTAGGCGTAGAAAAGACTTTCCCTGTACACTCGCCCAATGTGGCTAAGGTAGAAATTATCCGCAGCGGTAAAGTCCGCCGGGCAAAGCTCTACTATGTGCGCTCCAGAGTGGGCAAGGCAGCCAAGGTTAAGGAAAAGATTTAACCGAGGTCAAACAGGTTGCTGCATTCGTAATGCAGCGACCCAAACAAATGCGGCGGGGGAAATCCCGCCGTTTTGTCTTTTGACCGGGCGGAAAGCAGCGGCTATCGAGCGAAGGGGTGCCGCAAAATGGTTTTTGCAGCACCCCCTTGATTTCACAGGTGAAATAGAACTATTGTATAGCGGAACTTTTTTATTCTCCATTACATCAAATTATTGCGCTGCAATATTCACCCAGCGCTACCGGATGATAGGAAAGCTTTGCCTTGCGCAGCCCCGGAATATCCATATCTTCTTCCCGATTGATATAAAGACAGTCGGCAAAATCCGATGAGAATAGCTGATTAATCATAGCATAAGCACCCTCAAAGGAACGGTCGGCTTTTTCAATATGAATCAGCGCTGTATCGCTGCACATTTTTTCGCCGATAGAGTAAGCCGCCGGTTCTCCTTCCGCTAAAAGCAGCCCTGCCCGCAGGTGCAATGCTTCAAAGTGGTCAAGCAGTTCGCCGATTGCTTCATATTCATCGGGCAAACGGCTGTCTTTGAGGTATAGTTCTTCCGCGCAGCGTCGCAGCAAGGGAAGCTTGTCCGGTGTTATCCGCACATATTCGTAAGAATAGGTCGAGGTAAATGCGTGAATGTGATTGCGTTTAGCGTGATATTTGCTTCCGGGCAGATTTATCAGGTCGTCCGAACGGTAAAGATAGTCATACAGATCCCGTTGATCTGTAAACGCTGCTTCGGGAAACAGCCGGGCAATTCGTTTCTGCATAGAGTGGTCCAGCGGCTGAACGCGAAGCGGTTCGTCCAAGATCGCTTTCAGCTGGAATAGGATATCCCGAAGAAGGTCATCCTCTTCGACGTGTGGGAGCAGCACCATACGGGGCTCGTCCTGGTATTTGCCGGTAATGCAGGGAGTTGTTCCTACCAGAATAATTTGATAATGCATGGCATGACGCCACATAAATATATTAGAAAAATTATAATAGGAAATCCGGTTATCGCATGGGAAATACGGCTGATGTGCCAAGGTTATTTCTTCCAGCACTGCTGTGGTGATCATATAAGCCTCTTTTCAATTTTATTGATAGTATTGTACCACTGACTTTTATCAAATGCAAGCAGTTTTAAAAAAAATCTAAAAAAATTGAAAAAACTATTGCAAATCGAAATAAAATGTGCTATAATAAAACTCACTGTGAATTAGATTGTAAAAAGAGGTGTGAGATCATGAAGGAAGGAATCCATCCCGAATATAAAGAATGCACGATCAGATGTGCCTGCGGCGCCGAAGTGAAAACCCGTTCTACAAAAGGCGATATGACCGTTGAAATCTGCTCTAAATGCCATCCGTTCTTTACCGGCAAACAGAAGTTTGTTGATGCGGGCGGACGCGTGGATAAGTTCAAGCGTCGTCTTGCCGGCGCGCAGAAATAATTTTTACAAATTTTTCTGTAGTGTGACTCTTTGGGGTTGCTTGTAGGGCATGACGGTATTCGAAGAAAAAGCTTTAAGCAGAAGTTCTTTTGAATCGGTTAAAACAGGCGAGTGATTGGCGTTCTGCCGTCGCTCGCCTTTTGCTTTCTGCGGATATAGAATCTGTATGGCAGCCTATCACAGGAAAGATGCCGGCGGTGGGGATAAAAGTCGAAAAATCGACATGAGGTCTGTTGACAGAAAGGAATCTATGGAACAAAACGATCTGTTTAAAAAAGAAGATGAAACCAGAACGGTATTGGTGTCTGTTCTGACGCCGGATACCGATCCTCACGAGGCAGCGGTATCGCTGGATGAACTGGAACGTCTGCTTGAAACGGCGGGCGGTGTGTTGGTAGCGCAGATGATCCAGCAGCGGCAGACGCCTACTGCCGCGACCTATATCGGCAGCGGCAAAATTCAGGAGTTGAAGGAGCTTTGCGGAAATAACGATGTAGAGCTGGTGGTTTTTGACTGCGAACTTAGTCCGGCGCAAATCCGGAATCTGGAAAAAGCGCTGAACGATAAGGAAGAAGGTAAAGCTGAGCGGCAGGTACGGGTAATTGACCGTTCCATGCTTATTTTAGATATTTTTGCCTTGCACGCCACCTCAGGCGAGGGAAAGCTACAGGTGGAGTTAGCGCAGCTTCGCTATACCATTCCACGGCTCACTGGGCAGGGAACTGCGCTTTCC
>CAZMTU010000077.1:0-11915 GCA_964569225.1 uncultured Lachnospiraceae bacterium | reverse complement strand
CTACCTCAGGAATCACCCGGCACATATAATCTACTTCTTCCATGGTATTGCTTGCGCTAAGGGTCAGCCGAAGAGAGCCGTGTGCAATCTCGTGGGGGCGCCCGATGGCAAGCAGTACATGACTGGGGTCAAGCGAACCGGAGGTGCAAGCAGAGCCAGAGGAAGCGTAAATGCCTTGATCGCTCAAAAGAAGCAGAAGTGATTCTCCTTCAATCCCCTCAAAGCAAAAGCTGACATTTCCGGGCAAGCGCTTAACCGCATCACCGTTCAGAATGCTGCGGGGGATACGGTTAAGTCCTTCGATCAGCCTATCCCGAAGCGTAGTGACATAAACGGTATTTCGATCTAAGTTCTGAACTGCTTCTTCCAGTGCCGCAGCCATTCCCACAATAGCGGGTAAATTTTCGGTGCCTGCCCGTTTGCCCCGTTCCTGAGCGCCTCCTTCAATAAGAGGCGACAGGATAACTCCTCTGCGGGCATAAAGCAATCCTACGCCTTTGGGACCGTGAAATTTGTGAGCAGAGAGCGATAAGAGGTCGATGGGCTGCTTACTTAGATCAATAGGCATGTGACCGACCGCCTGTACGGCATCGGTATGGAAGGCAACTTTAGCATTTCGGCAAATTGCGCCGATTTCATTAATGGGTTGAACCGTACCGATTTCATTATTGGCATACATAACACTGACAAGACAGGTATCGGAACGAATAGCTGCTTTCACTGCCTCAGGTGAAAGCAATCCGTTTTCCGGAACCTCCAGAAGGGTGATTTCAAATCCTTGCTTCTCCAACTTTTTCAATGTGTGCAGAATGGCATGATGTTCAAAAGCTGTGGAAACAATATGCTTTTTTCCGTGATTGGCGCCCCATGCCGCCAAGGAGCAAAGCGCCTGATTATCGGCTTCACTGCCGCCTGAGGTGAAAATAATTTCACGAGGACTGCAATGCAGCAGATCAGCGATTTTTTGTCTGGCATCTGCCAGCACTTCTGCGGCTTTTTGACCCGGCTCGTGAAGGCTGGAAGGATTGGCATAGCAGCTCTCCATACAGGAAAGCATTGCATTTAAAGCGGCGTTGCTCATTTTAGTAGTTGCCGCATTGTCCGCATAAATATTCATTATTTTTTCCTTTCTATATAGGGGTAAAACATTACCGCAGTGCCTCAAAGCCGGCTTCCAAATCTTCGATAATGTCATCAATATGCTCAGTACCGATGGACAGCCGAACAGTGGTGGGACTAATACCTGCAGCGGTAAGCTGCGCTTCATCCATCTGAGAATGAGTGGTAGATGCGGGATGAATGACCAGCGATTTTACATCCGCTACATTGGCAAGGAGTGAGAAAAGCTTCAGCGATTCTGTAAAGCGTTTGGCCTGTTCCTCTGTACCTGCCAGTTCAAAGGTGAAGATGGAGGCGCCGCCATTCGGATAGTAACGGTCATACAGTTCCTTCTGTTTGCCGACGGAAAGGGAAGGGTGATTGACTTTTGCAACCAAAGGATGTTTTTTCAGAAAATCTACCACTTTCAGTGCGTTTTCTACATGGCGTTCAACTCGCAGAGAGAGCGTTTCCAAGCCTTGCAACAGAGCGAAAGAATTAAAGGGAGAAATGCAGGCGCCCGTATCCCGCATAAGAGTAGTACGGATTTTCATAATATAGGCGATAGGACCGCAGGCTTCGGTGAAGGTGATGCCGTGATAGCTGGGATTAGGAGCGGTAAGACCGGGATATTTTTCAGCAACCCCTGATGCGGTCCAGTCAAATTTACCGCCGTCAATGATAACGCCGCCCATAACGGTGCCATGTCCACCGATAAATTTTGTGGCGGAATGAACTACCACATCTGCGCCATGCTCCAGCGGACGGAAAAGGAAGGGGGTAGCAAAGGTATTGTCGACAATCACCGGAATGCCATGGCGATGAGCGATTTCGGAAACGGCTTCCAGGTCGGTAATGTCAGAATTGGGATTGCCCAGTGATTCCAAATAAATCAGCTTGGTATTCGGACGGATGGCTGCTTCAAAGGATGCTGGGTCGGCAGCGTCCACAAAGCTTGTTTCAATTCCGCTGTCAGCAAAGGTATTAGCGAACAAATTATAGGTTCCGCCATAGAGATTGGAAGCGGAAACGATGTGATCGCCGGATCGTGTAATGTTTTGAACAGCGTAAGTAATTGCGGCAGAGCCGGATGCGGTGGCGAGCGCGGCGGCGCCGCCCTCCAAAGCGGCGATCCGCTTTTCAAATACATCGGAGGTGGGATTCATTAAACGAGTGTAAATATTGCCGCCTTCGGTTAGTCCAAAACGACCGGCCGCCTGTGCTGAATCTTTAAATACATAAGAGGTAGTAGCATAGATTGGAACGGCACGTGCATCGGTTGCGGAATCAGGGAATTCTTGTCCGACGTGCAGTTGCAGGGTTTCAAAACGGTATTTTTTTTCTGACATAACAGGTCCTTTCTTTATTCCGTACGGAATAGTAAAAAAATCATAAACCTACCAAATTAGTTGGTATGTTTGATTATAGCACAATAAACCTATTTTGTCAATAGGTTTATTGAAAATAATGGAATTCCTATGAGATCTTTTATAAGGATGGACAGTAAGCGCGTTTTTCATTCAAAATGTTTGCAAAGAATAAATGATTGATCACAGGGAACTGCTGTTTAGACTGTCGGTATTAGCGGAAGCAAGCAGTTCGGCAAGGGTGATTCCACGGAAAAAGTTGTGAATCAGTTTGTCCAGCTCCGACCACATTGGGAAAGTAAGGCAAACGGATGAATTAGGACAGGGCGCTGTTCCTTTTTCTAAACAGGAAACCGGTGCAAGGCTGCCTTCCGTCAGTTCCAGTATGCTGTCTACGGTATACTGCTCAGGCGAGCGAGTGAGCCGATAACCGCCGCCCTTGCCCCGAAGGCCCTCTAAAAAACCCGCTTTGGTCAGACCGGAAACGATGCTTTCCAGGTATTTTTCGGAGATGCCTTGCCTGTCGGCAATTTCCTTCAAGGGAACAAACTGCGCTCGATCCTGACTGGCGAGATCAAGCATTACCCGTAAGGCGTATCGGCCTTTGGTTGAAACGATCATAATTTATTATCTATCCTTTTCATTAATTTCAAACCTATTTTACCACAAGGTTATTAGGAATTCAAGTGCTTTCTTTAAAAAAATAAAATGAATGCTTTGGTGCAGAACCTATTATAGTTGATTATTATTCTTTTATTCCAATTCACTTTATTGTTTATAATAAACAAATGTTAATTTTAAAAAATAATAATTTTAGGGAAAATGTCGCTTTTTTTAAAAAGCTAATTGACAATAAGAACATATTGTGATATACTAAAACCAAAAGAAACTGTTTTTGACCAGCGTGTTTAAGGACAAGTGACTTGAAGTATAACCGGATTTGACTGTATCCGTCTGACGGGGTGGTGGCGCCGCAAACAGGATACATTTGAAGCTATCTGCTGTCTTAAAAATCCGTTTATATATACATTATTTTTGCGTTGCACCTGCATTCAATATTCAGCAGGGCAACAGTAAGGAGAAGAAATGAATAAAATAGCGAAACAGCATGAAAAGATCTACCGTATGGTACTGATCGCAATTCTGGCAGCGCTTGTTGTGGTGTTTCAAACGCTCAGCAATTTTATTAAGGTTGGACCTATTGCCATTACGCTGACGCTGATTCCCGTGGTGCTGGGCGGATGCCTGCTGGGGAAAAAATGGGGGACCGCGCTCGGATTCCTTTTCGGCATTGCGGTTACGGTATTCACTGTAACCGGTGTTGACTCGGGTGCGTATATTCTGTTTACAGTAAACCCTGTTCTGACAGTGTTTCTCTGTTTGGTGAAAGGAAGCGCCGCCGGTTTTGTATCCGCGCTTATTTACAGAATTCTTTTAAAAAAGAATCAAACGCTTGCCGTAGTATGCGCCGCAATGATAGCACCCATCGTAAATACCGGTCTTTTTGTGATTGCGATGCTGGCATTTTATACCGATACGCTGACTGCGTGGGCAAACGGGCAAAATGTTATGGTTTATATCATTACGGGGCTTGCGGGCTGGAACTTTGTATTTGAATTTGCTGCGTCAGCTATTATTTCACCTGCGATTGCGTCGGTTATTCGCATTACCGGTAAATCGAAGAACGCATAAAGCAGGTCAATATTTTCCTTATATACTGGCCACCGACGGCATATATGGGAATTTTATCAATCATAATGAATAAGTAATGAGGGTGAAGCGTTTATGACTGTATTTCTTGAGATTTTACTGGGTATTTCGGTGTTCGTAGTGATTTTCGGGCATTTTATCCTGTCGATCATAGACCGGTATTGGGTGTATCCTAAACGGCTTGCAAAGGTACAGCCAGAAATGCCATCAGCGCAACCTGTTGACAGACCGCCGTCTGATCTTTCACCGGCATTGGTCAGTCGGTTGGTCTTTTTCGGAAACCGTAAAGGCGGAAGCTATACACAGTTTGCGGTAACACTGATGGATTTAGTTCACCGAAAAAAGATTTATGTAGATCATAAAAGCAATGAGCTGATCTTCATACCTTTGGATGACGGTCATGGGCTTCAGCCCTTCGAGCAGACACTGCTTACTTTTTTGCTGGAAGCGGCAGGAGAGAACAGTCAGATTACACTGACCTACCTGAAATCTTATATTGAAGAGCATCCTGAACAATGCGGCGAAATGCGCAAAAAGTTTCAGCGGGAAGTAATTGACGCTTTTTTGGCGCAAGGCTTTTCGGATGAGGTTTCCTATGAACACAAGCAAAATCCATTTCTGCTGATTGGAAAGATTGCATTGGTGGTTGGAGCGGGCGCCCTTTTAGGATGGCTGGCGGGCAGTTTGACATTAGGTGTGGTATCACTCTGCTTCGCGGGACTGGCATTTGCGGTCTGTTATCAGGTCTTCAGCTATAAGCTCCCTTATCTGACTGAAAAAGGGATGCAGATGAAGGCGGAATGGCTTGCCTACGGGCAATATTTGGATGAACTGAAGTGCGCTGGGCAAAAAGCCGCATCTCTTTCTCCCGAACGGTGGTGCGAGGTGGCTGTCTATGCGGCGGCAATGGAGAAAAACAAGACTTTTGACGAGCTGTCCTCCCTTTGGGAAACCCTTGCTGATGATTATCCTGAATGTGAGCTGTATGATCCTCATTTTTACAAGAAAATTTGCAGCATAGACCATGCCATTTTGGTAGCTAATATTCATTTGGAGGATATGCGGGAAACCTGTAAGGTGGAATGAGTAGGAACCGCTGAGAAATTTTTGACTGGTAAAAAAGGCTGTCACAAACGACCATTTGTGACAGCCCTTGTTTTTTCGTGAAAGCCGGAAGGGGGATCCTGATATTGTTGAGTACGCTTTTATAAGTCAGCCCGCCGATTAACATTTAGCGCGAATCGGCGCGTATTTAAAAACGTTAAGGAAAAGCCAAACAGAAGCAAATATTCTGAAAAAAATAGTTTTGACATGGCAGAAGTGCCGTAAGCAGCGATTTTACACAATCCTATAATCTCTTTTAGTAATATGGTACCATATGAAAAAGTTTTGAAATATCAATGTATCACTCTCATCTGTAAAGGCGGAAAGCTGTTCTATACACAATCAACTAAAAGTAAATTCAAAGATGATTTAAATTCAGCAAATGAGATTATCCGAAATTTTTCTGATCGCTTCAGGAAGCGCGGATACAGTGTCAGAAGCGATCATGGCTACAGAGCCTATCTTTTTTTCGGCAATTTCACCAGCCAGTCCCGCCAGATGTGCGCCTGCAGCTACTGTAAGTAAAGGAGAAAGCGGTGAATAAGAGAGCAGCGCCGCCAATATGCCTGAAAGGACGTCTCCGCTGCCCGCAGTAGCCATACCGCCACAGCCTGTGCTGGTGATTAGAGATGTTTTGCCGTCGGTAATGACCGTAGAAGCCCCTTTAAGCAGTACGATACAGCTATGCGCTTCTGCAAAATGCGCGGCGGTTCCAATGGGGTCGATTAAAATCTCCGCCATCGGAATACCTGACAGTCGTTCAAATTCCTTAGGATGAGGTGTGAGGATGACCGGTGCGCTGTCCGGTCGCCTGAGCATAGAAAGATCGCAGTGGGCAAGGGTATTCAACCCGTCTGCGTCAATGACGGTTGGAATTTTGGTTTCTTTTAAAATGTATGCCAGAATAGCCGGATAGCTATCCGATGTGCCCCACCCCATGCCTATTGCGGCAGACCGGACGCCTGAGAAGGCGCGTTCCAATGCTTTTTCATGAAAAATGATTTTTCCTTCTTTCTGAGGCATTGGACAGAGCGTGGATTCCAGCAGGTAGGGGGCTGCCGAATGAATGAGGGACTCAGGTAATGCAAGGCGGGCGATTCCACATCCGCAGCGCATGGAAGCAACAGAAGCTGCCGCTAAGTTCGTCAGCTTGGGAGCGCCGCTGTATTCCGCAGAACCGCCCAGCAGCAGGGCGGTTCCGAAGCTGCCTTTATGACAGCAATGAGGACGGGGCGCAAAAATAGACGCAATATCGGACGCCTCGATCAGTTTGGCGGACAGTAAAGGTTTGGCTGCCGGACTGTTTGAGGCAGGAGAAGCGGGGGAAACTTCAATGATAGGGGAAGGCGTGTCATGGTTTAGCTCCGCGATATTTTCATTTGTGGGAACCGCCAGCGAAATGCTTTCCAGACCGATGGGGGCAAGGCAGAGCTTGCCGCAGACATCGGGGGCAATACCGAAAAAATGTCCGGGCTTATATGCGCCGATAGCAACCGTGACTGCGGCGCGAATTACACTGCTTCCGTTGCCGGTGAGGGCGGACAGACCGGAGGGAATGTCGGCAGACAGAATCGGGATATTGCTTTGATTACACCAATTGATGAGCGCGCGATAGGATTCGGGTACTTCACCGTGGAAGCCAATGCCGAACAAACAGTCTACCAGCCAGCTCGAGGCAGAAAGCTGACCGATTTCATCAGGTGTGATTTCAGGAATGGAAAGCGCTGTGCAGCTTGCTCTGAAATAGGCGGAAGCTGGGGTAATTCGATCAGACGCCCGCAGCAGGATGGGCGAGCATCCCGCTTGCTTCAGCAAAACAGCCAGTGCGTAGCCGTCCCCTGCGTTGTTGCCGCTTCCGCAGAGAATTCCAACCGTTCCCCGCCAGTCATTGACCGCGGAAAACAGTCCATCGGCTGCCTGCCGCATCAGTTCTATTTCGCTGATACCGCGCTTTATCAGCGCCTGCTCGGCAAGCCGCATTTCGTGGGGCGTGAGGATCGTTTTCATTTCAGCGGATCATCTTCTCTCTTAAAATATCATAAAAATTGCGGTTACTTACTCGAACTAAGGAGAATTGTTCAGTGGCAAGGGTGATTTCCAAGCTAAAGGTACCGGTCAGCGGGGAAAATTCAATGCCGTCCGCCGACAGGGTTGGCAAACGGCTGTCTGCACCTTGCGCTGCTTCCAGGCGCAGCCGGTCGTTCTCGCTGAGAACGATTGACCTTGAAAGCAGGGAATGACTGCATATGGGGGTAAAGATCATATTTTTGGCTAAGGGATTTACAATCGGACCGCCGACCGAGAAATTATAGGCAGTGGAACCATTAGGCGTGGAAATAAGGGCCCCGTCCGCACGGTAGGTGTCCATATAGGTGTCGTTAATGTAGGCAGCGTAGCTGATCATTCCCGGAATGCTGCCTCGATAAATACAAAGGTCATTAATCGCCAATATGCGTTTAAGCGGCTGTGTTCTGTCATTCAGCAGACCTTGCAGCATGCTTCGTTTTTCTATTCGGCAGTGCCCATCCAGTACCTTTTCCAACGCAGGAATCAACTGATCTGGCGATAACTCGGTAAGATAGCCTAAATGTCCGTAATTGACCCCCAGCAGGGGAATGTTTCGCCCGATAAGCTGATGAGCACAACGCAGCATGGTGCCATCGCCGCCCAAAACGACCGCCAATTCCGCGTCAGTGTAGGCTGTAGACAATCCCTCAAATTCGGGGAATAGAGCGACCTCAGAGCTGATTGCCACGGAAATATTTCGGCTTTCCAACCAGCGGACGGCAATTAACGCTGCCTGTACGCAGGGTGCTTTTTGGGGATTGGGATAAATGTAAATTTTTTGCATATTTTGGATTCGTTCCCTTTTTTTATTTATATATCAAATCCATTATACAAGGAATTTTTCATTCTGTCAACAAAAAAGGAAAAGTGAACGAAAAAAATTTGCCTGTTAAGGGGAATTTTTTCAAAATGATTGGCAAATGTGTTTAAACGATAGAAAAAGACGGTCTGTGCAATGATTAAGTGAGAGAAGGCTTGCATTTTCTTGGCAGGTCTGCTATAATAAATTAAATAAAATATTGGCTTTTGTATGAAAGGAGCACATATGAACATGAAAAAAATCTGGGCGGTTTTGCTTGCGGCGCTTATGTTGACATCGGCGGTGGCATGCGGATCGGGCAAAAACACCGGTGAAATTACCACTGCAGATGAAGCAAGTACTACTACCCCGGACCAGGCGTCTGAGGAGCCTGCGTTTAATGGCACAGTGAATACCGCCGAATGGAAGGTGGAGGAGGGAGTTGATTACTCGAAATACCAGTTTTTAGGCAGAGGTGAGGAACTGGTGAAAGAAATAGCTGAGAAGTATTCCAGATACAGCGTCACCTATAAGCTGAACGGTCGATCTACCACCGCTGCTTCGCTGAACAGCTTGGTCAATCTTATGGCGACCTATGAGGAGGATGCGACAAATAAGAAATTGACAGTGAATATTGATACTATTGATGTGCGAGTGCAGTGCGACTATACCGATATCAGCAGCGAAACCGGCAAATTTATTGTAATCGGTTTTACCACTAATCTTCCCACTAAATTCATTGCCAGCATTGGCGCAAAGGGTAGCACGAAGGGCGAAATTTGTCAAGAGGGAATCACGCCCGAAGGAAAAGACGGCACCTATACCGCAAAAGTGAAACTGACAGTTCCTTATGTGAATGCCGGAAGTTACTATCTTAATTTTTCTATTGACAGCGGAAACGCGGGCTATCCGTTGCTTCTCAGTATTCCCTTTGAAATCGCTGAAGGGGAGAATTTTGACAGCGAATATAAGCTGCTTTATGCCGGCGATTGGGATCTGATCACCGCAAAAGGCTATCAGGACAGTCTGACCAAGCTTTTCTATAACAGTTATCCGAAGCTTTATGCAAGATGGGGCACTGGAAGCGAGCCTAAAACCGTTACCTTTGTAGCGGACAAGGGCTATGACGGCGTTGCGTACAGCAGCGGCCGGCAGGTGGTTGTGTCGGTAGACTATGCAAATGCTAATCCGCGGGACATTGGGTTCTTTTCTCATGAAATTACGCATCAGGTCCAGCAATATTGGTTTAGCTCCTCGTGGTGGACTGAAAATATGGCGAATTATGGGGGCTTCCGTTATTTTCACTGGTCAGATGCAGAGTATGTGCAGCTTTATAAGGACGCTAATCAATCCGATTTGTATGACTGGAACTGGCAGCCTTACGGCGACGGCAGCAAGTGGTTCCTCGCTTATTTAGATGAACATTGGCCTACCGGCAAGAATGCAGATGGCAGCCTGAATTTGGGACTGATCGATACCATCAATAAGGAGATCAAATCAGGCAGACTGACAGGGCAGAGCGATGATCCTAAGGATCCTAACAATACCTTTAATAAGATTGTTAAGGAAATCACCGGTTTTGACTGTATGGAAGATATTCGGGTTCAATATGCTGCGGAATTCAAAAGCGGCGCATGGGATTTCAAGGGCTTTGGCAACTATACTGATAATTTCTTGACTGAAAATCTGCCTAACGTGGAAAATTCCGTTTATCCTATGGTAACTGATCCGCTTCACGGAAATAAGAGTGCGACGGCGGAGAACGCGGTGGTGAATGACAGTAATCTTTGTCTGAATGCCAGTATTTACGGCCGTTCCGGCGTAGCGTCTGTCAGAATGAGTGCGGAAAAGATGATTGACGGAAATACTGACACCAAGTGGAGTGTTGAAACCTGCGAACTGAACGCCTATACGTTGGATGGCGCTTTGCAATGGATTATAGTTGACCTGGGTGAAGTTAAAACCTTCAGTAAATATACCATGATCAGCGGCGCTTCTACGCCTTTAGCTGAATGGGGAATCTTTATTTCGGAAGATGCTAAGCACTGGACGTCAGTAGACTATCAGAATGGAAATGAGCAGGCTTCCGCCAGCTATGCGATCGGTGAAACCTCCGCGCGTTATGTTCTTATCCGAATTTACAATTCGGGGGATACCAATAAATCTGCGGTAAAAATTGCCGAGTTCGGTCTGTATGAGTAACGTTTTATCGAGGGATTCCCGATAATGTGTTTCTAAAGAGCAATAATTTGAAAACTGTCCGCTTAAAGTGAAAAGCTCCCCAATTGTTAGACAATATGGTATAATATAAAAAACCAAAATAAAGTCTGACAAAGGGGGAGTATTTTCATGCCCCAAGGAAGGGAAACCAAGAAGTAAGGGAATTCAAAGAACAGGTGTTAAAAACGATGAAGCGTGAGGAATTCAGCTATCGGGAAACCGAGCGGATGTTCGAAGTCCCGCGAGCGGTAATCACAAGATGGGAGTGCGTCTATCTGGTAGAAGGCGCGGAAGGGCTGTATATAGAACGGCGAGGAAGGAAGACCACGGGACGGCAGGCAAAGCCGGAAAAGAAGGTGGAAGAAGAACTGATCTTGGAAGTGGCAGCGACTGCGTGCGGAGAACGCGTACTTAAAAAAATGAACGCCTTGGTTGCCGAGAGGGTGCGGCAAGAGAAAAAGCGAAAGTGATTTGGGAACTGAGGCATAAATATTAAGATAGGACTGCTCATAGAGATTTCCGGGATATTCCGCAGCACCTACTATTATTACAGCAAGCAAATGGACAGACCGGACAAATATGCTTCGGTGAAAGCGGAGATCCGCCGTATCTACGAAGAAAACCGGAAACGCTACGGTTATTGGCGTATAACGGTCAAGCTGAAAGGTACCCGGTACTATATCAACCATAAGACGGTGCGGAAACTCATGCGGGAAATGGGCATTTTCTGCCGTGTTCGCATGAAAAAGTACCAATCTTTCAAGGGACAAATGGGAAAGTCGCTCCCAATCTGCTGGAGCGTGATTTCAAGGCGTACAAACCGAATCAGAAGTGTGTAACCGATGTGACGGAGTTCGCCTTGTTCGGCATAAAGTTCTATTTATCCCTGATCATCGATCTTTACAACGGCGAGCTTGTCTCTTACAACATCAGCTATCATCCGAATTTGATCCAAGTGACAGATATGTTTGAAAAGGTATTCGCAAAGATTCCTGACAATACCAATTTGATCCCGCGTTCCGATCAGTGGGGCAGTATCAGCACAAGCATTGCCGGAAAATGCTGAAAAATAAGGACACCCGGCAGAGCATGTTCAGAAAGGGCAATTGTCCGGATAATGGTTGTGCAAAGAATATCATCGGGCTGTTAAAGTCGGAAATTACTCCATTTGCAGAATTTTTCCTCGGTTGAGCGTTTTTTCGCAGAGCCGGAAGACTACATTGAACGGTACAGCAAATCGGATCAAGCTCCGTTTGGGCGGCTTGTCTCCCGTTCAGTTCCGCCGCTCTGCCGCATAACAAAAGCGACCAATCCTTCGCTTGGCCGCTTTGCATATTTTTTATTCAAAAACTTTGTCTGACTTTTTGGGAGCAGTTTAGAAATAGGCTCCTGCAGTTTATAAATTATTTCTTGTTGAACAGTTTACCGGTCTCTGAAGTTTTTTTCAGAAAAAACAGAGCGATCAGCATGACAATTGGGAAAATAACGGCTGCCAGCAACCCGTTTTGTAAACTACCGCCGGTTCGATCGCTAACAAGTCCCACTAGTGC
>CAZMTU010000076.1:10446-12063 GCA_964569225.1 uncultured Lachnospiraceae bacterium | reverse complement strand
AAATGGCCGCCTTTACCGTATTCCCCGTCAGTTACAGCATTTACAAGCTAAAAAAGCCAATATTAATCTACCTGAAACGCCGATTGATAATAACTAAATATTCAATACCAACTAAATTGGGGACGCCGCATTAAAAATACGGCGTCCCCAATTATAATAATTGTGTTAATACATTGTAGCCACCGGTTGTTCCGGCTGTTCGCTCATTTCCACTTTTACCGCAGTAAGTACGGGTCCCTTTGAATCGTAGACGCTGCTGTATTCAAACGAAATCGTTGCAGTCAGAATCACCCAATTCTTGGTGTTCAAAGCGGCTGCTTTAGCAGATTTACACACCAAACCGCAATAGGTAATATCCTGCACACAACAGGTCATTACATGCCTGCCGATCACGAAGGTCTTAGGCGGAAGTTGATGATCTCTTGCTACAATTCCTTTGAAACGGACCGTTTTCCCCTCATATTTGGAAACATCCTCGGTTAAATCCCGATACCAAACCGCAAAATCACCATCCTGAATCTCGATTACAGGCGCATTCAGGTCAAATGGCAGCGGATCCTCGATCTCATCATACACAAACTCGCCATTTACTGTTTCGTAAGCAATGGAGCACCGCCGATTAACTCCTCGAACAATCTTATGAAATGCTTCTTGATCTACTGAAACGCTTGCGCGGTTAAAGATCACAGTTTCGCAGGATTGAAGCTTATCATAAACCAACTGACGAAGATTCGCATTGTAGGCGGAAAAAGAATTAGTATCCGCCACCATGATTTCCTGATAGATCATCCAGTTTTCAGGCATTCCCTGATACAGACTGTCCAGCATCCACATACCGTTGTACTCAATCAGTATTCGTTCCGGTCCGTATCGTTTTTCAAAAGCCGACAAACGGTCAGGCGTCAGCTTTTGCTCTTCGTCAAGCGTAACCATAGTGACATTTGGATGCGCAAAAGCAGAGAGATCAAATTCCAGTTCGCCTTCTTCACAGACAACCAACAGCATCGGTTCTCCGGTATTGAAATCGGGATCGCTCAGTGTGTCATGGATCAGCTTTGTTTTACCGGCATCCAAAAAACCAGTGAAAAGATATACTGGTACTTCTTTCATCGCTTAATCAGCCCTTTCAGATATTAAACAGCTTACTGATCGCCTCTTCGCTCAGTTTAGAACCGATCACACAAATTCTGCCAATAACCGATGCGGATCCGTACCGAACATCCACATTGCCAGGAATATAGTCGAAATGAATCCATTTCCCATCGGTCCCCTCCACAATTCCTTTGGCGCGGAGAACAGTTCCGCAGACAGCTTCATCCTCAAGCGCTTCAAGCGCGGCTTTGATTTGATCCGCAGTAAACTGCGCGGTGGTTTCTTTCCCCCAACTGGTGAATACTTCATCCGCATGGTGATGGTGGTGATGTCCTTCATGATGACAGCACTCGTGTTCATCATCCTCGTCATCGTTATGATGGCAATGCGCATGGTCGTGTTCATCATCCTCATCATCATGATGATGGCAATGCGCATGATCGTGTTCATCATCCTCGTCATCATGATGGTGGCAATGCGCATGATCGTGTTCATCATCCTCGTCATCATGATGGTGGCAATGCG
>CAZMTU010000076.1:0-10346 GCA_964569225.1 uncultured Lachnospiraceae bacterium | reverse complement strand
TGGCAATGCGCATGATCGTGTTCATCATCCTCGTCATCATGATGGTGGCAATGCGCATGATCGTGTTCATCATCCTCGTCATTATGATGATGATGACCGTGCTCATCATGGTCTGTTTCTTCCGTTGAAAGGCGTTCCAACTCAGCGGCAAGCGTTGCCTTTTGTTCCATCGCTTCCAAAATCTGCGCGCCGGTCAATTGATTCCAATCAGTAGTTACAATCACCGCAGTCTGATTCTTCTCTCGAAGCAGTTCCACTGCCGCAGCGATCTTCTCTTTTGCGCAAACAGCAGTGTGACTCAGTACAATCGCACTGGCATTGGCAATCTGATCGTTATAAAATTCACCGAAGTTTTTCATATAAACTTTGCATTTATTTACATCCACTACAGTCGTAAAGCCGTTGAGAGCAACATTTTCACCTGCCACAGACTGAACCGCCCGGATCACATCTGACAGCTTTCCTACTCCGGAAGGCTCTATCAGAATCCGATCAGGCACATATTCAGCGATTACTTTAGATAGTGCTTTTGAAAAATCACCTACCAAAGAACAGCAAATACAGCCGGAATTCATCTCAGTGATTTCAATTCCGGCATCCTGTAAGAAGCCTCCGTCAATACCGATTTCTCCAAACTCATTTTCAATCAATACAACTTTTTCACCGGCATATGCCTCCTGAATCAGCTTTTTAATCAGCGTAGTTTTTCCGGCGCCTAAAAAACCGGAAAAAATATCTATTTTAGTCATTTAAATCATCCTTTCTTTAACCACTTACTGTGGGCTTGTTATTATTTTACCACTCTTTTTTGATTTGTCAAGTATTTTTTAAAATTTTGAAACGCCGCCTCAAACTCTACTTACTTTTACAAAAGCCAGTTTAGTATTCTAAAAAAATTACTTTGCTCAATTCAAGTGCTTGTCAATCAGAATTGATTTCCATTTTTTTGACTTTTTTGTTTGCTTTTGATTAATGTTTATGCTATAATAAAAACAGAAACTCCAACAGTACTTTTTCCTAAAACAGAGGAGAGATTTTCTATGAAAAAAACAGCATTGATTTTATCAAATAAGCCATGCCGATAAACTATTCATACCGCCTGATTCGCTCCGATCGACGCAGCATCTTGGTCAGTATCGCGGAAGATTATTCTCTGTCAGTCCGAATTCCCTTTCAAATGACCGATCAACAAGCAGAACAGTTTTTAATGGTCAATGAAAAAAAGATCACCGCCCTTTTAGCGCGCGAACGAAGACGTCGAAGCAATCTTCCTGCTTACCGTTCGGAGGATATTCCCCGACTTACCGAACAGGCCAAACAAATTCTACCTGAAAAACTGAAAAAATTTGCTGCTTTGATGAATGTACACCCTTCCGGCTGCCGGATTACAAGCGCCCGAAAGCGTTTTGGAAGCTGCAGCAGTAAAGGAATGATTTGTTTTTCCTGTTTTTTGATGCTTTTCCCGGACGAAGCTATTGATTATGTAGTCGTTCATGAACTGGCGCATCTGACAGAAATGAATCACTCCCAGCGGTTTTATAACATCATAAAAAATACGCTGCCCGATTATAAAAGACGGGAAGCGATTTTGAAAGGATCGGTGAATTTAAATGATCTATGAATATTCCATTGAAACGACAAAGGAAAATTTCTACAACATTACCTCCAAAGTGGGAGATGCGCTGCTGAAAAGCGGCGTGCGGGACGGTATTTGTGTGGTTTTCTGTCCGCATACAACCGCTGCTGTTACCATTAATGAGAACACAGATCCCAACGTAGTCACTGATTTACTGCTGGGGCTGGACAAAGCGTTTCCGGATCGTCCTGAATTCAAGCATTTTGAAGAAAACAGCAGCGCGCATTTGAAATCAAGCGCGATCGGCAGCAGTGTTACATTATTGGTCGAAAACGGAAAACCGCTTTTGGGTAAATGGCAGGGGATTTTTTTCTGTGAGTTTGACGGTCCCCGTACACGGAATTTCTTTGTAAAAGTGATAGGCTCCTGAATGGTATACCTAATCATATCATAAGACTGCCGCAAACACAAACGCCGGCAGTCTTCACTTCTTCTGAAAGCGAGCAATGCTATGACCCATCTTTCTGTGCTGATCAAACCGGCGTCCTCTCTTTGCGATCTGCGATGTAAATACTGTTTCTATGCCGATGTCGCTGATTTGCGGCAGGTGCGCTCTTACGGTATTATGTCTGCCGACACAGCGCATATCCTGATCGAACGGGCAGTGGAGGCGGTAAACGGCAGCGGAAATATCACATTCTCCTTTCAGGGGGGCGAGCCGCTGATGACCGGCTTCGAATTCTTTACTGATTTTATTGCTTACACTCAACAGTTTATTGATAGGTCCAACGGAAAACTCCATGTTTTTTATTCCCTTCAAACCAACGGAATGCGGATAGATGAAAGCTGGGCTGAGCTTTTTTCCGCCCATCGATTTCTCATCGGGCTCTCAATAGACGGCGATGAAACCGTACACAACCGTTCTAGAGTTGATTCGGGACGGCAAGGGACATGGACAAAAGCCATGAAAGCCGCCAAATTGCTGCAAAGCCGTGCTGTTGATTTTAACATCCTATCTGTTATTACGGCTCAGAATGCCAAACAGCCCAAGCGGCTGTGGGACTTTTACCAATCAAACGGATTTCGTTTCGTTCAGCTGATCCCTTGCCTCGCTCCTTTGGAATCGCCTGAATTTCAGGCAGATTATTCCCTCACGCCTCAGTTATACGGCGACTTTTTGATCCGTTTTTTTAAAATCTGGACAGAACAGCTCCAAAGAGGACGCTACATCAGTGTCCGGCTATTTGATAATCTGGTGCGTATGGCCTCAGGCCAGGCGCCGGAACAGTGCGGACTACTGGGCGATTGCGCTCCCCAGTTCGTAATTGAGGCAGACGGAAGCGTCTATCCTTGCGATTTCTATGTGTTGGACGAATATCGGTGCGGTTCAGTGACCGAAAGCAGTTTTCTAACTCTGCGTCAAAGCGAACCGATGAAACGCTTTCTTACCGAAGGCAGCCGCCGGCTTCCCCAATGTCTTCACTGCCCGTTTTATACCGTATGCAAAGGCGGATGCAGACGCTACCGTTCTCTGTATTTTCAAAAAAGAAACTACTGTCCGTATCGCGCTTTTTTGGAGCATATTCTGCCTGATCTGCAAACCATTGCATATGCATGGAAAAATATGCAGTAATTGATACGTCAAAAGCTGACCGAATTGCTTCGGTCAGCTTTAACCTTGTTTAAACCATCCACTCATTCCGCGTTATCAAACGTCACCGAATGTGCATATTGAAGCATCGTAGGCTTCAAATTCTCATAATTATTTTGTTCACAGCAAAATTGAATCAGCCAAAAAGCATCATCACTCTTATAGGAAACCGCAAAATAGGTGAAATCCTTCCCGTTTGAACTGTTTTCATATGTGAAATAGGTCAAGTCATCTTCCGTAATAATTTCACTGACATTTTTTTCGTTAAGGTTGTTCCCCTCCACTACCAGCTCCGCATACTTTTTGGTTCCGACACTGTTGACATTATACTGCTGACTGGAAAAATTGCTGAAATCATCCTTCAGGACCAAAATCAGCATTTGTGAAGATTCATAATAAGCAGTATACGCCACATACTCTTTTTCGTAAAAATTCTCATTCAGTACAATACTCATACCGCTTTTAGTAAAGGTTTTTTCTTTGGCAGCAATCCCGCTGAAAATCGCGCTGCATCCCACTACAGTGACCATGCATACCATCGAAAGAAACACCCGCATACTGTTTATTGCAATTTTTTTCATTCCAAACCTCCCTTACCTCTGCCTGCATTCGCCGCCCAAAAATATTCACCGCCTATTAAGCGACAATATAAATGACGCAATCTCACAATATTTTCAGTGTCTTCATGCGTTCTTCGCATATTCTCACTTATAAAATATTATAAATCATTCAGGTTGATTTGTCAATGGTTGCCATAAGACTAAGTTTCAAAATATATATTAAATAATCTGATTAAATACACCGTATTTTTTCTTTAACCGTTCCAACTTTCCTCCGACGGGCTTTTCCAGAACGAATAAAAAAATCACATTGGAAACAGCATATTCAACGGTAAACGGCAGCGCAGACAAACAGGCGGCAAGGTATCGGCTAAGATGAAAGGTTCCGTCCGCCCAAAGCGCCGTCCAAACATCCATGATCGCAGAAAACAGCACGCCTGCCAGAATGCCATACAGCATCAACCATAGCTTCCTGCGTCTGAGCGATACTTTCAGCAGTCCCGCTAAAAAGCCGATCAGACCCCACGCAAACATTTGAAATGGCGTCCACGGTCCCTGACCAAAATAGAAATTGGAGATTACCGCTGACATGGAACCGACTACAAATCCGGCTTCCCGTCCCAAATAAACCGCTGCAATAATAGTAATGGCGGATACCGGTTTAAAACCGGGAATCCATGCGAAAATAAATCGCCCGACTGCTGAAAACGCAACCAAAACTGCCAAAACAGTTAGTTCCTTTGAAGATGTATCCCTGCGCTCAAAGCAATAAAAAAGCGGTACACAAGTCAGCAGCGCCACACAAACTGACAGCCATGCGTAATATTTCTCCTGAAACAGCAGCGCTCCGCCTACTACAACAAACGGAATAACCAAGAGGAATAACACAGCAGTTAATCTATTCTTTGAATTTAAAGTCAGCTTAATCATTACTCTTCCTCTATAAGCGGACCGTTTATTCGGCAAATCGACGCCACATCCTCACAGGAAACCGCGTTTTGATAGCGATCTCTGGCGATTCGGTTAGCCGCTGTCGTATAGAAATTATTATCAGCAAAAAAAACCGCCGGTATATCGGTTGAAGTGATTTCCCCATCAAAAAAAAGAGCGCACCGGTCCGCGTTAACTGCGGCAAATTCCACATCGTGTGTCACCATCAGAATCGTAATACCGTCTTCCTTCATCCCTTTCAGTATACTCGACAATAGCCGTTTGGCATGTGCGTCAATTCCCTTAGTAGGTTCATCCAACAACAAAATTCGGGGCTTTAAAAGCAGCATTTTTGCAAGCGCTGCTTTTTGCTGTTCGCCGCCGCTGAGATCATATGGATGTTGATCCAGCAGTGAAGCAATTCCCAATTTCTCGCTGATTTCCGCGATCAGCGTTTCCCGTTCTGCCTTTGTATATTCCATTACCTTACAAATCTCCGCATAATCCTCCCGAAGGGTCTTTTTCAAAAAAACAGTTTGAGGATTTTGCGGCAACAACGCGATATTATGCCGGTAAAGCGACTGATTTTTATAAGCGCTGATTTTTTGCCCGCCGATGATCACCTTTCCGCGGTATGCCCTTCGAAGTCCGGCAATCACACTGAGCGCAGTCGTTTTCCCGGTTCCGTTGCCGCCCAAAATACAGAAAGCTTCCCCCTCATAAACTGAAAAAGAAATGCCTCGAAGCACATCCGGTAAATCGCGTTCATAGCGAAACCATACATTTTTTAGTTCCAGCGCAACAGCTTCACTGTGCGTATAAGGCGGAAGCTCTAAACGTCTGACGCGGTTTCCATAATGTCCCTCTATAAATGATTTGCCTTCTTTAACTGTCAGCGGACAAGTCCCTTCCCCCTCTAACGCTTCAAAAATTCGTACCGCACTGGGAAGTCCGGCAATCATAGAATGTCCGCTCCGCCTGAAAAAGGCTGCCATTCTACGGGGGCTGTCATAAAACAAAATTTTGCCGCTGTCCATCAGCATGACATTATCTGCTACAGGAAATACCTCTTCCAATCGGTGCTCTACTAAAATAATCGTAAGCCCCAGCTCCCGGTTAAGCTTTTGCAGCGTTCCAATAAAATCGGCCGCAGCAATAGGATCAAGCTGAGCGGTCGGTTCATCCAGCAAAAGCACTTTAGGCTGCATAACCATAACCGACGCAAGACTAAGCATCTGCTTTTGTCCGCCGGATAACTCAGAAGTATTTTTGCGAAACCAATCCTGTATACCGAAATAGCTTGCCATTTCAGAAACCCGCCGGCGAATCACCCCAGCAGGATAGCCTAAGCTTTCCAACCCAAAAGCAAGCTCATGCCACACCTTATCAGTGATCACCTGATTTTCGGGATTCTGCAATACATAACCGATTTCAGAAGCAGCGGTATGATCACTTAAACCATCTATATCTTTCCCACTATAGCAGATACTGCCTGTTCTTTCACCATACGGTGCCAGCTCCCGTTTAAGCAGCTTCAGCAGAGTTGTTTTCCCACAGCCAGACTGACCGCAGATCACTACAAAATCACCGGCATTCACACTGAAAGTGAGTGCGTCCAAAGCATTTTTATCTGTCTCGGGGTATCGAAAGCTTAGATTTTCGATATGTAATATTTCCATCTCAGATTCTCCCAAATTTCAATGATAAACGGCAAAAAACAAAGCGCGCCAAAAGCAATATAACCAGTTATGGCATAGGCGTCAATTTTTAATTCAGAAATACGGGGATAGAAAGTAAAGGAATCGCTTTTGATCAATACACCGAAGCTCGTACATACGCCCAAAAACAGGATTGTTCCCGTCATAATCCCATCCCGTACAGTAAAACAAAACAGCGCAAAGTGGCTCCGACCTCTAAGACCGTATCCCCTTGCTTTCATCGACGCGCCGGTGTCAATAGCGTTTTCCAGCGACCAAGTAAGCATAGCTGAAAATACTCGAAAAGCGCCGCGCAGCCTATCAACATAGCTTTTAGATGAATAAAGCCCCATCGCTTTTTGAGCTTGGCGAATTTTCTCAATTTGCCGCTTAAAAAGCGGAATAAAGCGCAGAGCAGAAGAAAGCAGCAACGAAAGCTTAGGCGACAT
Source organism: uncultured Lachnospiraceae bacterium (assembly GCA_964569225.1). Lineage (GTDB taxonomy): Bacteria > Bacillota > Clostridia > Oscillospirales > CAG-272 > CAKSQF01. The sequence goes on along the minus strand of CAZMTU010000076.1, from coordinate 3,483 downwards.
TTTGCCAAATAGGAAAAGCAGCTTGTCACTGGTCATTATATGATTATAGCACTTGAACCAATAAATTACCGCAACCAGCATAGCGGCAATATCAATGCCGTATAAAATTGCTTCCAGTGTCACGGGATTCCCGTTCAGGAAAAAAAGCGGCGTTACACCGTTGTGTGAAAAGAGCGGATTGGTAATGGCGATCATAAAAAACAGCGGAATATAAAACGCCATGTTTCGCCAAAAATCACGGAATCTTTCTAACAGCGTGCAAAAACAAACGCTTCCCAGCAAAGCCGCAGTCAGCAGAATAGGATTTACCGTAAACATAGTTAGCAGTAAAACTTCCGCAAAATACAGTAGTAAGACCGCCGGATGATAGGATGAAAATGCGTTCATTGAAATCCTCCTCTCTTCGGTCAGGCATGTTTCAAGCTAATCTTCTATCCATGCGCAACCCACATCCTTGCCCAAATCACAAGTATATACCCATTCGATGATATCGCCGTCCTTTAATTGGTACTTAGAACAGCCGTAATTGGGATATTCACCGTTGACCTTGTACATCCATCCAGACAGCGGTCCACAGGAAAATTCATATAAAAAATGAATCCCCTGTACATAAACGCTGCCGTAGCTGTTTTGATCTGCTCCCTGATATTCCATCTGAATCTTATTGTAACGGACCGCGCGGTCAAGAATATCGAAAACGGTATCTCCCGGACGAAGAACATACTCAGTCTGCGGAAGAATCACCCCGTCAGACGGGACAAACTCGTCTGATTGCAGCGCCTCGTCAAGATCGTCATAATTGACCAAAACGGTATCGCACCGAATGCTGATAGTTACCGTTTCGCTCTCCGGCGTTATGTCATCAATATGGGTCAGATAATATTCGTCCACCGATTGAATGTGGGTACCGTTTATGATGATAACAACCAGTAAAACAATTCCAAACAGCGCTAAAAGATCTTTTTTCATAGGCTTTTCCTCAGCGGATACCGCAAAATATATCGACCATCTTCAATCATTTTCGTCTTCATTATACATTGAGGCAAGCGCCTCCATTTCCCGTGCCTTTCTATGTCGGCGGGCATGTATATGCCATATAAAAAATGCAGTTAAGATAACCGCGATTACGCTCAATGTTAACGCAATGAGGATACCTCGAAGCGTATTGTCGATTTGGGTTTTAGTTTTGACAACATCCTCCCAGCGATTGATTTTTTGCTGGTCGTATTCACTGAGCGCCTTATAACGTTGTACAATTCTGTCGACAGTCTTTTTATCAAAAATTGAGATAGAATCAAAGGGATAAAGCTCATTCAAGATATCCTCATTGATCGAATCGATCTCCGCCTGAATAGCGGCAATCTGCGCTTTGGCAGACAGCAGTTTCTGTAAATATTCGTCTTTTTGATCAAAATCTTCCGCCTGACTCAGTTTGTCCAGCAGTTTTACTACCGTTACATACGCCTCAGTTGTAAGAGAAATAGGAAGCGAATCCACCGCTTCCCTGTCGGCGACAGAGAAATACAGCAGCACGCTTTCCGACAAATTATCGTCCGAACTGACGATAACTTCAGTTGATCCGGCAATCTTTTCTACATCTATACCCAAAGCCTTTGCCGCATCCGAAAGCATCCAGTAATTCCGAATATAGCTTCGCTCATTCTCCGGAATGGAATAATATTGAGCCAGCAATTTTTCTAATACGGCAGGATCGGTACAGCCTTCGGCAGCCTGGATTTCTTCGGTAAGCTCGGCAATGCTTGTTCTCAGGGCCTCACTCTGCTCTGCGCGAAAATCATAAAGCGTGCGCATACCGTTTTGCTGACGCCAAAGCGCCGCCATAGTGTAAAGCGTTTGCTCGCCCGCCATACTGTTAGATTGATCGGGCAGCGAGGTAGGATTATCAGGATCATAGGTAAAAGAATGTATAAAACCGCCGTCCGGCATGCGGTAGCGCAAAATCCCATCCAACAGCGTATGACCGTTTTTGATAAAGCGGCTGTCGGTCATCGGATCGATCCCAAGGCAGCAAAGCGCCACAACCACCTGACACGTGCTCTCCACATTCTGCGTTCCCCAGCTTTGATAGTCACCGCCGCTAAGCTGCATCGCTGAAAGACAATTCAGTGCTTCATCCACCGTTTGACGAACATTTTGAGTTACTTCATCGTCTATCGATTTCCGCTGATAGACATAAACCTTCTCACTATTGTAGTAAGGCGCAAGCGCCTGAATAGCCATTGCTGTAATATCCGGATCAGATACACTGCCGCTAAGCGCAAATCCACCGTCTGACAGCTGCTGCCGCAGAATCTCTACAATAATGTCATCCCTAGTATAGTAGGCGTCTGCCGGTATTTCATAACGCATACTGTCCAGTGCGATCAGTCCCCATATCCAACCATTGATTCCCTGTCGACCCAGTGAGGTGGTCTTTCCTCTGTTATAGGTCCCGTCCGCAATCAGATCAATGGGAGTTCCATCAGAATCGATCCCTATGTGAGTCGGATCTCCGCCCATCGCCAGCACCGCTAAGGCAATTCTATGCCACTCCGTCGCCTTGGCGGCGCTAAGCCTGCCAGACTGGCGGTACCGCTCCTCAACTTTATCTTTAATCACCGCCAAATAGCCTGCATAATCGTCCGAAATACCCAATCTGCCCAGTCCAATAGGATACCAATCCCCAGGGGTTGTTCCGGCAAGCTCTAAATAAGTATTGTTTATCAAATATCCGTCAATTGACGAACCATTGTCCAGCTTTTTCCAATTGATAATTCCCTGTGCAATCAACAGCACTGTATCTGTTTCAGTTTCTTCAGCCCAAAGTCTTACGGAACTGATAGGTCCAAACAGACAAAGCAGCGTAAAAAACAGACAAATTGCTCGTTTCATCATTTTTCAGTATGCTCCCCCTGTTCTGACATACTTAAACGCGGTTGTTTTTTCGAAGCATGAATAATATTACCGCACTGCCCAAAGCCGCCAGCAAAACGACTATTCCAATAATGATCCATCTGCTCCTGCTTCTGTGATCTGCACTTTCGGAAGAGATTAAATCTCCGGTCTTTATCGCTTCATAACTTTTTTCTGAAATCTGAATACTCTCCGTATCGGAAGCCCCCTCAGAATGCTGCGGTTCAACCGTATGGACCGCGTCTATCTGACAGGTATCAGGCATTTCAGCAGTATCAGCAGGATAAGCCGTATCTGACGGAATTTCGGGAGCATTTGTTTCCTGTGGATGATCAGTAACAGGTGAGGCAGCAGTAGTATCAATAGCGGTTATCGGTAAACAGTCTGTACCGCTTTGCGGCAGGCTTGCAACTGACGGTTTAGTAACAAGAGATCCGGTCACAGAGGCTTCTGTTAAAGGTGTATCGGTATTCGCCGGATTGATTATGAGCGCATCGGTATTCAGCATCGCCTCCGTCTCTGCGGCAGTCACGCCGTCAGGATTTTTCAGTGCAATATCCAATGCCGCCG
>CAZMTU010000075.1:0-12096 GCA_964569225.1 uncultured Lachnospiraceae bacterium | reverse complement strand
CCTCCTTGTATTTTGAACACAGTGTCAAGCCCTGTTTTATACTCGGAGGTTTAATCTTTTGCAATCCCTTGGGGCTTTGGAGCTTTGGGCTTGCTTATGGCTCGCCCAATTTGTTTTACTAAAGCGTTTTACCACTCTCCCGGTAGAACCGGGGGTTATTTCGACTACCAAAAAAATTTGGACGGACAGCTGAAGCTGCCCGTCCAAGTCAAATGATAGGCTGTAGTGCCTTCTTTAGTTTAATAGTTTTCCGGCTTCACTTGGAAATAGCTTTGAGGATGCGCACACACAGGACAGATATCAGGCGCCTTTGGTCCAATGCAGATATAACCGCAATTACGGCACTGCCAAATGGCATCGCCATCCTTGGAGAAAACAAGACCGCCATCAATATTAGCGATCAGCTTGCGATACCGATCCTCATGCTCCTTTTCTACAGATGCTACGCCGTCAAAGAGCTTCGCAATCCAATCAAATCCCTCTTCTCTGGCCACTTTAGCAAATTCAGCATACATATCTGACCATTCATAGTGCTCTCCACCGGCCGCATCCTCCAAATTGCCCACAGTTTCACCAATACCGTCATTTAATAGCTTAAACCACAGCTTCGCGTGCTCGCGTTCATTAGCAGCAGTTTCTTCAAAAATAGCGGCAATTTGCTCATAGCCGTCTTTTTTTGCTTTAGAAGCATAAAAAGTATATTTGGTATTTGCTTGAGATTCTCCCGCAAAAGCCGCCATCAAATTTGCTTCAGTTCTGCTTCCTTTGAGTTCCATAAATATTCGTCCTTTCAAAATAAAATTGTTAAACCGCAAAACCTGTACGGGGATCACTCCCGTACATTATTTTCTGTTTTTTTGTCATGATCTCTGCATCCCGTGCAAATGTATCTGACATTCAGTTCGTATGAGATTATATCCAAACCAAGAGTGCTTTCAATCATATTTTCTAACAAATCCATAGAAATATCAATCATTTTCCCACAACGCTGACAAATCGCATGACCGTGAGGATAGGTAGAACGGTCGAACCGATCCGCTTCGCCGGCTATACTAAGCCGTTTAATGACGCCTGCTTCTACCATTTGGTTTAGATTACGGTAAATGGTACCTACAGATATGTTAGGGATCTGTTGTTTGGCACACCAGTAAAGCTGATCGGCCGTTGGATGATCCCTTGACTCAAGAATCAACTGATAGATTAGCTGCTGTTGTTTGGTCAAAATAAAATCCCCTATCAAAAATAAGAATTATTACTAATTATATTTTAAATCATTTTCTTTCAAAAGTCAAGTCTTTATTTTAAAAATCTGCCCAATCACATGACATAAAATAAAACACAAAAAAAATGAAGCAAGCTTCCAATTACCACAAAAATATGAAATATGGAATGAAAATATTTTTTATGAATCGCATAGAAAACACTCCTGCAGTATAAAATAATCCGCCTGTCAACAGAAAAAAACTGCCCAAACTGCCTAACGTCTGAAAGGTTGATTTCAGACATATGATAATACACCATCCCATCCCCAAATAGCATACCATCGAGAGCACTCTGAACTGCTTCAGATCGATAGAATTAAGGGTAATGCCTAACGCAGCGATTCCCCACACAAAACCGAAAATAGCCCAGCCAAGCCACGGTTTATAGCTTCGGATCACACAAAGAGAAATCGGTGTATATGTTCCCGCAATCAGCAAAAAAATTGAGCAATGATCAATAATTTGAAAAACCTTTTTTGCCTTCAGATTGACCGAAAGTCCATGATAAATGCTGGACATTACATATAAAACAATTATCGTAGCACCGTAGATGGCGCCGCTGACTACGCCTATCGCATGACGGTGCAGTGCCGCCATAATTACACAGAGTACGGTTGCGACAATTCCAAGTGCACCGCCCGCAATATGAGTCACCATATTGAATACTTCCTCCCCACGCGTATAGGGAGGAAGTATTCGGTCCGAAAGTTTAGTTCGGGGCATAAATGATTAAATTCCTTTCATTATTTCGTAAACATTCCTTCCATGCTGTCCAGCAAGGTAGAGGACCCGGTTGCGGTGATGTTGGTTACAATTAGAACATCCTGTATATTTTTCTGTTTTATCAAATTGCGGAAGGTAAGTCCATTGTTATACGTCTTCGACCAAGCATCATAATATCGGAAGTCTACTACATATACATATTCGTAATGATCTACTAAAAACGGCACAAATGCATTTCCGTAAGAATTCTTAACCACTACGCAGGAGGATCCGTCTGTCTTATTCGGATTGTGAATTTCGCTGTACGGATTATCACCGCCAATAAAAGTGCTATACTTAGAGCTTGCATTCCATCCGTCTACATTGGTAATAATATTCCAGTTCAGTACCGTACCGTCCTTCTGATAGCAAACCATGCTGTTGGTTGAAAGGGGCTTGTAGGCAATTACCGTATCAGGATTTTCCTTCATTGCCGCAGGACTATTGCAGGACGCGTAAAGCGACCCTAAGAAGCCGGAATAGGTCTGCGTTTGATAAGCAGACAGCGATGTAGGTGTAATCCCCTTCTGCGCGCAAAATACTTCATACGCATAATACGCGCCCAGCGCAGTCCAATGATGGTCAGTCCGAAAATAGAGATATTCACTTTTATGCGCCATCAAATTTTGAAAAGTGTATACTTTCCTGACCTGTTCACTAAGCTCTGAATAAATATAAATTAGTGCGTCATTTTCATTGGAAGCGCCCATTTTATTCTGTACGCTTTCACTTAAATTAATGCCATAGGACAGCGGTGCTATCACAGAATAAACCGTTGACTGTCCGTTCAATTGATTTGCCAGTTGATTTACCATGCTGATATACCGATCAGTAGAGGTTCTGCTGAATCCATACAATTCAAACGCGGTATCCTCCAAGAGGTAAACTGAACCGTGTTTTTCAGGCACCACCGGATTAGGATCTTCTTCTGATCCGGAATTATCGGTAACAGGCGGTAACGCGGTAACAGGCTTTTCGGTAGTCCCGGTTGCCTCCGATGAATCGGATATAGGCGAATCAGTCATCGGCGGTAAGTCAGAAGATGAATTCTGCGTTCCGGGCAGCGGAAGCGTCATCCAGCCAAAATCACCCTTGGCAGTATCTACTGACGGAATATCATCCCCATTTACCTGCTCTCCAATAAACTGTTCCCCTTTTATGCCAAAAAAGGACTCAAACTTGGTATTTAAATTTAACAGCCATTCCCGCATTGGAAAAGTATCCGCATACCAAAGTTCCAGTTCGGAAAAAAACGAACCATCCATAAAAGATGAAACAGAGAATTTAGGAAATTTGGTGAGTTCACGTTTTTCCAGCTCGGATACAGAGGGGCGCAGTGGAAAAATCAGTCCGATCACAAAAACCAGCACCAAGAGCAGCGAAACAGCCTGCAATTGCAGGACGATAGCCTTTTGCCGTTTCCTTTTGTTAGATTTTGAAAGCTTTTTTATATGTTTTGAATCGTTGGCTGCTTGGGTCGGAGCTGATTTGACCTTAGCGTGTTCGCTGTCAGGTACAGTTAAATTTTTATTGTCTGCTGAGCAGCTTTCAGAAATTTCATTGTCTGGTTTTTGAGGTTCATGTTCATACATGGTTTTAGCGATTCCTTTCCAAAAAACAGGAATTAAAGCACTTCAAGCATCTTCCGACGAAAACTCCGTCAGAATTGGAAATACAGAAAGGGGTTATAGCTGTTCCCTACCAATGAAATAAATGATAGGAAAATCAGCAGAATAGGGGCAACAATGATCCAACCGTTATAAATCGCAACCGCGATAGGCGCATTGGACTGCTTCAATTTATTGCATATCGTTTTATAAAGCGGTGTGCAGGCAACGACAGTAAAGATCAGAAAATAAATATTATTTTTAAACGCAAGTGAAACCGTTGAATCAATAAAGGCATTTCCATTGGCGCAGAAGAATCCTTTGACGGTATACCACAGCATGGACAGATCAGTAAACCGGAACAGCAGCCAGCTTACAAAAACAATTATCAATACATAAATCCGATGCAGCCAGCGTTTATAGAAAGGAAGCGTCTGTTTCGGATCAAAGTGAAAACAGTATTTCTCCAAAACCAAAAAAACGAAGAAATATAGTCCCCAGAAAATATAGTTCCAGCTGGCGCCATGCCACATTCCGGTAAGGAACCATACTACAAACAGGTTCCAAATATGCCGCGTTTGCTTCACACGGCTTCCCCCCAGCGGAATATAGACATAGTCCCGGAAAAATGAACTAAGCGAAATATGCCACCTTCGCCAAAAATCAGTAACAGAGGTTGCGGTATATGGATAATTGAAATTTTCTTTATAATGAAAACCGGAAATAAGCCCCAATCCGATTGCCATATCTGAGTAAGCAGAAAAGTCAAGATATATTTGCAGCATATAGCAGGCGCCGCCCAGCATTAGCCCCACCGATGAAATACCGACTAACTGCTCTGTATCCATGGGCAGAAGGCTGTCCGCAAGAGAAGCGCAGGTATTGGCCAATATCGCTTTTTTTCCTAATCCAATCGAAAAGCGCAGAATACCTTCGCTTACCTCACTTGCCTTCACCTTCCGATGCAGCAGTTCTTCATTGACATCGCTGTAACGAACAATCGGTCCGGCAATACACTGATGAAAGGAGCCAGTATAAAGCAGCAGAAGAAAATAGCTTTTCTGCGGAGGCACTTCTTCTCGATATACATCCACCACATAGGTTAATAACTGAAAAGTATAAAAAGAAATGCCAATCGGCAGCACTATTTCAGGAATATACTCAGGAAAACCGGTAATAAATTGTAAATTCGTCAGGAAAAAACCGGTATATTTAAAAATTCCAAGCAATATCAGATCGGTTCCGCAAGTAATAAAAAGCATCAGCTTCCGGAACGCGGTTTCCCTAAATAAATTAACTGCTAAAGCGCCGAAATAATTAATCAGTACCATTCCGCAAAGAAGGAAAAGATATGAAACGCCGCCCCACGCATAAAAAATCAGAGATGAAATCAACAGTACTATATTTTTTTGACGGACCGTAGGGGATAGGATCAAAGCCGCAAAATGCAGTACCAAAAAGCAAAACACAAAAATCAGACTGGAAAAAACCATGCTATTAAACCTTCTGTTGCTATTCTATAAATCCTTTAAAATTGTTTATATTTAAAACAATTGTATCAGACAGATTCGACAAAATTAAATACGGTACTTGAATAATTTGTGAATAATACGGCTATTAATCAAATATAAGGGAATGTTTCAATTAACAGGTTCACTTCAGCATTTTCAATCCGTAATCAAATGAAAGCGTCCTCTGCTTTTCTGCAGAGGACGCTTATCTTAATTAATCAAATAAGGCGATTAATACATTCCGCCCATTCCGCCGCCGTTCTGCATAGCAGCGCGTGCTGCTGCTTCGTCAGCCTTTTTATCTTCCTTAGTATCGGTGACAATGGCTTCAGTGGTCAATACGGTAGCAGCAATAGAAGCCGCGTTCTGAAGCGCGCTTCTGGTTACCTTAGTAGGATCGACAATACCTGCTTCAGTCATATCGCAGTATTTTTCGGCATATGCGTCAAATCCGTAGCCTTTCTTACGGGCGCGCATAATCTTATCAACTACCACGCTGCCCTCATAGCCGGCATTTTCAGCAATCTGACGAACAGGCGCTTCCAGTGCTTTCTTAACGATCATAACACCTGTCTTTTCGTCGCCTTCCACAGACTTGAGCAGTCCGTCCAGATCTGGAATCACATTCAGATAAGCAGTTCCGCCGCCGGGAACGATTCCCTCTTCCACTGCCGCTCTGGTAGCATTCAGAGCATCCTCGATCCGGAGCTTCATTTCCTTCATTTCTACTTCGGTAGCAGCACCTACCTTAATGACCGCTACACCGCCTGCCAGTTTTGCAAGGCGTTCCTGCAGCTTCTCTCTATCAAAATCAGAGGTAGTATTAGGAATAGCGGCTCTGATCTGGTTGACTCGTGCGGCAATCTCATTCGCGTCACCCGCTCCCCCAACAATAATGGTATGCTCCTTGTTTACCTTCACCTGTCTTGCGCTGCCCAGCATATCTACGGTAGCATCCGTCAGCTCATAGCCCAGTTCAGAAGTGATGACCGTACCGCCGGTAAGAACAGCAATATCCTGAAGCATTTCTTTTCTGCGGTCGCCGAAGCCAGGCGCCTTTACGCAGCAAACATTCAGTGTCCCGCGCAGCTTATTGAGGATTAAAGTAGTGAGTGCTTCGCCTTCAACATCTTCTGCCACAATCAGCAGCTTTCTGCCAGTCTTCATAATTGTTTCCAGCAGAGGAATCAGGTCCTGAATATTATTCACCGTCTTATCGGTGATGAGAATCAGCGCATCGTCCATAACCGCTTCCATTTTATCGGTATCGGTTGCCATGTAGGGAGAGAGGTAACCACGGTCAAATTGCATTCCTTCCACCACTTCGCAGAAAGTTTCCGCAGTTTTGGATTCCTCTACGGTAATTACGCCATCGGCGCTCACTTTCTCCATAGCATCCGCAATTAAAGTGCCAATTTCCTCGCTGCCAGAGGAAACGGTACCGACTCTTGCAATATCGGCAGTTCCATTTACCTTTTGAGAATTAGCCTTCAGCGAAGCGACCGCCACATCCACAGCCTTTGCAATGCCCTTGCGAACTACCATTGGATTGGCGCCCGCAGCTACATTTTTCATACCTTCGGCAAGGAATGCCTGTGCCAGCAGCGTTGCGGTAGTTGTGCCGTCACCTGCTGCGTCATTGGTCTTGGTCGCCACTTCTTTTACAAGCTGAGCGCCCATATTCTGACAGGGATCATCCAGTTCAATTTCCTTTGCAATTGTCACTCCGTCATTAGTAATGAGAGGAGCACCGTACTTGCGGTCCAACACTACATTTCTGCCCTTGGGTCCCATGGTAATCTTAACGGTATTCGCCAGCTTATCTACACCTGCCATCAGCGAATTTCTTGCGTTTGTACCCAATACTATATCTTTTGCCATAACTTAATACCTTTCTTTCCTTACTTAGATTTCGAATCCGCGCTGCCCTTATGGCATGCTTATTCAACAATGGCGAGAATATCGCCCATATTTACAATGATCTGTTCTTCGCCGTCTACTTTGATCTTACTGCCGGCATAATTTGAAATAACAACCTTATCACCGGGTTTTACACACATGGTAACGGTCTTTCCATCACGGCATCCACCGGGTCCAACCGCAAGTACCTCTGCAAATTGAGGCTTTTCTTTAGATGCAGCGGTCAGGATCAGCCCGCCTTTACTGGTTTCCTCCACTTCGGTCATTTTAACGACCACTCTGTCCAAAAGGGGTTTAATTGTCATTGAGATTTCCTCCTTAAATATTTTACGCAAGGTTAGCACTCTTTTTGCTCGAGTGCTAACGCTGTACTTCTTATTGTAGCTATTTTCCATAAAATTACAAGCCCTTTTTTGCATAATTAACACAATATTAACATTTTATACAAATATCAACGAATTAATTTATCTGCTCATCTTTTCTTCTAAAAAAAAGCACTCTTTCATAAACTATAAAAAAGCACAACAGCGTAAAAGTTACATAATCTCAAAACAATTATTTATTTTTATGCCTAAACTCACCTAAAAATGAGGCAGACTTTTTGACACCTTTAAACGAAGAAATGGAGATTCATATGGAGAAACATCTGCTATTTTTTTATAATTGGATTTTATCGCCAACCGTGCTGATTTCTGTGCTATGTGCCGGCATTTTCATCACTTTCAGCTTAAAATTCTTTTATCTCTACCGTGAAAAAACCATTTTTCGTACTTTTTTTCGTGTAAATGACCGCGACGGCGTATCTCCTCTTCGGGCGCTTACCGTTGCGCTTGCGGGAACATTGGGGGTAGGCAACATCGCCGGCGTTGCGGCCGCGCTTACCACAGGCGGTCCCGGCGCTATTTTTTGGATGTGGATCGGCGCCATTTTTTCTATGCTGATCAAATACGCAGAGGTGGTTCTGGCCATTCTCTACCGAAAAAAAGGAAAAGACGGATATTATGGCGGCGCCATGTATTATTTTAGCAGCCGAAAAGCCGGAATGCTATTTTCGGTTTTATGTCTTGCCGCTTCTTTTGCCCTTGGAAATATTATGCAGGCGCAGACGGTAGCCGAAACGATGAAGGAAACCTTTTCGATCCCCCCAATCGTTACCGGACTCCTGCTGGCGCTGATCCTTTACCTCACTATCTGCAAAGGCTTCAGCCGCATATCGTCGGTTACACTCCTGTTAGTGCCGCTGATGAGCGGAATCTATATTTTTCTCTGCCTTGTTGTGTTGGCGAAGCATGCGGTTGTTCTACCCTCCGTTTTTGGACTAATCGTTCGTTCCGCTTTCACTCCGCAGGCCGCGCTTGGCGGTATCGGGGCATTTAGTTGGATCGCCGCATTGCGGGCAGGCATTTCGAAAGGACTGATTACCCATGAAGCAGGCTGCGGCACAGCGCCTATGGCGCATGCGGGTGCTAATGCTCGCAGTCCGGTCGAACAAGGCTTCTGGGGAATTTTTGAAGTTTTTGCCGACACCATTCTGCTCTGCTCGCTAACCGCTTTTGTGCTGCTGATCTCTTGGCGGAATTATCCAAATTTAAGCGGCATGGCGTTGGTCATCGCCTGTTTTTCTGATCCGTTCGGAAAAGCTTCGGGGATTATCCTTTCCCTGCTGATTTTTTGCTTTGCGTTAGCCACAATGATCGGCTGGTCCTACTACGGACGGGTAAGCATTGATTTTCTCTCTCCAAAACCGGCATACAAAAAGCTGTATGCCTTAGCATACAGCTTTTCCGCATTTTGGGGTGCGCTTACAGGCAGCACATTAATGTGGCTGCTGGCAGATTATTCGGTAGGGCTGATGACACTGCTTCACATTCCCTGTTTGCTCTCCAAAACGAAAGAGGTAAGGCGGGAAACAGTCCGCTATTTCAGAACCAGCCATTCCCAATCAGTCATAGCGCACGGAACTTCGAATATACCTTGCAGCCCGAAGCGCTCAGCAAAAACTCAAAGGTTGCACGGGAAATATTCCGAGCAATAAAGGCGGTCATTCCTTCTTCTTCCCACAAAATTTCAGCATCTTTAAAATAAGGGAACAGCTTTTCTTTCGACAAGTTCACTGCAGCGTAATAGTGATTAGGCGTAGTTTCCTCGTTGGATACCATACTGGCGTCTCCGCACTCCCATGTTTCTTGAAGAGGCTGCTTGGTCTTCAGGTGCTTTGCGATATCTATTATATCAGACAGTACAGCGGAAGCTGTGGGTAAGCTTCCCGCTCCCTGCCCATAAAACATTACATCTCCAATAGATGCCGCGCGAACCAATATAGCGTTATATACATCGTCCACCTTAGAAATGGGATTCGTGGAAGGAACCAGGCAAGGCGACACCCGAATATCAATCGTTCCGTCAGGCAGACGCTTTGTGCTGCCTACCAGCTTTACTGCCGCATTAAATTTACGGGCAATAGACACATCACTCTGTGTAATATTGCGGATCCCGGTACAGCTTACCATGGAGGGGGAAATCAGTGTACCGAAGGATAGGGCTGCCAATATGCAAATCTTTCGACATGCATCATCGCCATTAATATCCGCGCGGGGATCCCGTTCAGCATAGCCGAGTTGCTGTGCCATTGCCAGCGCGTCCTCGAAGCTTTTCCCCTTCTGTTCCATTTCCGTAAGAATATAATTGGTAGTTCCGTTCAGAATACCATCGATCTCATAAATCTCATTGGCTGCCAGCGCATTCTTGATGGACCGGATGATAGGAATGCCGCCCCCCACACTGGCTTCGTACAAATATCTTACACCGTTATCCCTTGCCGCGTCACAAAGAAGATTGCCGAAATTCGCTACCACCTCTTTGTTGGAGGTAACAACGCTTTTGCCCGCCCGAAGACACGCCATAGAAAATTCAAACGCGGGCTTTGTTCCACCCATTGTTTCGCACACGATTTTTACATCCGGATCATTCAGAATCACATTAAAATCATGCACTACCCGATCAGCATATGGACTGCCGGGAAAATCCCGAAGATCAAGTATATATTTTACATAAATCGTATCCTGTATTTCCTTGCAGATTAAATTATAGCCTCTGGCGACCACTTCGGCAATCCCCCCGCCGATTTTACCAAAACCCATGATGGCGATATTTATCATGATCTGCTTCTCCTCTTAGCGACATATAAGTGAATAATAAAATTATAGCAAATTCATTTAAGCTTGTCAAGAACATCTGATAGGATATTTGCACGGTTTTTAAAAAATTATTGACATTTATGTGCAGTTAAGATATAATATAGAAAAAAGCGTAAGGTTTTTGACGGCTGGGACAAGCCGTTTCCCTGCGAAAGCAAACATTCCATAGGAGGAATCAGATGATTTACGAACGCTACTCGAACCGCGTATGCGGAAAACTTGAAAATCTCAACAAAATTTATGCGAATCTGATGTATGAAAAAGCGGATGAGCTGCACTCCCCCGTGGGTCTGCAAACCAAAGATCACCTGCGCACACCGCCCGAGTCCGGACTTGCTCCGCTTCATAAAGGGGACCGCTGGGGCGGAGAATACATGAATCTTTGGATCGAGGACACCTATACAGTACCCGCTTCCCTTGCCGGCAAAAAACTGTTTGTGATCCCCCACACCGATGCCTACGAAACGCTCTTTTTTAAAAACGGCATTCCCGATGGCATCTTTAACAGCAAGGGCGACTACATGGGAATTATGCATTCCGCGCAGCTGCTTACCGACTGCGCGAAGGAAGGCGAAACCTTTGACCTTGCCTTTGAATGCTATGCCCATCATTTCTGCGTAGACTGTCATCCGTACCTCGCCTACGGCAAGGAAGTTCCCGTTGCCAATGAAGCGAACTTTATGAAAACCTTCAGCGGGATTGATATCTGTACTGTCAACGAAGAAATTTACGGATTCGTTTTTGACCTGAATATCGTACTGCAAATGGCCAAAAATCTTTCTAAGGAAAATTTCCTGCGCTATCGTGCACAGACCGCGCTGGAAGCTGTGTTTGCGGATATTGTGCAATATCCCGCCCACTACGATATGGAAACGGTCATTGCCGCCGTCACCAAATGCCGCGCCCATCTCGCTGAGGTACTGAAGCATGGCGCCGCCGAGACAACCCGAGGCCGAATCGGTCTGGTAGGCAACTCCCACATGGATACCGCGTGGCTGTGGCCGGTTTCCGAAACCATCCGCAAATGCGCCCGCACCTACTCCAATGTAGTCAAATTGATGGAACAGTACCCCGAATATACCTTCATTCAGTCCTCTGCGCTGCATCTTGACTGGATGCGCAGATACTATCCTGCCCTCTATGATAAAATGAAGAAATACATTGCTGAAGGCAGATATGAGCCTAATGGCGGCGTATGGGTGGAATGCGACTGCAATATCACATCGGGTGAATTAATGGCAAGACAGTTTATGTACGGTCAGCACTTCACCAGAGAACAGTTTGGCTACACCTCTGATTGCTTCTGGCTTCCCGACACCTTCGGCTACAACGGCGCTATTCCTCAGATCATGCAGGAATCGGAGGTAAAGTATTTCTATACGACCAAGATGGGCTGGAACGATCTGAATACCTTCCCCTATACCTCCTTTAAATGGAAAGGCATCGACGGCAGTACCGTTCTGACGCATCTGAACAGCATTGACACTACGCCTGATGTAAGAGATACACAAGGACAGATCAACTCTATTCAGAACAAGGAATATTTTGAAGGCCGACTGCACTCCTTCGGTCATGGAGACGGCGGCGGCGGACCTACTCCCGCTATGCTGGAAAAGGCGCGCCGGATCATGAATGTTCCCGGTTTGGCAGACAGCTATTATACCACCATCAGCGCCTTCATGAAGGAAATCGAAGCAGTTTCGGACAAGCTGCCCACCTATACAGGTGAACTGTATTTAGAGCTGCACCGCGGCACGCTGACTCAAATGCATGAGATTAAGCGCTCCAACCGCAAGGCGGAATTTGCTCTGCATGATATGGACTATATGAACGTACT
>CAZMTU010000074.1:0-12283 GCA_964569225.1 uncultured Lachnospiraceae bacterium | reverse complement strand
CCACGATCATTTCACCGGCAGAAACCTTGGAAGAAAGCGCGCTGATCATAGCCACTCTCTTGGTCTTCTTGTTCATGGCAATCTTATAGGTTCTGGGCTTTGGACCAAGAGCAACGCCGCCATGCGTCCACTGAGGCGCTCTGGTAGATCCCTGACGGGCGCGCCCGGTCCCCTTCTGCTTCCAGGGTTTCTTACCGCCGCCGGAAACTTCAGTACGAGTCAGCGTAGACTGAGTGCCCTGCCGCTGATTCATCAGATACTGGCGGACGGAAGCATGCAGCACCGCTGCATTGGGTTCCGCGCCAAACACACTGTCAGCCAGCTCGATTTCGCCAACTGCGGTGCCCTGCATATCTACAACTTTCAAATTCGGCATCGTTATTTCCTCCTTATTTAGACTTAACCGTGTTACGGATAAACACGATACCGCCGCGGGCGCCGGGAACCGCGCCTTTTACCGCGATCAGATTTTTTTCTGCGTCAATCTTAACCACATCCAGATTCAAAACAGTCACCTGTTCGTTACCGTACTGCCCTGCCATCTTCTTATTCTTAAAGATTCTCGAAGGCGTGGAGTTTGCACCCATCGAGCCGGGCTGACGGTGAATAGGACCGGTGCCGTGGGTCATCCGCAGAGTGGCATTGTTCCAGCGCTTTACCGAACCGGTATATCCATGTCCCTTGGTGATTCCGGTAATGTCGACCTTTTCACTCGCCGCGAATACATCAGCAGTGACGGTATCGCCAATTTTATAGCCGGAAATATCCTCAAGGCGGAACTCCTTCAGATGCTTCTTAGGCGCGACGCCCGCCTTTTCAAACTTGCCCTTCATAGGCTTATTTACTTTTTTGTCAGCCACAGCCTCAAAGCCAAGCTGAACCGCTTCATAGCCGTCAGTTTCAACGGTCTTCACCTGCGTTACAGTGCAGGGGCCTGCTTCGATGACGGTAACAGGAATCAAATTGCCTGCCTCGTCAAAAATCTGGGTCATACCGATTTTTTTACCGATAATTCCTTTGATCATTGTTTGTGATCCTCCGTTTTAGTTATTGGTCGGCGTTTTGTGTCTGCCGACTTGACATAAAACTCGCAGCGAAATCAGAGCTTGATCTCGATCTCAACGCCTGCGGGAAGTTCAAGAGCCGTCAGTGCCTCTACAGTTTTCTGCGAGGGTTTAATCACATCAATCAGTCTCTTGTGAGTTCTGAGTTCGAACTGCTCGCGGGAATCCTTATACTTATGAACTGCCCGGAGAATGGTTACAACTTCTTTTTCTGTAGGAAGCGGAATAGGACCGGATACTGCCGCGCCGTTGCGCTTTGCCGCTTCTACGATCTTTTCAGCCGCTTGATCGATCAGAGTGGAGTCATAGCTCTTCAGTCTGATTCTCAGTTTCTCTTTTACTGCCGCCATTGCTTTTTGCCTCCTTATAAATAATAGGTTTGGCTCAGATGCCCTACACCGCTCCGTGCGTTTCTTTTCCCTACATCATAAAACCGAACTTTGCGCGGCAACTCTTTCGCACAAAATCCGGACTCACAACTTGAGATCCGTCGCCAATTTGCGGTTTCGTTTCTGTTTCGCCCGATTCATACGGACATACTCTGGCAAAATTACCTGTTGACCTACATTATCAGTCATTTTACAGCAACTTTTGCCTTCATCGCATCAAGCGCTCCTATTATAGCACACTGTTATAAATATGTCAATTAAAAAAAAATATTTTTTTAAATTATTTTCAATATTTACATTTTATTCATATTTTTTACTCTAAGCGGAAACCTATTTCTTTATAGCTTGCTATAAACGTCCTTACCAAATCGAATTTTATCGAAAAATTTCATTTTTTTTCGACAACCCTCTTGACAATCTTGTCGGAATATGGTATAGTATAGATACTCAAACGCTGTTAAATAATGGAAGTGATACCAAATGAAGGCAACCGGAGTTGTTCGCGAAGTAGACGCATTGGGGAGATTCGTTATCCCAAAAGAAATCAGAAAATCGCTTGACATTCAAGAGGGCAGTTCTCTTGAAATTTACATTGACGGCGACCGTATTATTCTAAAAAAATACGCGCCTGCCTGCATTTTCTGTGGCGAGCTTGATAACGTAACCACCTACAAGGGCAAATTGGTCTGCAAGAATTGCATCAATGAGTTGAACTCACTGTAATCCTGCAATTCTTCCCATATTCGTTTTTCTAAAAACTTGACAGACCCAACAAAAAGTATCCCCGGACCGAACATTGGTCCGGGGATTGCTTTTTGCAGCCTCAATTATCTGAAAACAGTACCGTCTTTCAAATAACATTCCGTGCGAATGATATTGTACATCCAATCTGCCCCTAACCGATCAAGAAGCGCTTTCACAAAGATTTCCGGATTCAGAAAATTTCCCTGCTCTGCCGCCAATGTTGCCCTCAGAGTATGCCCCTCAACAGCAGCCGAGTAAATCTGTTCAGAAATATCTTCCTCCCGATCCCCCTTCTTTCCGTGCTTCAGCACAATAAGCGGCTGAGAAGCCGAAATGGCGGATTGCAGCCATTCATTTGAAATTACACCTTCCAGTTCGATTTCATATGCGGAGGAAAACAGTTCGACAAACTTGTGCTCCGGTGTATAGACCTCCAAAATAGAAAGCTCCGGCGTCAGCGCGCTTTGCAGTCGGGAAGCAAATTCTTCTTCACTCATAGGTGAGGTAATGCGAATATCCAAGAATTCGCAAGCGCTTTCACTGCCCACTGACACTGTCAGCGCAAAAACCATTTTGGGATGGGGGTTAAACCCCTGGCTGTACCAAATGGGAATCTTTGCCCGAATGAAGGCACTTCGAAGTGTTCGACAGAGATCAAGATGAGAAATATACTTGAGTTTTCCTTTTTTGGCAAATTTTATTCGGACATTTTCGGACAGCATGACCGTTCACCTCCCAATCGGTTAGCACCACAGCCCGCGCAGGCTTCCCGGCAGGAGGGCGTTGTTTTCCCCATATATGCTTTAGCTTTTTCACGTTTCAAAAACGCCTTACTGACGCCGCAATCAATAATATCCCATGCTAATACTTCGTTTTCGTCGTACACACGGTTGGCATAGAACGCCGGATCAATGCCGCAGGCCGCAAAAACGCGCATCCAATGATCGTAATCAAAAAATTCATCCCAACTGTCGAATTTCATGCCTTCCTTACGGGCAAGCAGCAGTGCTTTCGACAGCCGGCGATCGCCCCGGGCAAAAACGCCTTCCAAATGACTTACCTTGGCATCGTGCCAACGGTAGGTCACATGTTTTTTTTCAGCGATTTTCCGAAACAGTACCGACTGCTTGCGCTTCAGTTCTTCCATGGTCTGCTGCGGCTCCCACTGAAAGGGAGTCCATGGCTTAGGGATAAAGCAGGACACCGAAACGGTCACTGTAGGCGGGCGATTGCGCTTGGCATGGGGATTTTGATAGTAAGCATCCACCACATGTCCTGCCATTGTCGCAATGCCTTCAATATCCTCGTCAGTTTCGGTGGGCAGACCGTTCATGAAATATAACTTCACCGTGTTTTTGCCATAATCGAACGCCACATTGCAGGCCCGCAGTAAATCATCTTCTGTCAAATTTTTATTGATTACATCCCGCAGACGTTGGGTACCGGCTTCAGGAGCAAAGGTAATTCCGCTGGTACGTACCCCCGACACCTTTTCCATCAGTTCGGGAGTAAAACTGTTTACCCGCAAGGAGGGCAGCGATAGATTGACCTTACATTCGTTGGTCCATTCAAGCAGTTCATCGGTAAGGGTATCTAAGCAGGTATAGTCCGAAATGGACAGTGATGACAGAGAAATTTCATCATAACCGGTATTCTCATAAAGTGTTCTTGCCTGACGATTGAGCACCTCCGGGGTTTTCTCCCGTACCGGTCGGTATGTGATCCCCGCCTGACAGAAGCGGCATCCCCGAATACATCCCCGGTAAACCTCCAGCATGATACGGTCCTGCACCGTTTCAATGTAGGGCATTACCACTCTTTCGGGATAATACGTGTTGTCCAAGTCCTTCATAATCCGCTTGGTAATTCGGCGGGGAATATCATCATACAGCGGCGTATAGGCTTTAATTTTACCGTCCGGCAGATAAGTCACCTGATAAAGGGATGGCACATAAAAGCCAGGCAGTTTCGCCGCTTCGTGAAGAAAGCCTGCACGGGTATAGCTTCCGTTTTCCTTCATTTGTATGTATAGCCTGCAAACCTCCACCAGGGCATCTTCCCCTTCGCCAATCGAAAAGAGATCAAAAAAATCACAGATCGGCTCAGCGTTATAAGTACAGGGTCCCCCGCCGATGACGATAGGATCCGCCTCTCCCCGATCAGCCGCCAGCAGCGGAATATGCCCCAGCTCCAGCATATAAAGCACATTGGTATAACACATCTCATATTGTAGGGTAAACCCTACAAAGTCAAAAACACATAAAGGATCTCCGCTTTCCAACGCCCACAGAGGAAGATTGCCCTCCTTTAGCTGCTGCTCCATGTCATCCCAAGGCGCATAACAGCGCTCGCACCAAATATCCGGCTCTCTGTTCAGCACTCCATACAGAATGCGAATCCCCAGATTAGACATCCCAATTTCATAAGTATCGGGAAAGCAAAACGCGAAACGACACTTTACCGAAGTTTTATCTTTAAGCACTTCACCAATTTCGCCGCCGGTATAACGCCCCGGCTTTACAACCTTGCGCAGCAGTTTATCTTTTTCAGTTAGATTCATAGTAACTCCTTTCGCTGCGGTCAGACCAAACGGCACTTTTAACCGCACTGCTTGAGTAAAACATTTATCCAAAAAGTTTGGTCACACTAATAGCGGGCAACAGCCAAACCGCCTGATAAACAGCAGCCGTCAGCGCATTGATTTGCCCTACTCCGGCAAATTTCAAAATCAATCCAATAACCGGAATGCAGAGCAGCATGGAAAGCGCTGCTAAAATTACACCGGTCTGCATAATATGACGGGTAGCGCCGCAAAGCTTAATGGTTTCAAACAATCCTCTCCTGTTAGAGGAAACCACCCAGCCAGCCGCCGATGCTTTCACTGCAATCCGATCATTTTTATCCTTTCCGCGTATAATTTTTAACGGCATATCTCCGCCCCAACGAATATGCTCCGCTAACATAGATCTGCTGATGTTTGGATCAAAGGTTTTAATAGCAACGCACATTCCTGAACGGAAAATATTCTTGGCAATACTCTCAAATTCCCTGTCCAGTTCATATGCGATCTCCATCTTGGCAGCCAGCTTTCTGCCGATGGCAAGATACATCAGACAGTTTTCACTGTCAAAGTTTCGGCTGTCAAAAGGAACAGTAATTCCTTCGCTTTTCATAAATTCCAGATTGCCCACCAGCACCAATTCACCGTTTACCGCCGCCCTCATACCGTCTTCATCCACAGTGATAAAGTCCATATCGGCAGTATAGCCTGTGGCTTCCACTATGGAAGCAAACATTTCACCCAACGCACCGCCGGTTTCACAAAATATAGCCGAAGCATATCCGAGCACCTTGGATAGATCGGCATTCTCGTAAACCTTCACGCCTACCAGTTGAATATTCTCCGGCGCAAACAAATCGGCATCGCTGAAAATCACCGCCGCCGGCGGGGTATACTCTTCCATTGCCCCTTCTCCGATCACCGCTGAGTGCTGATCATAGGCTAATCCGGACAGACTTGCCATAGGCGCATAAAATACATAGAGCAGCGATACCGGCATCGTCATAGCAAACGCGCCCATCGTCACCGTCAGCGAAGATTCCAAAATGCCCCCTGATGCAAAAGTGAGCACCCCGAAGCAGAGCGCAATAAAGGCGGCCGCCGGAAGAATTAACTTAATAGGTCGTTTGACCGGTCCCCGTGCTTTAAACAAGCGGTGAAAGCTCTCCACACTTTTAATTCGTTCAACCATAAAAAAACGAGTATTTTCAGGCATACAATCCTTCAGCGCTTCCCGTTCAGATTTAGCCGATTGGTCTTTCACCTCATGAAGCGTATATTTAGATTTATTTGAGAATGCAATACAGAAGCTGCGATACTCCCGTTTCCACTCATAGTAATGATATAGCTGACAAAAAACAGCCGACAGCATAACCGGAAAACAAAATGTTGCCATCGTATAATGAGAAAATGCAATCAGCCGAAGCAGTAAATATACGGTATGTACCAATAACAGTACGGCAAAAATCAGTTCAGGTGCCGCCCCTTGCGACGCTTCCTCTCGCCTTCTAAAGAGCTGAAAAAAATTTGAAACCAACAGTGCGGCAAACACCATCGCCTGAATTGCTAACCAACCGGTCGCGGTAGGATATGCAGACCGATCTAAAAAGTTCGGAACCGAAATATTCATTAGTCCGGCAATTTCCCAAAAAAATACCACTCCGCCCAACAATATCAGCAATATCAAACGAATTAGACGTTCCTTCAGACCTTTCCGATAGTTCTGCGCAACGGCTTTTTTTTCATCAACCGAAAGCTCGTCATAAACATCCGGTTCAATCTCCTTCGCCTCAGTTTCTATAGCTGTGCTGTTTACTTGATCATTTGTTTCAGATTCCATCCCGAAAATAGCCATAAGGTTATAATCAGTTTCATCGATTTTTGCCTTCGTCTGATCTATTGCTTCTTCCTTCTTCTCTTCTTTTTTCAGCTTCTTGGGTGCCGCCCTCGTCAATGATTTCTGGGTCGCTCTGGAGGTTTTTCGATCTATAAAGGTATGTCCGAATAGTTCCTCCAGCGTTGCCGGCTTTTTTTGTTCATTTGCTTTTGATAATGCTTCCGGTTTTTTTTCTTCCGGAATTTCAGGTGTTGCCACATGCTTTTGAAGTTTCTTAAGAAGGTCGTCTGCATGAATTTTATCTTTTTTACTCATTGTTCCCTCTATTAGTTGATTTGACGGCGCTTTTCTGCTACATAGCAGAGCAGAACTGCGGCAGCACATGATACATTAAATGAATTGACTTGCCCATACATGGGAATTGACAGAATGAAGTCACATTTTTCTTTAATTAATCGTGAAATTCCCTTACCTTCGCTGCCAACTACAAACGCGCCCGCTCCCACCGGATCACTTTCATACAATGACGCACCGCCCGCCTCTGCTCCGTAAATCCACAGTCCCGCTTCTTTAAGCCGGTCAATTGCCGCCGCTAAATTGGTGACCTTAGCAATTGGCAAATACGCTGCGGCGCCAGCCGAAGCTTTGATAACCGTCGGCGTTACCGGCGAACAATGGCGTTTGGAGATAATCAATCCATGAGCGCCCGCGCCTTCTGCACAACGAATCAAAGCCCCCAAGTTGTGCGGATCCTCTACACCGTCCGCGATTACAAAAAAAGGCGGTTCCCCTTTTTGTTCTGAACGGGCAAGCAATTCCTCCAACGACAGGTAAGATACTCCCGCCACCATAGCCGCTACCCCTTGATGAGCGCCGCCCGCACTAAGATAATCAAGTTTTTCCTTCTGCACATACAGCACCGGAATCCCTGCTTCCTTGCACTTTGCAATAATCAGGGTAATAGACCCTTCCCGCTCCCCGCTCTGGACGAACAGTTTATCGAGGACTTGTCCGCTTTTCAGCGATTCCAGTACCGCATTCCGCCCATAGATAATTCCGCTTTTATCTAAAGATTCGTTTTCTTCATATTTCTTTTCATTTCTCATATTTATGACCATCCTTTTTACCATATAACCAACCGTAATTGATAGCAAATGCAACATTCATTTGCAACATTAGACTCAAAAAGCCGCCAAATTTACTGTTCGAAAGGCAGCAAGCCTTTCCCAAACTTTCTCCTCTTAAGCGCCATAAAAAATTTTTTAATACAAATATCACGATTCTAAAACGATCATAGTTGTGGATTATATTTACATTGCTTGGCTCAGCCATCCCATTGCGCAAAATCTGAAAAAGTGTGCATTTCAGCGCCATCTATCCCATCAGCAGGAACGTTTTTTAATGCTCGCCCGTGGCTGCGAAAGCTTTACTTAATTATTATAGCACAATTTCGTTCGTTTGTATAGGCATTTCGACATTTTATTTCAAAAACACAATCTAAGCATTTTCTGCCATTGCAAAAACAGACCGGCAAGACATTCGTCTTGCCGGTCTGTTTTACTCAATCAATTACTGAGCAGCCTTCATTGCAGCAAAGCATTCGCTGCAATAAACAGGTCTGTCACTGGTGGGCTGGAAGGGAACCTTTGCAGGTCCGCCGCATCTAGCGCATACCGTTTCAAACATCTCTCTCTGCGGTTTTGCGGAATTTTTTCTCGCATTCCGGCATTCTCTGCATCTTTGAGGCTGATTCTGAAAGCCTTTTTCTGCATAGAATTCCTGTTCGCCTGCGGTGAATACAAATTCATTTCCGCAATCCTTACACTTCAATGTGATGTCCTGATACATTTCTTTCTTACCTCGCTTTGAAATATGGTGATATACTTTACCCTTGGACGGCCGCGAACCATCATCTTTGCATTTTGGCTACAACGCTTTTCTTAAGCTACATGGGCATATGGTCTTCTATTTGTTACCGATACGATTCTGATCGCCACCGTGCAAAACAAGCTTTTTCAACTTGCTTTTCATTCTGCAAATAGCATTATCGATTGATTTTTCATTCTTATCCAGTTGATGGGCCATTTCTTTATAGCTGCATCCCTGCAAGTACAAAGTAAACACCGATTTTTCAAAGTCTGAAAATACCGTGTCAATAACTTCAGTCAGAGCTTTAAACTGCGCAAACTCTACATTTCGCTTTTGTGTGCGGTCAGAAGTCTGTTTTCTTTTGACCGCCTGACGGCTTTTAGTCTGCCGGAAAAGTTTCCTGCCAGCCGAAATAAGCCGATTCCGAATGCAAATCTTAGCATACAGTCCAAATGTTACTTTTGACTGAGTAAGGTCGTAGTGAAGCGCCGCTTTGTAAAGCGCAAGCGAAGCTTCCTGCATCAAATCCTCAAACTCCGCTTCATAATGATACACCGTGAGACATTCGCCTACCATCGAATTCAGCAATGCATCATACTGCGCGCGAATTTGCGCAAAACCGCTTGAATCGCCTTTTTGAAGCGTTTCAAGTGCCTGCCTGATCGGTTCCAATAATATGCCTCCAAGTTCATTCAGATAATTGCAGATTTTGTCATTTTCCTTACTATATTTGTATTATACCACACTTTCAAAAATTGTCAATAGGTTGTGAACATTTTTTTATCGTTTTTTTAATAACTGTGATAATAGACAAATTCTGTATAAAATAAAAATAATCTTGGACAATTTTTGAGTCAAATTCGACAAATTTCGAACGCCTAAATGATTTAGTTCTGCAGCAGGTAATCCATCTCACCGGTCAAAAGTGCCAACACGCCTTTGTAAACCTGCTCCGGATTTTCCCTGAATTGATGGCGCATCAGTTCAAGTTGAGCGGCGTTTTCAGCCACCAGCTTTAACTCCAATGACATTTGCTCCTTGTCGCTGATAGAGCAGGTCAAGTCAAAGCGACCGTCAGAGCGGAGTTCAAAAGAGGTTTCGATCCGAGCACCGCGCTTTTTAAAATCTAACATCCGCAGCGCGCTCTTTAACCCCTTCGTTCTTACATAGCCCATTATATCATCTTGTAAATTTTCCACAATCTGAACGCCTTGATCACTGACCTTATAGCTCAATCTGCCGTCCGAGTGTACTTCTTCCACATTTCCGTTTTCCAACAGATCCGCAAAACAGTCTGCAAAATCGATTCCGCCTACAAAGCCATCCTGCATCACAATGTCGTTAATGTCATTATACTCCAACGAATGCCCAATATTATACATCAAGTACAATATAAAAATTTTGATCTCATTTTCATCATACAATCTTGTTTCCATGGTTTACCTTTCAAAAAACGGACGGGTTATCCACCCGCCCGTTTTCAGTATGAGATTTGAAAAGCAGGACGGAACAATCGATCAGTCCCAATACTTCGTAGGAATGATAGCAGCTGTCGGCTCGTATTTATAACTGGAATCTTTCGCTTTTGTAAAAATAGTGCATCCCGCATAATCATTAGAAAGCTTCTTTAGATTATCTCTAATCTTCGCGCCTGCCTGCATAAAGTAAATTGGAGCAACAGGTGCATCTGAAAGAAGTTTTTTCTCTGCTTGAATAAGAATATCAGCGCGCTTTGCAGCATCTGTCTCAGCCAGTGCCTGATCGATCAGCGCTTCAAATTCTTCATTTGCATAACCGGTAACACCTGCTATTAATTCAAAGTTATCGGCTGATTCAGTAAAATCATACGCTCCGCCGGAATACTTCCGTGTAAATTGCGCAAGAACGGCAAACGGATCCGCGCTCATCATGCTTAGATCTACACCGATAACATCAAAATCACCATTTCTATATGCATCCAAAAAGCTATCCACAATCAAATCTGAATAAACATAATCGAAAGAGTAACCGATTCCATTTCCGTCAGCATCTTTTTCCACTGATTTAAACTCGTAATAAGAGTAAGTACTGATTCCCAGCTTTTGTACAGTCACATTAAAGCCAAGCTGCTTCCATGCTTCCGCAATCGCATCTGCCACAGCTTCTTCAATCTCATCATCGTGAATAGCGATTGTAAAGCTGCCGCCGGAAACGCCCGCTTCTTTCAGCAATGCCTTAGCGCCTTCAATATCGGCAGAAGTACTAATGCTTTCTGCTTTTTCACGGAAAGACGTGCCTTTGGTAGTATAAAATACTTTATCTGTCAGCAAGCCGTTTGCAGCCTTTCCAAATACTACCAGTTCAGCAATTGCGTTTCTGTCAATCGCCATTGACAGCGCCTGAGTTACTCTTGTATCCGCAAAAAGCTCATTTTGGGTATTGAAAAGATACGAATAGGTAGACATCAAATCATTGATCTCCGCGCTGTTCTTAGCGCTTGCCCGCTCAGATAAGGGCAGATTGTTAATGAAAATCCCTTCACCGGCGTTATAGGCATCATTAGCGGAAGAAGCGTTAATCATTTTAATATTTAATCTGTAAGGCGTTACATATTTTTGGAGCGCCTCTTCCTTTTCGCTGTCATAGAAATAGTATTTATTGCGTTCCAGCACAATAGAAGGATCAGAAGCATCGTTTAAATTGACGGTCTTTACATAGAAAGGACCGTTCGCCAGCATTACAGAAGACAAGGTTGCCCAGCTATAATCCGCAAGGTTAACGTTGTAGTTGTTCTTCTCCATTTCTTCAGCATAGAGCTCATCAGGCTCCAAGTTGATCTTATTGATCGCATCCTCGCGAAGAGGAGAGAGCGCAACACTGGCACAGTTTTGTAAAAAAGCGTCAGCATATGCTCCGTCAATCAACTCTACAGTCAGCACATCGGTTCCTGAAGCATATACGCCAAGGTTATCAATAGAAATATCGCCGTTCTTTACTTCTGCGGCATTCTTAATATACATCAAGAGCGAAGCAGCGGAACACTGAAACTGAGGATCAAGAATCCGTTTCCAAGCATACACAAAATCCTTTGCCTGAACAGACGTACCGTCACTCCACTTGGTTTCATTCAGTTTAAATTCAATGACATTTCCATCTACTGTCCACTTTTTAGCAATAGCCGCTTCGACTTTGCCTTTTGAATTGACATTCACCAAGCCTTCATAAATTAAAGACAGGATTTGTGATGCAGCAACATCATTGTAGGCAAGCGCCGGATCCATATTAGTGATCGGTTCCATGTACAATGTCAGCTCGGCACCGGGATCCTCTTTTTTGGTACAACCGACCAAAATGGCTGTAACTGTCACAAGGCAAAGCATTAACGCAATGATCTTTTTCAAATTGTGTTCCCCCTTAATACTCATCGCAAAGTATCATGATCGAAATTATAAATGTATTATAGCATTTTTTTATTCAAATGGCAATGGTTCAACGCTCGATTCCGATATTTCGTACCCTTGCACAAATAGAAATTAATAAATTTAGTAATATTTCACAATTGCTTTTTCAATAAAAAACATTGTCTCGGCTGAATGAATTTGTTAAAAGAGGATAAAATCCACAAATATAAAAGAATTTCTGCTTGTCCGGCATATCCGGTCTGCATCGGCATACACTATAAACAGATCCGCCGGCATATCCGGTCAGCTTTATCAGGAGGTATTTACATGTTTTCCTTTTTTTCCACCCGAACCCATCGAAAGGATCAGGCGGCCGTACGTATAGTTGTCTGCTTAGGCGCGCTGCTTTTTCTGCTCTGCGCCTGTTTGTCTTCACTTCC
>CAZMTU010000073.1:3888-12485 GCA_964569225.1 uncultured Lachnospiraceae bacterium | reverse complement strand
AAACTTTTTTATCCTTGGCAGATGACATAGCTTGATTCCTATGATCCAAGCATTATTATGAATAGAATGTTAACATTTCTTTTTTTGCTTCAAAGCACTTGACAAATCCTATAAAATAATGCATAATTATACGCGATATATGAATAATTATTCGGAGGCAACCAAATGAAAAAAGTAGATATTAAAAAAGTTGTTCTTGCATACTCAGGTGGTCTGGACACCTCTATCATTATCCCCTGGCTCAAGGAAAATTATAATAACTGCGAAGTGATCGCGGTTTCCGCCGATGTCGGTCAAGGCACTGAGTTAGACGGTCTGGAAGAAAAGGCGATTAAAACGGGCGCGTCTAAATTATATGTATTAGACCTGAAAAAAGAATTTATTGAGGATTTCATTTATCCCACTATGCAGGCAGGCGCTGTTTATGAAGGCGATTATCTGCTTGGCACTTCCTTTGCCCGGCCCGTTATCGCAAAACGAATCGTTGAAATCGCAAAGCAGGAAGGCGCTGACGCCATTGCGCACGGCTGTACCGGTAAAGGAAACGATCAGGTTCGTTTCGAGCTGACAATTAAGGCTTTCGCGCCTGAAATGGCTATTATTGCGCCTTGGCGCGAATGGACTATTAAATCGCGTGATGAGGAAATTGATTATGCGGAAGCGCACAATATTCCGCTAAAAATCAATCGGGAAACCAACTATTCTAAAGACAAGAACCTGTGGCACCTTTCTCACGAAGGACTGGATCTGGAGGATCCCGCTAATGAGCCGCAGTATAAGAAACCCGGTTTTTTAGAGCTGGGAACTTGCCCTGAGCTTGCGCCTGACACACCCACCTATGTAACCGTTTCCTTTGAAAAAGGCATTCCTACCGCCATCAACGGCGAAAAAATGGATTCAGTTGCCCTCGTCGAAAAACTAAACCAGTTGGGCGGCGAAAACGGTATTGGTTTAGCCGATTTAGTGGAAAACCGGCTTGTTGGCATGAAATCCCGCGGCGTATACGAAACCCCTGGCGGAACTATTCTTTACCGCGCTCACAAGGTACTGGAAACCATCACCCTTGATCGGGATACGCAGCACTACAAGGAGCTGGTAGCCAATAAGTTTGCAGAACTGGTTTATAATGGTCTGTGGTTTACCCCTCTGCGGGAAGCGCTTTCCGCGTTTGTGGCATCTACGCAGACTTATGTGACCGGCGATGTAACGCTGAAGCTTTACAAAGGCAACCTGATCAACGCAGGTGTAACCTCTCCCTACTCCCTCTACAGCGAAGAAGTTGCCACCTTTGATGCCGATAACGTATATAATCAAGCAGACGCTACCGGCTTTATTAACCTCTTTGGACTTCCGATGGAGGTTCGTGCCCGCATGGAAGCCAAACAAAAATAATTTGAATTATATTGGAGCATCGCCTTATCTTTGATTTTCCTCATGATTTTATTAAATGTAAATTTCGAGGGTTATCATAAGAAATCGGGATATCCAGTCACTCCAATCCGGTCCTTTTGCGTTTTTTCGCAAAAGGACAGTTTTGGGATAAAGCCCTTTTTCACAAAATGCCGCCTTGTAACCAAACGCCTCCTTCTTTCTAAGTTTTCAAAGTCCGGAACCTTTTTCTCAAAAAGCTTTCGGCAGGATATAAGCCAAACAATCAAATGGAGATCACAAATATGTCAGAAAAAATGTGGGCCGGACGCAGCGCCGGCGCGACCGATTCGATCGCAGACGATTTCAATTCCTCCCTGCCCTTCGACTGCCGCATGTACGAGCAAGATATTCAGGGCAGCATTGCACATGCCGCTATGCTGGGCGCGCGCGGCATTATTGAACAAACGGAAGCCGACATCATCATTGACGGTCTGTCCGGTATCCTTGACGATCTGAAATCTGGAAAGCTGGATTTTTCCGCTGGCGGCGAGGATATTCACATGTTTATAGAATCCGAACTGACTGCCCGCGTTGGAGAGACCGGCAAACGCCTGCACACCGCCCGCAGCCGGAACGATCAGGTTGCCCTTGATTTGCGACTTTATTTGCGGGACAAATGCGGTAATATCTTAAATCTGACAACAGATCTGCTGGAAGCTTTGGTAAAACAGGCGGAAACCTATGCCGCCGCGATCATGCCCGGGTATACTCATTTGCAGCGAGCGCAGCCTATCACCTTCGGACATCATCTGATGGCCTACGCCATGATGCTGCTGCGGGATGTAGAACGCATTAAAGACGCCTGCGGGCGAATGAATGTTTCACCGCTTGGATGCTGTGCCCTTGCCGGAACTACCTACTCTACTGACCGCGAAATGGTTGCCAAAGCACTGCACATGACAGGCGTTACCTTGAATTCATTGGACGGCGTATCCGACCGTGATTACTGCATTGAGCTGCAAGCCGCTTTCGCTACTTTAATGATGCACCTCTCCCGACTGTCCGAAGAAATCATTCTGTGGACGAGCTGGGAATTCCGATTTGTGGAATTGGACGATGCCTACGCCACCGGTTCCTCTATCATGCCCCAAAAGAAAAACTCCGATATGGCGGAGCTGGTACGGGGCAAAACCGGTCGGGTATACGGAAACCTTATGGCCACTCTCACTATGTTGAAGGGACTGCCCCTTGCTTACAACAAAGATATGCAGGAAGATAAGGAAGCCATCTTCGACAGTGTAGACACATTGATTATGTCACTGTCCGTATTTGCGCCTATGGTCGCCACCATGCGCCCTCAGCCCGAAGCGATGCGGGCAGCGGCAGCCCGCGGCTTTATCAACGCCACCGACTGTGCCGATTACCTGACTAAGAAGGGACTTCCCTTCCGCAGCGCTTACAAAATCGCCGGAAGACTAGTCGCGGACTGCATTGCCTCCGGAAAAACATTGGAAACCCTCTCCATAGAGGAATATAAGCAAGCTTCTGACCTCTTTGAAAATGACATTTATGATACCATTGATCTCTCTGTCTGCGTCAATAAACGCACCTCTTTGGGCGGCACCTCAGTGGAATCGGTCCGCCGTCAGATCGATTATGTAAAAGATCGCTTACCTGCCTGCAGAAGCTTGTAAGCCGGATCATATCTCCATAATTAATGGATAAAAATTCAATCTAAAAATTTGCGATAAAATGGGAGCAATCCCCAAATATAAAAATTCAAGGATAATTTAAACGATGGAAATTACCAATGCACAGCGGGCAGAGGTACTGACCCATGCCCTGCCCTATATTAAAAAGTATATCAATAAAATTGTGGTAATCAAATACGGCGGAAACGCCATGGTCAATGAAGAATTGAAGGCAGCAGTTATGGGCGACCTTGCCCTTCTTTCCCTCATAGGCGTAAAAATTGTACTGGTACATGGCGGCGGTCCTGAAATTTCTGAAACCATGAAGAAAATGGGCAAAGAAAGCGTATTTATCGACGGTTTGAGAGTGACCGACCGTGAAACCGCCGAAATCGTTCAAATGGTGCTTTCCGGTAAAATCAACAAATCTCTGGTCAATCTGCTCTGCGGAGCAGGATGCCGTGCCATCGGCATTTCCGGCGCGGACGACTTGCTGATCGAAGCAGTACAAAAGGATCCCAGACTGGGCTATGTGGGTGAAATCACTCGAATCAATACAGCTTTAATCCACGATTTGTTGGAGAAAAACTGCATTCCGGTCATTTCTACAGTAGGCTATGACAAAGCAGGCAATATATACAATATTAATGCCGACACCGCCGCAGCCCGCATCGCTGGCTGCCTAAAGGCAGAGGCACTCTTTACAATGACCGACATTGCAGGCATTCTCCGAGATAAAAACGATCCCGATTCGCTGATTCATAAAATCTATGTATCAGACGCCCCACAGCTTATGCGGGACGGCATCATTTCCGGCGGTATGCTTCCCAAAGTAGATTGCTGCGTGGAAGCCATCCGCAGAGGCGTTAAACGTGTTTTTATTATTGATGGCCGAGTTCCGCATTCTATTCTCATTGAGGCCCTTACCGATGAGGGCATTGGAACAATGTTCCTGTAAATTCAGAAAGGAAAAACGATATGAAGCATTTACTGAAATTAATGGACCTGTCACAGAAAGAAATCCTTGAACTGTTGAACATGGCGGATCAATTAAAATTTGAAAAGCACAACGGTACCGAGCATCACCTTTTGAAGGGCAAGACCTTGGGCATGATTTTCTCCAAATCCTCCACCCGCACCCGAGTATCCTTTGAGGTTGGTATGCACGATTTAGGCGGTCAGGCACTCTTTCTTGCCTCCACCAATACCCAGATCGGAAGGGGCGAACCGGTGCAGGACACTGCCCGCGTGCTTTCCCGTTACCTTGACGGCATTATGATTCGTACCTTCGAACAGCAGGAAGTGGAAGATCTTGCGAAATACGGTTCCATTCCAATCATCAATGGACTCACCGATTACTGCCATCCCTGTCAAGTGCTGGCTGATCTTATGACGATCCGTGAAAAGAAAGGCGGATTGACCGGCAATAAGCTGGTATTCATCGGCGATGGGAACAATATGGCGAACTCTTTGATTGTCGGCGGGATTAAGACCGGTATGGAAGTAGCAGTTGCCTGCCCTCAAACTCATCAGCCGGATGCAGAAATTATGAAATGGGCTGCAGAAAACGGTAAATTCACCTGCACCGATGATATTTTAGCCGCCGTCAAAGATGCCGATGTACTCTATACCGATGTTTGGGCCTCTATGGGTCAGGAAGAGGAAGCCGCGGAACGCCGGAAAATCTTCGAAGGCTATCAGATCAACGATGCTGTGATGGCAGCAGCCCACCCGAACGCCATGGTCCTGCACTGCCTGCCTGCTCACCGGGGCGAGGAAATTACCGCGGAAGTCTTTGAAGCCCATGCTGACGAAATCTTTGAGGAAGCAGAAAACCGGCTTCACGCGCAAAAGGCTGTGCTGGTAAAACTGCTGGGAGACAGTGCCTGTTAACGCAAGCTTATACACGTCGATTGACATATTCAGCCGGCAAATGTAAAATTTCTGCCGCCCGGCAAATCTATAAAAAATAAGGAATATTCATGATGAAGAAAGCTTATTTAGTGCTCAGTAATGGAAAAATATTTGAGGGTCTGCGATTTGGCGCAGACGGCGACAGCATCGGCGAACTGGTCTTTACCACCGGTATGACCGGTTATATTGAAACGCTCACAGATCCCTCCTATTACGGTCAGATTGTGCTGCAAACCTTCCCGCTCATCGGCAATTACGGCATTATTGAAAGCGATTTTGAGGGAAACTGCTGTGTCAAGGGCTATGTAGTCAGGGAATGGTGCGATACCCCCTCCAATTTCCGCTGCCAGTACGATTTGGATCAGTTTTTAAAGAATCAGGGCGTTGTCGGACTTTACGGCATTGACACCCGTGAAGTAACCCGCACTATACGGGAAGCGGGTGTTATGAACGCGATTATCTGCGATGAAATTCCCGCCGATCTTTCCGAAATAAAAGCCTACACCATTAAGAATGCCGTCCCAAATGTTTCTCACGAAAATGCCGCCTCCTATCCCGCTGAAGAGGAAGCCAAATTTAAAGTAACCCTTATTGATTACGGGGCCAAGCACAATATTATCCGCGAACTGGCTAAACGCGGCTGTGCCGTAACAGTCGTTTCCCACACCGCCACAGCAGAAGCTATTTTGGCGACCGATCCAGACGGTATCATGCTCTCCAACGGTCCCGGCGATCCCGCCGAAAATGTCAAGGAAATCGCCGAGCTTGCCAATCTGATAGGCAAAAAACCGATTTTCGGCATCTGCCTCGGTCATCAGCTTCTGGCGTTGGCAATGGGCGGAAAAACCGTTAAACTGAAATACGGACACAGAGGCGCCAATCAGCCGGTAAAAGACGTACTGGGTACCCGCACCTTCATTACCAGCCAGAATCACGGCTACGCTGTGGTAGCAGAATCACTTGCCGGTAAAGGGGAGGTATCTTATATAAACGCCAATGACGGCACCTGCGAAGGTATGAACTACCCTGAATACAACGCCTTTACCGTTCAGTTCCATCCAGAAGCTGCCAGCGGTCCCCATGACACCTCTATCCTTTTCGACCGCTTTATTGATAACATGAAGAAAGCAGGTGAGCGCTGATGCCTCGCGACTATTCTATTCAAAAAGTATTGGTCATCGGTTCCGGCCCGATCGTTATCGGACAGGCCGCCGAATTTGACTATGCCGGCGCACAGGCATGCCGGGTGCTGAAAAAAGCCGGTGTTAATGTGGTACTGGTAAATTCCAATCCCGCTACCATCATGACCGACAAAGCGTTGGCGGATGAAATCTATCTGGAACCGCTTTGCGCCGATACCATCAAGCGAATCATTGAGAAAGAGCGTCCCGATTCCATTCTCGCCGGGCTGGGCGGACAGACGGGTCTTACCATCGCCATGCAGCTTGCCAAAGAGGGATACCTTGAGAAAATGGGGGTACGCCTGTTGGGTACTGACGCCACTGCCATCGATAAGGCAGAGGACCGCGAACTGTTTAAGGAAACGATGGAAGCCATCGGACAGCCCATTATCCCTTCCGATATTGCAAATGATTTGGAAACGGCGCTGGCAGTAGCTGCCAGAATCGGCTATCCGGTCATTGTGCGCCCCGCTTTCACACTGGGCGGATCGGGCGGCGGTGTTGCGTACACTGAGGATGAACTGCGGGTAGTTGCCCGTACCGGGCTGGATATGTCCCCCATCACGCAGATTTTGGTGGAAAAATATATTTATGGATGGAAAGAGATCGAATTTGAAACCATGCGGGACAGTGCCGGCAACGTTATTGCTATCTGTTCTATGGAAAACTTCGATCCTGTAGGTGTGCATACCGGCGATTCCATTGTTATTGCCCCTGCTGTAACCCTTTCCGATAAGGAATATCAGATGCTCCGCTCGGCATCGCTGAATATTATCTCTTCTTTGGGCATCGTAGGCGGCTGTAACTGCCAGTTTGCGCTGAATCCCAATTCCTTCGAGTATGCCGTAATTGAAGTTAATCCCCGTGTCAGCCGTTCTTCCGCATTGGCTTCCAAGGCAACCGGCTACCCCATCGCCAAGGTAACAACGCAAATCGCGCTGGGCTACACGCTGGATGAAATCAAAAACGAGGTCACTGGAAAGACTTGCGCCTGTTTTGAGCCTACCATCGACTACGTGGTAGTAAAGTTCCCCAAATGGCCCTTTGACAAGTTCGGCGGAAAGTCCCGCAAGCTGGGTACACAGATGAAAGCCACCGGCGAGGTTATGGCGATCGCGCCCAACTTTGAAATGGCGATCATGAAAGCTGTCCGGGGCGCTGAAATCTCGCTGGACACGCTGAATAAAGCGCCGCTTTCCGATCTTCCTGTAGAGCAGCGACTGCAAAATTTAGATGATCTTCGACTCTTTACCGTATTTGAAGCCATCAAAAAAGGAATTTCCATTGATCGGATCTTTGAAATCACCAAGATTGACCGTTGGTTCCTCCATAAGCTGAAAAAACTGGCGGATTATGAAGATGGCTTGAAGAGCGGGCTGACCGAAGAAAAATACCTTCAGGGCAAAAAGATGGGCTACACCGACGAAGCGCTGAAACGGATCACCGGCTGTGAGAAAATGCCCCATAAGGATGCGGTATTTAAGATGGTAGATACCTGCGGTGCCGAATTCGCCGCCGAAACGCCCTATTTCTATTCCACGTATGACGATACCTGTGAAGCTGCTGAATTTATTGCCCGCGCCCCTCATTCCACCCAAAAGGATAAAATCATTGTGCTGGGGTCCGGTCCTATCCGCATAGGTCAAGGTATCGAGTTCGACTATTCCTCCGTACATTGTGTATGGACGCTGAAGGAACTGGGCTATGAGGTTGCCATCATCAACAACAACCCTGAAACGGTTTCCACAGACTATGACACCGCCGACCGACTTTATTTTGAGCCTCTCTCTCCGGAAGATGTTATGAATGTCATTCGCGTGGAAAAACCGGTAGGTGTTGTGGTAGCCTTCGGCGGTCAGACCGCTATTAAGTTAACCAAATTTCTTGATAAAAACGGGATCCGCATTTTAGGTACCTCCGCCGACGGTATTGATACGGCAGAGGATCGCGAACGGTTTGACGCTCTGCTGGAACGCTTCGGCATCCGCCGTCCTAAGGGACATGCGGTCCTTACTTTGGAAGAAGCATTGTCTGCCGCCGATGTTTTAGGCT
The DNA here is from genome assembly GCA_964569225.1 of uncultured Lachnospiraceae bacterium. Classification (GTDB taxonomy): domain Bacteria; phylum Bacillota; class Clostridia; order Oscillospirales; family CAG-272; genus CAKSQF01. Next base: position 4,276 of record CAZMTU010000073.1, on the reverse strand, counting down.
ATCCTGTGCTGCTGCGCCCCTCCTATGTGATCGGCGGGCAAAACATGATTATCGCCCACACGCCTGATGATATCCGCAAGTATATGGAGGTCATCCTGACCGGCGGCATTGAGAACCCGGTACTGGTGGATAAATATATGATGGGACCGGAATTGGAAGTGGATGTCATTTCCGACGGAAAGGATGTGCTGATTCCGGGCATCATGCAGCATATCGAACGGGCGGGCGTTCATTCCGGCGACTCCATCGCCGTTTATCCTCCCTATAACATTACCGACAAAATGAAGCAGAATATCATCGACTGCTCCACCAATTTGGCACTGGCACTGGGCACCAAGGGACTTGTCAACATTCAATACCTGATTTATCACGGTGAGCTTTATGTCAT
>CAZMTU010000073.1:0-3878 GCA_964569225.1 uncultured Lachnospiraceae bacterium | reverse complement strand
TCGAGGTTAACCCCCGGGCGTCCCGCACCATTCCTTATATCAGTAAAGTCACCGGCGTTCCTATGGTTGACATCGCTTCACGAGTCATGATCGGTGAATCACTGATCTCCCTTGGATTCGGCACCGGTCTGTATAAAACGCCTCCCTATTTTGCGGTAAAGGTTCCGGTATTCTCCTTTGAAAAATTATCTGATGTAAATGCTACCCTTGGTCCGGAAATGAAATCTACCGGAGAGGTGCTGGGCATCGGAAAAACGCTCACCGAAGCGCTGTTCAAGGGACTTTCCGCTGCCGGCTTCAAACTGGCAGCTCCCTTCTCCGGTAAAGAAGTTGGTATTCTCCTTTCGGTAGTAGATCACGATCTCTTTGAAGTAGTGACGCTGGCAAAAAAACTGGATGATCTGGGTATGAAGCTTTACGCAACTCCAGATACAGCAAACGCGATCGCGGGTTTGGGAATCGATGTAACCCGTATTGACAGCATTGTGCCCGGAGGGGACGCGTTCCGACTAATGGAAGAAGGAAAACTGAATTACATCGTCTACACCGGCGCCCTATACGATTCTACGATCGAAGAATTTATTACGCTTCACCGCCGGGCGGTACAGCTTTCTATTGCCTGCCTGACCTCGTTGGATACCGCCAATGCTATGGCAGATATCATTGCCTCTCGTTACAACCTTTATAACACCGAACTGGTGGATATCAATGATATGCGCACTCAGCATCGGAAATTGTCCTTCAGCAAAATGTGCGCAACCGGTAATGACTATATATATATTGACAATTTCGACGGTTCAATCACCTGCCCCGAATCGCTATGCGTCACTTATTGCGACCGCCACTATGGAATTGGAGGCGACGGCATTGTCTTGATTGAGAAATCCAAGGTAGCTACCGCTAAAATGCGCATTTTTAATCAGGACGGTTCTGAAGGTAAAATGGCAGGTAATCCGCTGCGTTGTGTAGGAAAGTTCCTCTACGACAACGGCTATACTACTCATACCCATATTACCATAGAAACCGCCAGCGGCGTTAAGAAGTTAAAACTCTATATTTCTGACGGAAAAGTTACCTCGGTCTGCGTTCACATGGGGAAGGCCGTATTGGACAGTACAGCCATTCCGGTAGCGCTTGAGCAGCCCCGCGTGATCAACACACCCGCAGTTATCGGCGGAGAAACCTATCGAATTACCTGTGTATCAGTGGGCAATCCTCATTGTATAGTTTTTGCGCCCCGTGTAGACGGTGTTGAGGTAGAGAAGGTCGGTCCGCTCTTTGAACATTCCCCTCTCTTCCCTGAGCGAGTAAATACAGAATTCATCCGGGTCGTTAATCCTGTCACCATCAAGATGCGCGTCTGGGAACGAGGCAACGGTGAAACACTTGCCTGCGGAACCGGCGCCTGTGCCGCGGTAGTAGCCGCTGTAGAAAACGGTTTTTGCCCTAAAGGCGAAGACATTACCGTCAAGGTTCGAGGCGGCGATCTGATCGTCAATTATACTGATGACGAGATCACCCTCACCGGCAATGCTGATTTGATTTACAAAGGCGAACTTGAATATTAAGAAGCCAAAATAAAGTGGCTTACCTATTAGGAAAGCCACTTTATTTTTATCGAAAAAAACATATTCAGAGCTTTGCTTTTAGTCTTAATTTGCCTTTTTTCCGCATGGACTCAGCCCCTAATCGGCGCGGTGTTTCAGATACCTCGTCCGTTCACGGTTTCGCCTTGATTTATTCATTTTTATTTACTTGACTGAACGCCTATTTATGAGTAAAATGAATAAAAAATAAATTACAAGGAGTTTTGCATGTCTGAGCAACAATATATTTATGTAATCCTAAGCGCTCCCGGCTCTATCGTTGCCAAGACCATTCATCTGCTAATGAAAGATCAGTACACTCATACTTCCCTGTCGCTGACGCCTGATCTGTCGGTTATGTACTCCTTTAGCCGAGAATACAGCCGCTACCCTTTCTTTGCCCGCTTTCGCTGCGAAACCACCGACCGGGGCTTTTTAGCGCGTCAATCGGCACTGCCCGCTAAAGTAATTGCGATCCCTGTCACTAAACGTCAATACAGTATGGTGCAGCGCCGAATAAATTATTTTTCCGCCCACCGTCTTTCCTTTGGCTACAATTATATTGGTATGCTGATGAACCTCATTGGATTGGCATATGCCCCCAAAAATCGCTACACCTGCTCCCAATTCGTTTCCGAAACCCTTTCTCTTTGCGGAATTGCGTCCTTTGACCGCTCCTTCAGTTTGATACGCCCCATTATGCTGGCCGAATTGGAAGGCAATGTATTATTTGAAGGAGATCTGAAGCTATACCGCCGCCAATTGCCTACCGCATGAGGGTTGGTGAAAAGGTCAAACCGTAACCGATTGAACCGCTGCAATAAAAAAATTTTATTGCAGCATAGACCTTCAAATTGGAAGGCTCGGAAAACTATCCCCATCTTTTCTGGCTGCATAGACTTCAAAAAAGTGGCTATACTACTCTCAAAATCAATAAAGGAGGCGTATAGGCATGAATGAGAATAATTCCTGCAAAACAGGTAATTGCCGTGCAAACACCAGCATTGAATGTACTGTCAGTCAATGTAAGAATCACTGCGGCACCCAGAATTACTGCTCGCTGGATGCGATCCGCGTGGTAACGCATGAATCAAACCCTACTGAAATCGCATGTACCGACTGCAGTTCCTTTGAGAAAAAAGTAAGCGAATAACCTCTAAAACCGCCAAGGGCGGCGCTTCAATCAGAAGCTGCCGTCCTTCTTTTCTTTTGGTTCAATCATACCGATTTATAGATAAAATACTATAAAAGTAAGCAATTTCGTCTCTATGCTTTTCTTTAAAATTAATTTGATTTTTTTATAAAAAAAGCTTGACAAAGGAAAAAGGATTTGCTATAATAATGAAGCACTTGTGAGTGCGAGCAAAGCTCAAAAATAAGTATGCTGCTATGGCTCAGTTGGTAGAGCACATCCTTGGTAAGGATGAGGTCATCAGTTCGAATCTGATTAGCAGCTCCAAGGGCGGTCAGTCGCAAGACCGACCGTCCTTCACTTTCATTTAGTTTATCAAAACCGAATGTCGTTCCTGCCCCAGTTGCTACTGCGGCGTATCCCAACTTTTGCATTCATCAGGACGTTTACGTTCTTCTTGGCACGCTCAATATCATGGCGATGCTTCCCCGAAGAAACATATCCCATTCGGTGTTATTCACTTGTCAAAGAGCAAAACCCAAAAGCCCTGTAAAAGAAAATCTACGAGTACACTTCCCGAAATCTTCGTTCACAGAGCAAAAAATCAAATTCTCTATTGACAAGACATTTTTTCTATGATACAATAAAGCAATGGCGTTTCAGGTATCTGCTGAAATCAGCAAATGCTTTATTATATAAATGCCTCATCTCTAACTTGAAATCGTGTCTCACATACACATTTCGAGGGGTGCAGATGAATTGACTGCGAATCGATTCATCTGATCGAGATGGAAAGCAATCCGCAAGGATTGCTTTTTTCTTTTCCGAACTATTTAGTTAATGGCATTATAGCATACTCTTTCGGAAAAATCAAGGGCTTTTTAATTTTTTTTGGAAAAATTTACCGCACATATTATTTCCAAAAAGAGTGGTGTATACACCACCCAACTACGAAAGCTGACAGGCAATCTGACTATATCACGCTCCTGCCAAATCAATGTACAGCACCGGTTGTTTTACGAGATTTTTGAGCGCAAAAAGCACATTCAAAATCATCTGTCTGTTCAAGCATGAAAGGAGATATCCTATGAAAAAGAAAACCATGATCATTCCGCTGCTGATTGCATCCCTCTGTGCAGCGCTGGTGTCCTGCAAGGGGA
>CAZMTU010000072.1:0-12746 GCA_964569225.1 uncultured Lachnospiraceae bacterium | reverse complement strand
TTCACACTAACTGCCCGAATAATCCATTCAGGATCCGTTTGGCGTCGGCAAATCGACTGTCCTTATCGGACGCGCCGAACAGACCGATTATATAGCGGTGTGTTCCGCTTTCAGCCGTACAAATCAAATTGTAGCTGCCATCCACGGAGCCGGTTTTCAGTCCTGTCACACGGCTGTCGTAATATGAGCTGCCTTGGTCTAACAGTACATTGGTGTTGACCCAGTGATTGGTATGACCGCTGGCATAGACCACATCATCCTCTGCCAGACAAGCATAGGACATGATCAAATCATTCTTAAAGGCCAATGAAGCCACGATTGCCATGTCCTCCAGTGTGGTATAATGTTCCTCTCCGGCAAATCCGTCCGGAACAGTAAAATGACTGCCGCAAAGACCGATCGCCTCGGCATAATTGGCCATTCCCTTCATAAAAGCAGCCACCGCGCTGATGCCGTCAGCAGCCGAAGGATCCAATACATAGCCGCCAGCCGCAGCCAACGCATAGGCGGCGTCATTTCCCGAAGGCAGCAGCATTCCTTCAATCAACATGGAAACAGTCAGCGTATGCTCCTGACGCACATAAGCAATAGAGGAACCTGCACCTACCAGCGTCAGTTCATCTCCCGGCGTCACCTCCGTTTTGGGGTCCAGCAGGCTAAGCGCGTAAAGAATGGTCAGTAATTTAGTGGTAGAAGCAGGATAAATGACTCTGTTTTCTCCCTTTAAAGCAACAAATTCTTCTAAATCCACGTCATAGACAAAATATTGGGGGGATTTAATACCGGAAAATTGCAGCAGCTGCGCCGCGCAGGGAATATACCCAACCTCTCCGGCTTCATGCAGCACTGCCCTCGGCGCAAACGCGTTAGCAATAAAAAAACAAATTACCACAAGCACCATCGCCGCGGCAATAACGCTTATAAGAACCTTGACCGTCCTTTTTCTGGCAGACTTTACTGTCGGCTGAACCGACACTTTGGAATACTGGTCCATAATACAATCCTTCCACACGAAATATTCCTGCTTATTTTATAGGAAATTCCGCCCCAACCGTACTACATGTAGTAGTACGGTTAATTATATCATAGTTTCTTCTGATTGTCAAGAGGACCGTTAAGATTAAAAGGCATTTCTATTTTATTCACAAATTTCTGTGCTTTAGACAGCCTACAGTTCAAGTATTTACCGAGCTGTCAACATATTCAGCACCAGCTTCCAAAGCCTTTCACAGCTTGCAAGCTCCAACGCCTCATCAGGCGTATGAATGTTTTTCAGAGTAGGACCAATGGAGATCGCGTCGCATTCTCCTTTCAGTGCCGCCACAATGATGCCGCATTCCAATCCGGCGTGAATGGCATTCACCATAGGCTGGCTGCCGGCGCCAAAGGTTGCTTTATACACTCGCACAAAATCAGCCGCTAACTTTGATTCGGGGTTAAAATCCCATCCCGCATGACGGTCCTCAATGACAAGTTCGGCACCGATCAGCTTTGCAAACCGCCGAAAAACAGTTGTAAGAGCGTCCATCTCACTGTCACAGGAAGAGCGCGCCATCAAATCCATCCGTACCGACTCATTTGTAGTTGTGACGATTCCGATATTAGAGGAAGTCCGCACAAAATTGTCCGAAAAGGGCGACATCGCGATCACGCCGTTAGGTACAATAGTCAACATATTAATAACGGCCGAGGTATCCTTGCAAGTGAGCATATCCTCCGAAGGCGCACCCTTACCGATCCGTACGCAAAACGCACTGTCGGCAGGCGAAAGTTCTTTTTTAAGCTTGGCTTCCTCCTCCAGCAGAATCGCCTTCACCTGTTCCGGATAGTCAGTGAAGAATTCAGCAACCGCTTCCCTTGGAATGGCATTACGCTTATTTCCGCCGCCGATTGCCGTCAGAGAGAAGGGGTAACGGTCATACACTGCCGCCAGCAGTCTGCCCATAAGCCGATTGGCATTTCCCCGTCCCAAATGAATGTCAGCCCCCGAATGTCCGCCTGCCAACCCTTTGATCTGCACCCGGAACGGCCGTCCCGGACAGGGAATCCGATCGGTAGAATAAGTGAAGCAAAGGTCCATACCGCCGGCACAGGAGGCAGTGGCGATCCCTTCATCCTCAGAATCAAGATTGATTAGGCGACGGGCGGTTACAACCGAATAATCAAAGGCATCGGCCCCCACCATTCTGGTTTCTTCGCCGGTCGTGATCAGGCATTCCAGCGTATGATGAGAAATGGAATTATCATCCAGCAGCGCCATCATCAGCGCCACCGCCACACCGTCATCTCCGCCCAGCGTGGTTCCTCTTGCCTTCATCCAGCCGTCTTCGATATAAATATCCAGCGGATCAGTCAGAAAATCATGCCGCACATCAGCATTCTTCTCACAGACCATGTCCATATGGCCTTGAAGCAGAATCGGCGGCAAATCCGCGCAATCCGCAGTGGCTTCCTTACGGATGAACACGTTTAACGCCTCATCCTGTATGCAAAAAAATCCCCGTTCCTTGGCGAAAGCAGTAAGATAATCAGATATTGCCTGCTCATTGCCAGAACCGTGGGGAATTTTACAGATTTCTTCAAAATAACGGAGCATTCCGGCAGGCTCCATGCCTTCAGTAATATATGCCATCATTTTCATTTTATCAGGGAACCTTTCTAAAAAGATTCCCCAAAGCCCTCCAAAATTTTGATATGATATTCAATTCAAAGCGCTTTACAGGCTCGATATACCGCAGCCTGAAGCAATGAGCACCACTGCAATTGCCACTACCATGCAATTCTCAAACATACTGCGATTTTTCCAATCACCGAACAGACGTGCCCCCAATACAACCGACGGAATTGCGGCACCAAGAAAGATCATCGCAAATCCTACCACCTGAAGCACACCCATGGAAATCCCCGTCAGCACATCAGCAGAATCGGATACCTGCATATATGCCAATGCAGCGGTAACGGTAATCAGCCGGAGAATAAACGGAATCAGCAATCCCCCTGAACGGGAGCGGACATATGAAATACCCATCCCCGCCAGCGCAAGCGGAAAAAGCACGTAAAGGTCCAAATGATACAGCCCATACGCACAACCTAACAGCAGCCAAACCAGCCATTCACGGCGCAATCCCTTTACCCGAAGATAGAGAAAACCGTCAAAAAGCAATGTTTCCGATAGTGCCATCAGCAAAATCAGTCCCATAACCGTCCAATGAGATGAAAAGGCAGCTTGATATACATGAAAACAGGTTACTGCAAAATTCGGCACCAAAAGATGCGAAAAGAGGAAAAACGGAATAGCAGCCAACAGGCAGCCTGCCCAAATCAACGCGCTGCCTGCGGTAATGCTCAGTCCGCGCTTTCCCGTTCCACTCCCTATGCGCAAAAGCACCGTTCTTTTCATTCCGGTCCTATGACCCACGAGCAGAACGACTCCCACCGAAAGAGCTTCGCAGAGGAAGTACGCCCATATGCCAATCAGATTTGAAAGCAAACTGCCCACTATTCCAAAAACAAGCAGACAAAGCCCCCAAACAAAAAAAGCATCCATCAGCTTATATTGAGCGGTATCCATCGGAGTATCTCCTTTCGTCATAAATCAGACCGCATAATTATCATTGAGAATTTCATGGTACGACAGCCTTGCGCCATCAGCATTTACTGTCTTTCATACCGACTTACAGCAAGTCAATCATTCATAAAGCTGTTTCCGCATCGATTAAAAAGCGAAAAGGGGCTACATCGGTAGCCCCTCAGGATGTCTATTAGCCGAGCTTCGAGGAATTGACCTTCACGCCGGGTCCCATAGTGGAAGCCAGTACGCAGCTCTTAATATACTGACCCTTCGCAGCAGCAGGCTTTGCTTTGATAACGGCAGTCATCAAGGCAGTAAAGTTCTCATTCAACTTCTCTGCGCCAAAGGAAGCCTTGCCGATGGGGCAGTGAATAATGTTTGCCTTGTCCAGACGATATTCAATCTTACCGGCTTTTGCTTCAGTAACCGCTTTGCCAATTTCCATTGTAACGGTACCGGCCTTGGGGTTGGGCATCAGACCTTTCGGACCCAGCACACGACCCAAACGGCCGATCTGTCCCATCATGTTAGGAGTAGTAACAATAATATCAAATTCAAACCAGTTTTCTTTCTGGATCTTCTCGATATATTCTTCAGCACCTACATAATCAGCGCCTGCCGCAGTTGCTTCATCAACCTTGTCAGCCTTTACCAATGCCAACACACGAACCTTTTTACCGGTACCGTTAGGCAGAACAACGGCGCCTCTGACCTGTTGATCAGCGTGACGGGAGTCAACACCCAATCTGATATGCGCCTCAACTGTTTCGTCGAACTTAGCCTTAGCAGTCTGACAAACAAGTCCCAATGCTTCGGCGGGATCGTACAGCTTGGATTTTTCAACCAGCTTTGCGCTGTCCTGATATTTCTTACCTCTATTGGTAGCCATTCTTCTTTCCTCCTATCCCTTATCCTCAGTCAGTCACGGTAACGCCCATGCTGCGTGCAGTACCCTTTACCATGCTGATAGCGGCTTCCAAAGAAGCGGCATTCAGGTCGGGCATCTTAGTAGTAGCGATCTCAGTCACCTGAGCCATTGTCAGGGTCGCTACTTTGGTCTTATTAGGCGTAGCAGAGCCGGACTCGATTCCTGCCGCTTTTTTAATCAGCACAGGAACAGGGGGAGTCTTGACGATAAAGGTGAAAGAACGGTCAGCGTAAACTGTAATAATAACAGGAACGATAAGACCGATCTGAGCCTTGGTTCTTTCGTTAAATTCCTTAATAAAGTTAGGAATGGAAACACTGTGCGCACCCAGTGCAGGACCTACAGGGGGTCCGGGGAGTGCTTTGCCTGCGGGCAGTTGAAGCTTAATATAGCCAGTAATTTTCTTTGCCATAAAAAATACACCTCCGATGTGGTTCTTGACGCGAGAGCATGCAAAATTTACCCTCTCCCACAAATTGCGCCGCCGAACGCGGGGCGCGTCTGCGGCTGACAGCAAACTGCTGTATCAGCCATTCGCAGAAAACAAATAACTTTTATAGTTTGAGCAGCTCAACATCGGCTGCATCCAATTCGACAGGCGTTTCTCTGCCGAACATAGACGCCATAACTTTGACTTTTTTGCTGTCTTCCGAGATCTCGTCCACCCGTCCGACAAAGCCTGCCATTGCGCCTGATTTGATCCGAACCTGATCGCCAACGCTAAATTCCAGCAGTGAAAGTCCGGCATGCTCTACGCCCAGCGCCGCAACTTCTTCATCTGAAAGAGGCGTCGGCTCACTGCCGGGACCCACAAATCCGGTAACGCCTGTAATATTCCGGATTACATGCCACGATTTATCGTTCATGATCATTTTAACCAGCACATAACTGGGAAAAAGCTTGACTTCCACTTCCTTACGGTCGCCGCCCTCGCCCTCGGTTACGGTTTCGGTAGGAATTCGGATATCGTAAATCAAATCCTGAAGCGATCTGTTTTCCACGATTTTTTCCAAATTGGTCTTTACCTTATTTTCATAACCGGAATAGGTGTGAACGACATACCAGCGGATTCCCTCCGCATACTGATTCAGATCCATAATTCTGACCTCACCTTTCTCGCTGATGGAATTTTTTTGCCGCTCCGGTACCGCAATACCGGAAGAACAGTCGCACCGACCGTCAGGGCAAAAACTTCAGTTTGAAGGAGCTGTTCCTTCATGACTTCTGTTCAGACAATATTGCCCAACAGCGCGATCAGCGAACCGAAGCCCCAGTCGATTAGTCCTATCACCACAGTGAAAATTACAATCGCCGCGATGACAATGCCAGAGCTTTTCAAGGTATCCATTTTGGAATACCAAGTGATTTTTTTGGTTTCCGCCTTCAAATCCTTAAAAAAGCCGCGTACCTTATGGGACTTCTGTTTCTTTTCCTTTTTGGTTTGGGGCTTGTCTTTGTTTGTTTTAGCAGGCTCCGCAGCAGCGGACCCCCGATCTTTTTCTTCTGCCATAATGCCCCTCCTTATTTGGATTCTTTGTGCAGGGTATGCTTTCTGCAGAAACGGCAATACTTGTTCATTTCAAGTCTGTCCGGATCGTTCTTCTTGTTTTTCTTGGTATTGTAGTTTCTCTGTTTACATTCGCTGCAAACCATCGTGATCTTGACTCTCAACTCGGCACCTCCTAAAAAATTAGAAAAAGCAAAGCTTCTTCTTCGTTTACCTCCCTCAAACGGAACAGAAAAAGTTTCTCCACAGGCGCGCAAAAAAACAACCTCTCCGCAGAGGTAGAAACAGTTTACCATATTTCTACCGATTTGTCAATAGGTTTTCATGATTTTCCGGGACTTTTTCCGGCTAAACTCCTTTTTACAGAAATTTTGCTTCTTCTCGAATCCGGCGCGCTGCTTTAATATACAGCAGAAGGCAACGCTTTTGCTTCCTGCCGTATATTTTCAGCCAATGCAATCACTGCTGTCATTCGCTCTATCTTCGGTTTCTTCGCTGTTAGGGACGCCGTCAAGCTCATCCGGCTCCTCATCTGCCGCGAACCAATCGTTCACAATATCGGATATTCCCTTAATACCCTCGCGCCTATGCTTTTCAGCGCTATTACCGACAAGCGCCTCGTCTTCCGATAAGTTTACCTTGGTCAGCAATTCATCTATTATTTGCAGTTCATCTGCCTCCTGCGTGAGATCGGTCTGCGCAGACTTTCCGGAAGCTTCTTTCAATTTTGTTTCAGAAGTCTCCTCAGATACGCTTTCCGCATGTACACCTGCCAACAAATCCGAATATTCCGCCTCAGGTTTTTCCGCCATTGAAGAAGCGAGCTGCCGTTGGCAGATCTCATGATGCTTCCAGATAGCGGTTCTCACCTTTTCCTGTCCCTTACGTCCTAACGCGCGATGACTGCAAAATTCTTTTACAAAAGGCACTAACTGATTGCCGGTCAATATATTTTCGCCATGTAATGCGTCTGCTTTGGCATGATCGTCAGTCAACACGACCACATTTACCACGGGGCAGGACAATCCGCATTTTACTAAAATTCCCGAAAGAACTGAGGTATATTGCCTTCCCGCCGAAAACGCATTGGGAATCTGCGTCACTTCCCCGTCCCGCCATATGCTCCAGCTGCCCGAAACAGGCGTAGTATACTGTCCAGGCGCATCTACCGCCGACAAAATCAGAAGACCTCCTCCGCCAATCACCAACACATCGGCACGAGGCGGGATCTCTCCATAGCTGCGCAGCAAACAGGGATTTTTCAAAATCTGTTCCTTCCCAACGAACAATCGAAGCAATTCACAGACAAAGCGGAAATCCCTATTGCTTCCGGCATAAAGCTGTTTTAGCTTATAACGCTTAAACAGGCTCATCAAAAGATAGACCGCCAGCAACAGCACACCGACAAGACAAATCATCATAATCAAAACAAGCAATTCTTCAGGCATATCGGTACCTCCCTAATTATTTCGGGCTACTTTAACATTTATATTATAAAGCAATACCGTTTTTTTGTCAATGTCAATTTGTAAATAATTATTTTAAAGATTTTTAATAAAAATTGTAGAATTACTATTGACAATCATAAGATTGTTTGCTATAATTATACCAACGGAAGAAGATGACTTAAATAATGTTTAAACTACACTTGCAAAACCGATCCGGATATGCTACAATAAATAAAAGAAAGGAGGGATTCGCCTATGTCCAGTCGTCAGAGTCCCATGCGAAATACCGCTTCGGAGGATTCGCAAGACCATGCCGATATGAACACACCTGTGAACTCGCCGAACTCTCCCCCTACACAGGTGCCGGACAACAGCAATGCTTTAAGCCGTTCATCTGATAGTGCCTCCGGTGAATTGTCAGCCCCCCCACCAAGTTTAACATCGGATAAGCCATCTGTTCTCCCCAAATCCCGTTCCAAAAGAAACGCCTTTATTTTTATCGCTGTATTGGGCGGACTGTTGGTTTTATCGCTGCTGTTAAGTCTGATTCCATTTGAAACGCTCGGTCAAAAGAATGCCGATGTTACCGATGCTCCGGCTGTCACAGTTAATCCGCTTTTTTTCCAAACGCCGGTTTACGATGAAGATTTTACCGCCGATCAGGATTATATGGATCTGGATCGTTATCTTCACTTCCGTACCCTCTCCGGTGAAGAATTTGTAATCAACGGCGACGCCGCCGAACACGGCGCGGTCTGCATGCTCTTTGACGAATTCCGCCAAACGGTTGTTGCGGGAGATTGCGACGGATACAACGCTCTTTTTACCGATGAATACCTGCAAAAAAAAGGAACCGCGTCATTCGCGCCTCAGAAGCTGTATTCATTAAATGTTACTGTACTGCGCAGTGAATTACTGGATGACGGAGACGCCAACGGTCTGTACAAGGGAGCTACCGTCAGCTACTGCAAGGTAGAATACTGCATCAAGGACAACAACGGCACTTTCCGTCAGGACTTTTACCGAGACGGCGATTCGATTCCCCAGATTTTTGAAATTTTGGAATACAACGGGACTACTCGGATTAGTCAGATCAGTTTGCTCCATACCGCATCAACTGTTACACAAGAAAAGGAGGGATTCCCGATTATGTTTTTTGTATGGATTGCCATGATCGTATTAGCGGTAGTTGCGGAAGCTATGACCGCCGCTATCACCGCCATTTGGTTTGTACCCGCCGGTATTATCAGCATGATTTTAGCGCTTGCGAACTGCAGCCTCAATGTTCAGATTATCACTTACTTTGTGACCGCTCTGGTTTTATTGCTTCTGTCCAAGACCATTCTTAAAAAACTGATTCACAAAAAAGGCTATACGCCTACCAATGCCGACCGGGTCATTGGCGGCGAGGGATTGGTTACCGAGGAAATCAACAATATTGCGGGTACCGGTGAAGTGAAGATCGACGGCAAGCGATGGACCGCCCGCACCGAAGCAGACGTCATTATTCCGGTCGGCAGTCTGGTGACAGTACTGCGAATCGAAGGCGTTAAGCTTGTCTGCAAACCCGCCGAAAAAACCGCTGAAGTAAAGAAAAACTAAATACGTTCGATTTAACAGAATCAACTGCCGAGAACGCATCGCAGACTGCCGCTGATTCGGCTGCTGCGGTCATTATAATCAACTTTAGGAGGAACAAATCTATGAAATTAATCCCGCTTCTGTTGGAAGCCCAAGCAACCCCTATTGTAATCGCCATTGTGGCTATCATCGCCATTCTGCTGATTATTATCATTTCCAACATTAAAATCGTGCCTCAGGCAAGAGCTGTCGTAGTCGAGCGGTTGGGACGCTATCTGACTACTTGGGAAACCGGCGTGCATTTTAAAGTTCCCTTTCTTGACCGGATCGCCAAGCATGTTATGCTGATGGAGCAGGTAGCCGATTTCCCTCCTCAGCCGGTTATCACAAAGGATAACGTAAAAATGCAGATCGATACCGTTGTATTCTATCAAATCACCGACTGCAAAATGTATGCTTACGGTCATGCCAACCCGATGGCAGCTATTGAAAACCTTACCGCTACCACACTGCGAAACCTGATCGGTGAGTTAGAGCTGGATGCTACACTGACCTCCCGCGACGTGGTAAACACCAAAATGCGCGCCATTCTGGACGAAGCCACCGACCCATGGGGCATTAAGGTAACCCGTGTAGAACTGAAAAACATTATGCCGCCCCGGGAAATTCAGGACGCTATGGAAAAACAGATGAAGGCAGAGCGGGAACGCCGTGAATCCATTCTGCGTGCTGAAGGTGAAAAGAAATCTGCTATTTTGATTGCCGAAGGTAAAAAGGAATCGATGATTCTTACCGCCGAAGCCGAAAAGCAATCAAAAATTTTAGCTGCCGAGGCGGAGCGCGAATCGAGAATCCGTGAAGCGGAAGGTGAAGCAGAAGCAATCCTTAAGGTTCAGCAGGCAACCGCGGAAGGCATCCGCATGATCAATGAAGCGAATCCTTCTCAGGCGGTGCTTACTATTAAATCGTTGGAGGCACTGGGTCAGCTTGCGGACGGTCAGGCCACCAAGCTGGTCATTCCCAGCAATCTCCAATCTCTTGCCGGTCTCGCGACCACTGCCAGTGAGATTTTTAAGGACTGATTATATTAATTATTTTTCCAAATTTGATGCTTTAAATATTTTTAGAAACAAATACAGCATTTAAAAAACGCCCTCTTTATTTATCCCGCTTATCAGCCCCAGTTTCCTGTCAAGCAGCACTTGCTTGACAGGAAACTGGGGCTTCTGTTATAATAAAAAAAACGAGAGCAATATCTGTATACGGAAAGCTACGCGGCATTTTATTATCCGATCGATTCTACTCAAGGAGGGCTTACACATGTTTAATTTAGACCGCTTCGGCAGCTACATTACCGATCAGCGCCTTCGAACAGGACTTACTCAGCGGCAGGTCGCGGAAAAACTATCAGTTTCACATCAGGCGATATCTAATTGGGAACGAGGTGATACCTTTCCTACCGTAGATCTCCTCATGCAGATTGCCAAGCTTTACAAGGTAAAGTTGGATGCGCTTATCGGCTCTGCGGAACTCAGTTCCAGAGAAGCGCAGATCGTCAACCAAATCGCCCAGGCTTCCCCGGATGAAATTGCTTCCCTGATTCGCGCCGGGGCGCTTTCAGCCGCCGAGGTATTAAGCTGCTCCCCCTTTCTCAAAACCTCCACCCTTTCCATCATCTGCGCAGAACTGAAGCATTTCGGGCTGGACATATCCTATCTGACGCTCATGCATGAATTCATTATGTCGGAGGAATATGTGTCCTTGATAGCGCAATCCGATTTCAATGTACTCGACAAACGGGTTTTCCGGCAATTCTGCCGGTTTATTAACGAAGATGACTTAATGACGTTCTTTCAGCGTGTGCTGTATGGCGAATTCGACTTTGAATATATCATTATTCTGATGAGAAAAATGCCTTATTTAATTAACGACAGCCTGATTGAAGCCGCTGTCATCGACGGTGCGCTGCCCGAACTGCTTCTTTTCAATTTGGATAGCTATGTGCTGTCCATTGACCGGGAAGAACAGATAAACGTGTAAAATTAGAAAAAACAGCGGAATTTCCAAAAAACTTGGAGATTCCGCTGTTTTTAGGCTTTAAAACCGACTGTACTGCGCTTCACAGCTTCTCATGGCGAGAATAGTATCGCCAATCAGCTGTTCCATTGTCCAGCCCAACATTTCCGCGCCCCGTTCAATGACCTCTCTGGAACAGCCGGCTGCGAAATTCTGATTTTTATATTTCTTTTTTACCGATTTAACCTCCAGATCGGATACACTTTTCGATGGGTGCATCAATGCCACAGCGCCGATCAATCCGGTCAGTTCATCAGTGGCGTACAGCACCTTTTCCATAGTATGTTCCGGCTTAATATCTACCGTTAAACCATACCCATGACTGGCAACAGCATGAATCAGCCGCTCATCGATTCCCCTCTCCCGCAGAATCTCCTGCTCCTTGACGCAGTGCTGTTCTGGAAATTGCTCAAAATCAAGATCGTGAAGCAATCCGACCAGCCCCCAAAAATCCGCTTCTTCGCCATAGCCAAGCCGCAACGCGAAATATCGCATCACGCCCTCCACTGTTACGGCATGCCGCAGATGAAAGCGATCCTGATTATATTCGGTCAACAGCGCCCAAGCGCTGTCACGGGTCAGTGTACTCATTGGTATCCTCCATTTTCTTGTAAATAGGGACTTCGTCCCTTTCTAAACCAATCTATCAATTAAACCACAGTTTTATCCTTTTTTCTTCAGCCGCTTATCCAGCTTAACAGCTAATCGTGTGCCTACGCCCTGTATGATCTGCACCAAAATAATCAGCAGCACCACTGCCATGAGCATTACTAAGTATTTATAACGGTAATAGCCGTAATTGATAGCGATCTTGCCAAGTCCTCCGCCTCCGATAATACCGCTCATAGCCGAATATCCAAGGATCGTAGTAAGCGCGATCGTTACATTAGAAATCAACGAGGGCACGCTTTCGGGAATCATCACCTTTACAATGATCTGCAAAGGCGACGCGCCCATGCTTTGAGCAGCTTCCACAATGTTCGGATTTACCTCTCGCAGACTGCTCTCCGCCAGCCGTGCCACAAAGGGAAAGGCGGCAATCACCAATGGTACAATAGAAGCCACCGTTCCTACGGTAGTTCCGACAATCAGACGGGTCAGCGGAAAAACCAAAATCATTAAAATGAGAAAAGGCACCGACCGCAGCAAATTGATAAGACCATTCAGCCCAACCATCAGCCCCTTGGGAAGCGGGAATACCCCGCCTTTTTCACCTGTCACCAACAGAACGCCCAGCGGCAGACCAATGAGCAGCGCGAATGCGGTTGACAGCAGTGTAACATAAACCGTTTCCCACAGCGCAAGGGGAAACTCGTTTTTTAGAATATCCAGCGCCTCCGCAACCGCTTCGGATGAAAACAACTTATCAGCATTCAGCATAACCGGTCACCTCCTCTACAGCAATATCATTTACATGCCGCAAATAATCAAACGCCGTTTGCAATGCCTGCCCGTCATCCGGCAGAGAAAGCAGCATATGCCCATATACCCGATCGCCGATGCTGCGGGTAGACGCCGATAAAATATTGGCGATTACCTGTTTTTCAAGAGCCATTCGGGCAATCAGCGGCGTACCCGCCGCTAACGCGCCATTGAATACAACCCGTATAAGTTTTACACCTGCCAAACCGTCCA
>CAZMTU010000071.1:9921-12866 GCA_964569225.1 uncultured Lachnospiraceae bacterium | reverse complement strand
CATAGCGTTTTTGACCGTTCTGATCGGTCCAGCTTCTGGTCTGAATGCTGCCTACTACGCAAATAGAACTGCCCTTGCGGAAGTAATTTGTGACGAATTCGGCGGTTTTGCGCCATGCCACGCAGTTAATAAAATCTGCCTGTTGATCTCCCTCCGCGCTGTATTTGCGATTAACAGCAACGGTAAACGAGGTTACATATATGCCGCTGTTAGTTGCTTTTAGTTCCGGATCGGCGGTAACGCGTCCGCCGAGAATGACTTTATTAAAATTGAAACTACTCATGCGTTTTCTCCTTCCCATACACAGGCGAAAATGCCTCTTTAATGGGTACTACCGTAACCGAACGACCGTTTATATCCAGCAATTCTACAGAAACGGCAATTTCCCCTTCAACAAGTCGGTAAATAATGGCGTTTATTCTTTTATACCCAATATCTCCGTGTATAGGGGAACGCCAGATTACGGGCGTCCCCATTTCAAGAGTGTCTTTAGCTTCCTGATTGGTCATTATCTTCCTCGCGCAGTTCCTCGTATTCTCCTTCAAATACGTTTTCGTTTTGCACAGTATACATATCTTCTGAAACTTCCGTTTTTACCGATTCGTCTTGCACAACGGCTCTAACAAAATCCGATTTCAAAGGTGCATATTTCAATACCTTTTTCAGTACAGTTTTCTTTGCCATTTCCTCGAAGTTTGTTTTCCAGGGCGAAAAAGAACTGCTGTACGCCTTTGAGTATTTTGCCGCATGACGGCGCACATCATCCATACTCATGACCTCAAATCCATAACCGCCTGATTTTGTTTTGAATACTGCATACACCATAACCGCATCCCCTCGATCGCTGTTAGCCGGCTTATGCGTAAGCTTCGGCTCCAATCCGTATTCGCACTCAAATTCGTCGTTTGAATATACTACATGCGCCTGAACTACTTCTACTTCTCCTGATCGATAGGCAAGATCAATTAGTCCTTTATATCCGATCTGAAACTGCGCTTCTATTTCTCCGTTGCGTCCGTTATTCCTATAGGGCAGTATATATGCTTGACCGAGTGGAGTATTTGGTTCAAGTCCTAACTGCGCGGCACTCATCATGGCACCTAAAAAGGACTGTGGTGTACATTTTGCCAATTGCGGATTAACTGAAATCGCAGACAGCACCATGCGGGTAAACCTCTCCGGCGTAATGACCGAAGGCAGCGCCTTTTTGATTTCGCCCTCCATAGTTTTTATGTATTGCTGCATAGTCTTTTTTTCGCCTGTAACCGTTTTTGA
Source organism: uncultured Lachnospiraceae bacterium (assembly GCA_964569225.1). Lineage (GTDB taxonomy): Bacteria > Bacillota > Clostridia > Oscillospirales > CAG-272 > CAKSQF01. Next base: position 11,591 of record CAZMTU010000071.1, on the reverse strand, counting down.
TACTTGATTTTGAATTGCTCCTGCCATCTTATTTAACCTTCTTTCATTGACTTTACGTCAAATTTTCTGAATTTATTTGTTTTATAATAATTGTTTAACTCTATTTCCGGATGTTCCGCCGAAAAACGCTTTGTGTCAAACGTTCTGCGCTCTTGTGTTGCCCATTTTACCGAAAAGCTGTCCGAATATCCTCGTTCCGCGCTTTCCATATAAGATTTTATCCGGTTTCCAACTTCGTCCCTAATGTTTTCCCATTCCTTTATTTGCTCTTTTGCCGCTATATACTGGCGCAAATCTGATGTATACCCGCTTAAGTCGATCTCGCTTCCGTCTGATTCGGGGTAAAGTAGATCAATTGCGGCCACAGTGGAATGATTTCCGTCTGTCGCCGGTGGCTCTTCTGCTTCGACCAATCGCCAAAACTTTTCTTCTTCGGTTGCAAGCGCCGAAATTTCGTTTTCGTCCCTCTCAATTTCAAACCACAGAAATTCCTTACCCAGCACCAGCACGGCGAGATACCATTTTAGACAGCCTGTTACCATCATGTAGTGCATACACTGTACATAATAGTTATCTGGATATTCTCCATTCGCATATTTACGCATATTCAAATATGATGTAGTTTTGCACTCAAGTCCCGCGTCTTCGCCAATGATTAAACGATCTACATTGGCGTGCGCGAAAGGATAATTTGGATTGTATAAAATCGCGTTTTCGCGTCGTACTCGTTTTCCGGTAGCTTCTACAAATCGTTTTGCCACATAATCTTCGAGATCATGCCCTATTCGCATTGCTTCGGTTTCTTCTTTAGGCGGAATTTTTCCTAATTTGTCAGCCCAAATATAGTAAGGGCTTGAAAAACGATTTAAACCGATAATGGCGGCAGCATCCGATCCTCCAATGGCTTTTTGCCTATAATGTATCCATTCTTCGCGGCTCATGTTCGCCGTCGAAATTCGGGTGAGCGTCTTTAGCATCCTTTCCACCTTCCACTGGCGATATTGTGACGCGCGATTTCAAATTTATCGTGCAGCCATCCAAATCCGAGTATCATCGCACCGCCAAGCAGTGCGGTCAGAAGCGTCCATTTGTCCGGTGATGCCGTAACTGCGGCCAATGCCATTGTGCCTGTGCCAATTAACACATTTACGGCGCATACTCGCTTGATTGCTTTTACAATTTTTAGGTTACGCTGCATCGACAACCTCCAACAGTTCCACGCGCTCGCAGCGGATTTTGCCGTCCGTATTGTACGGTACACATACGCCCGCGATCCATTCCCAGCGGATTAACACTCGCCAAATTGGCTTATTCGGATATTCGCGTTGAACCCATTCCAGCGGTGCAACGTTGATACCGCAGCCGCAATTATCGGCACGGCAAAAATTAACGTTTTCCACCAATATGGCTCCTGATTCGATAGTCCAGTTTTGTGGCGATTTATAGGTGCTGCCAAAGGTCTTATAAGCGATATATCCATCTTCCGTGCGCTCAAAATGATTGCTAAGGTAATCTATCTGAGACAATAGCCCTGCGGCGCCGCTCAGGTTGGCATCGCCCAGGTCAGCACCGCTCAGGTTGGCACCGCTCAGGTTGGCACCGCGCAGGTTGGCGCCGCTCAGGTCAGCACCGCTCAGGTTGGCACCGCGCAGGTTGGCGCCGCGCAGGTT
>CAZMTU010000071.1:0-9821 GCA_964569225.1 uncultured Lachnospiraceae bacterium | reverse complement strand
CGCTCAGGTCAGCACCGCTCAGGTTGGCACCGCGCAGGTTGGCGCCGCGCAGGTTGGCATCGCTCAGGTTGGCATCGCTCAGGTTGGTATCGCCCAGGTCAGCGTGGCTTCCATCAGATTCTCCGGCAACCCACCTTTTATGGGCGTCAAGTATTTTACTTAATTCGGCTCGTGTCACTCGTGTCATTTGTTTTCTCCTTCTCAAACATTGCGCCTTTCCAAACATAAGGCGATTTGTATTTTTCGAGGTACCATGCCTCAAACTCCGATCGGTTGTCAGGGTTCTCAAAGCATTTTCTGACTGCTTTTAGCGCTGCTTTAGCTAATGTATTGGCTGTATAGTGATCAAATACAAGGTTATGTGCGGATTCTTCTGTGTTTTCAACCGTTTTAAACCGTATTTCAGTGCCCATTTTTCGCTCCTTTTTCAAATTTTTGTATTGACAAACTGTGTTTTATGTGCTAAACTACTGGTGATGCACGTGGAAATGTATCCCCTTTGGCGCCGTCAGCTACTGGTAATAGCTGGCGGTTTTTCTTACCGCTCTATCACCGGAAGAATGCCATATTTTTTTAGCATCTCATAAATCGCTTTCTTGCCTTTTTGCGTCCACTTGGTTTCCAATCTAATATCCGGTGTCCCGTCGGAATGGTTAAAAGCAATGGTTTTGCTGTGGGTCCAGCCTTTTGACTGATGGGCGGCATAGAGCAGCCATTGCCCGGATTGCTTATACTGGACGTGCATTGTTGCCAGCAGATTGTTAAGTTCCTTGCCGCTCATGCCGTATTCCTTCGCAATTTGCGTAACCGTTACCAGCCCTTTATTGTCGAGGATTGTGTCCGCATACTCGGCTTTAGGTGTTAATTCATTGATAACTTTTGTTTGCTTTTCGATTAATCGATCTCTGTCCTCGATCTTACTTTGCGCAAACAGCAGCGCCCTTGACAGCAATTCTTCGCTGCTCATTTGTTCTTGCCCAGTTATGTAGCCGCCATGCTTGCGGATAGAGGGGAGGACCTCACTGGTAACCCAATATTTGAACTTTTTAGCAGTCGGCAGCTTACTGGAAAGAATAAGACTGTAAAGACCGGACTCATTAATAAGCCAACCGCCACGCTGTCCTAAACTCGATAACGATTCGTTATTGAGTTTGTCCTCTTCGTCAACATGGTCTGACAAAGCTTTACTTGGATTTGCATAACCAAGAATTTCTGCAACATCCTTGCCTACAAAATACGGATTGCCGTTAATAGACAGTGTGCGCACCGAGCCAAATTCCTTGTTTTCAAAAATTTGTAATTCGTTCATGCTTTTCTCCTTTTCATTTTTCTTGACATTTTAGATTTTTTGTGCTAACATAGCGTCAAGATGTTGTTTGTTTTTGTTCCTTTGTTATCTTCATCCTCCCAAATCGAAAATAATTGTCGATGCGTCATTTCAAACAAATCTTCAAGTTTGATTAGTGCGGCATAGGACGGTTTTATTTGTCCGCACTCTATTTGCCGTACTGCTTGCTGGCTAACCCCGATTTGCCGTGCCACAAAGCCTTGCGTCCACCCCCTTCTTATTCGTTCTTGCCTCATAGTCAGTACCATATGCGCTCCTTTCTTTGTTTGCAAGCAATCAAAACAGTTTCTCTACAGTAGTTTGCAGCACTTGCGCTATTCGCTTTGCAACGTCTGCTTTTGGTATCCGATTTCCGTACTCGTAGTTTTGATACCCCCTTTCTGTGATGTTAGCCAGTTTTGCAACTTCCACTTGCGTTAGACCGGCTTTCTCACGTGCTTTTTGCAGTTCCGTTTTCATCCTCACCTTCCCCTTTCTAAATTATAGCACACTCGTTTGTGCGTGCTACGTTGATATTATAGCACACTCATTCGTGCGTGTCAATGCCTTTCTATAAAAAATTTTGGAGTATTGATATGTTTAATTTCGGCGAACACCTTAGAAAACTAAGATTATCTAAGGGTCTTACCCAGAAGCAGCTTGCAGAAAAAGTCGGCGTTAGCGAGCGGGGAATACAGAATTATGAGATGGGTGTTCGACTTCCGGCGTATGAAATTCTGACCGCTCTTTCTGATTATTTTGAAGTACCAGTTGGTTTTTTAGTTGGCAAAAAAGGAACTGATCTGACAAGAGCCAATTTAAGCCGCGCCAATTTAAGTCACGCTGTAGCATGCGGTGCAATATTCGTCGAAGCCGATTTAAGCGATGCTGATTTGCGTAATGCCGATTTGCGTTGGGCGGATTTCAGCCGAGCAAATTTAAAAGGCGCTAAATTGGAAGGAGCCAAAATCGAGGGAACAGTATTCGATGGCGCAAATCTTTCCGGCACCATACTGGAAGGGAAACGCTGATATTGGAAGTGAAATATATGGACATTACCATCGAAAGAATTGTCTACCTAATGGAGAAAAACGGAACATCCAATAAACAGTTAGGAACAGCTTTGAGAGTAAGTGGTAACCTTATAACCGACTGGAAGAGCGGGCGAATCAAATCTTATAAAAAGCACCTTCCGCAAATTGCAGACTATTTTGGAGTACAAATTGATTATTTATTGGGACGGACAGACAGCCAAGCAAACGTACAAGCAAACGTAGATGAGGATATAGCCGTTTTAATTAAGACTGCAGAAAAAATGAACGAAGAAGACTTGCTTAAGTTGGTCGAGTATGCAGAATTTTTAGTAGAGCAAAAAAAGAAAAAAGAATAAGGTACACATTTTTATTGACGGAAAACTCTCGGATACATATCAGGAAGCGCTTGCATTGTCAGACGCTTATATGAGCGCTGTGACGCTTTTTCTTGGCGAATCCAGTATAGTTGACTATGACGTTGATTTTAGGATCAGTGGGAAATACATTTTTTTGAATGGTCAATATCAATCCAACGAAGCAGAAGTTCAATGACTGATTACCTCTTTTCTGCGATATAATGTTAAGCAAACTTAACTTCCGGAGAAAAAAAATAAATATAGGTGATCTTGCGGAATTTCGAGAAGTTCGCAACATTTTAGCATTTCTTTCTGCGTAAACTCTACACGATTGTTTAATTTTGCGGAAAAAGAGGCACTTGAAATTCCAAGTTTCTTTGCAAATGCTTCCTGAGTTTTGAATTTTTCTTTGATTCTCCCTTTCAATTTCGAATAGTCAAACACTTTTGTCAATTTTTATTCACCACATTTCTCTCAATGTTTTGTAGTTAAGTAAACTTAACTACAAGCATAGTATAGCATTCTTAATTACTTTTGTCAAGCTTTTTTTGAAAAAAATTTAACTTTTTTTAAAAAATGCTTGATCTTTCCTTAACTTTGCTTTATACTTAAGAAGTAAATAAAGAAAGTGGGTGAAATCGTTGTCAAGCACATTTCGGAATAGATTAATTGAAGCAATGCAAATTCGGAGTATGACGCAATCCGATCTTGTTAAAGTGACCGGATTATCTAAACCCCGTATTAGCCAGTATGTGAACGGAACATATGAAGCAAAGCAGCAGGCTTTGTGCGTTTTAGCGGATGCCTTAAATGTAAATATATCATGGCTAATGGGAAATGATGTACCCATGGAAAGAGTAGAGGATATAGATGAAAAAAATTACTCTAAAACTTTTCAAATTCTTTTTAACCAATTAAAAAATGATGAAGATAAGCTATATATAATAGAGCAAATTATTAGGTTGAAAGAAGAAGAGAATAAAAAGAACGAATTTGATAAAAAAAATCTGGATGATTAATTCCAGATTTTTTTTTCAAGCAATAGCAAAATCGTTTTTTGATGATCAAAATCCAAACTGTTAAATATTTTTTGTACGTTTTCAATTTTAAAATCTGTTTTTTCTTGTACCGCAGGGGGTGGCTTAAAGCTGCTACTAAAGGCGGGCTGTGTCATTTTTGAAAAATGATTTGATCTCTTGTTGTTGATTTCCATATATTATCCTCCTACGATATAATTCTCTTAGGTTTTAACATTTTTTGCGCTCTGCATATACAATGCTTTTTTTAACTCATAGGGTACATGCTTTAGTCATTGTTTACAATATTGGAAAAATGTTCCTGCTGTAATTTGTTTATGATTTACAATTCACTTACAAAAATAAAGCAAATTATAATTAACGGGTTCCGGCTTACAGTAAATGATTGTGACATGCTATTTTTGCGCGCCGTCTTCCCACAGCGCAAAACGGAACAAATGTTCTTTTATTATAGCGCATTAGCCCCGAAAATGCAAGAGGAAAATATTGCTTGTGCAAAATAAAAATCCACCCTTGATGGGTGGATAAATTGGTTTAGGTAGGGGCGTGGGGATGATGAATAATATTAAAATTTTGTTGGTTTAATTCTTGTAAAAGATCGCTCCGAGCCATATAATATAACTTATTAGCTACTATGTCAGCAGCTCTTACAAGCACGGTAGTCGATGAATTACAATATTCCACTCGGACTTGGTTAAGGTTCGGGAAAAGGGGTCTATGAAAATACATATAATTCTGACTGTATGTTCCAATTTTAAATTCCTGCTCTATTGATTCTTTAAGTTCATAGACACCATCAGTAGCTGTAGTGTGCTCGTCCACATAAATCAAAAGATTATATACTTCTTCTGCGCAAATTTCGTTGCGCTCGATGAGTTTTTCTAAATAATCTTTTATTGACATTTTAAATGCCCAATCAAGGTATCTTTGTTTGCTTTTCTTGTTCAAAAACAAAGGGTCAAAAAGGTTTTTTTGATGAATTACGATTCCGAATTTATCTATTTGATTCAGCGAGCGATATAGTTTGTTTTTAGAATTATTGGAAATACGGCAGGCTTTCACTTCATCATTTTGGCTTAATCCTTCTATTTTTCGAATTACGTTTTCTGCATTTAGGTACTTTCTCGCAGCACTATCTTTGGAATCTTTTGTAAAAAACATAATGCCGCCGAACACAAACAAATCATTGTGTTTCTTATCAAAAACCCCCGATTCGTCCGAATATATGTAGATTGTCATATTTTAAGTAAACCTCTAATTTTATTTTCCCAAAAAAAAGTCCCCCGAAGGGGACCCTTGCGGCCGGCGAACTTACAGATCGCTTAAACGCAAATTCGGTTACGCAAGTATACAGCGTATTTCTACCTGCAATATTATTATATCCATTTTCTAATAATTTGTCAATAGAACTTAATGGGAAAATCAAAATTTTTTTGCTGATGGTTGGATAAATTTGCGCCCCTCTGATAAAAGGCATTGACAAAAATGCGATCAAGTGGTAAACTGATTACAGGAATGACAGAAAGGAACCAAACAGTGAATGTAGTATTGTACATGCGTTATTCGTCCGACCGTCAGACAGAGCAATCTATAGAGGGGCAGCAACGTATCTGCACAGATTTTTGCCGCAGAGAGGGTCATACTATTGTAGGCACATACATTGACAGAGCGCTGTCAGCATCTAAACATACCGAAAAACGTACTGAATTTATGCGGATGATAAAGGACAGCGAAAAAGGCACCTTTCAGGCGGTTGTAGTGTACAAGCTTGACCGCTTTGCCCGGAATCGCTATGACAGCGCTATCTACAAGAGTAAGCTGCAGCGCAACGGTGTACGCCTAATCTCGGCAATGGAAAATATAGACGGCAGCACCGAGAGCATCATCTTGGAATCTGTGCTGGAAGGAATGGCGGAGTATTATTCTAAAGAGTTGGCGCAAAAAGTCACAAGAGGCATGCATGAGACGGCTTTAAAATGCAACAGTACAGGTGGCAGTTTCCCGCTTGGCTACACTGTCAAAAACAAGAAGCTGGTAATAGATGAGACAAAAGCACCACTTGTGCGGCAAATATTTCAGATGTATGCAGAAGGAGAAACTATACAGGATATATGCAAATATGCTAATGGTATGGGGCTGAAAACCTCAAAAGGGAATGATTTTAATAAAAATAGTTTCCGAGTAATGCTCAAAAACGAAAAGTATATTGGTATATATAATTACAACAACGGGGAAGTTAGAGTAGAAGGCGGCATACCGGCTATTGTTGACAAGGAAATATTTGATAAAGTTCAAAAACGTATCACAGCAAACAAAAACGCGCCTGCAAGGGGGAAAGCTAAAGTGGACTACCTTTTATCGGGGAAACTATTTTGCGGTCACTGCGGCTCAAAAATGATTGGTGAGAGCGGTCGGGGGCAAAACGGTACGACACACAACTATTACACATGCGCAAGCAAGCGACGGGAAAAGACCTGCGACAAAGTACCTGTAAAAAAGGATTGGATTGAGAATGCGGTAGTGTACAAGCTGGCAGCGCTCCTGACGCCGGAAAACATCGATCTAATAGCGGATATCGCTGTAAAACAATCTCTCAAGGAACTGGAAGAGAACAGCGTAATACCGGCAATTGAAGCGGAATTGGCTGAAGTAAATCAAGGCATAACAAATTTGCTTAAACTCGTTGAACGGGGAGTGGTATCTGAATCGCTTGGGCAAAGACTGGAGGAATTAGATCATCGCAGAAAAGAAATAGAAGTGCGCTTGGATGAAGCTAAAACTAATGCGGCAGCTGTTATATTGGATAAATCGCATGTCATATGGTGGCTTACTAAATTTTCCAACGGAAATAAAGACGATATTGACTTCCGGCATTTGCTATGCGATCTGCTGCTAAATAAGGTTACTGTATGGGACGAGCCTGACGGACAAATGACAATAGAAATACGTACAAATTTGTCCGAATCATCACAAAACGGTTCGGTTATTGCTGGCAGTGGTTCACCAGCAGCAAGATGTTCTTCCTTTACGTTGGAAGACATTTGCTTCACCATTAAGCGTACACAACCGTTGTGTACGCTTTTTTTGTCTCTCAAATGTCCGAAACGACATATATTGATAGGACAGATAGGTCTTAATCGATCTGCTTTTTGAAAAATTTTCGATTAAATTCGTTTTAAAACAAAATAATTCCGAAAAAATAAATTTTATTATTGACAGCAGAAATTTTTTTTGATATAATCTATTAGCATTGATTTTTGCGGAATTGTTTTCAAATTAAAATAATAAACCAAAAAATAAGGGAAGGAGACGGAAGCGCAAAAACGGATTGCTTCCGCAAAAATGTAATGAAGTACAATGCAGTAGTAGGGCAGTCAGGCGGACCGACTGCCGCCATCAATGCAACGTTAGCCGGTGTTATATACGGCGCGAAACTATCTCATCAGATAGAAACGCTGTACGGTGCCTTTAACGGTATAGAGGGAATGCTGAACGAAAATTTCTGCAACCTGAGCGAACGTTTTTCTGAGAATCTGGATATTCAGATTTTGACTCAGACGCCGGCAGCCGCGTTGGGTTCATGCCGCTTTAAACTCCCTGATCCGGATAAACCGGAAGGAAAACGAGTTTATGAACGTCTTTTTGAGGTATTTAGGAAATTTAATATTCGCAGCTTTTTTTATATCGGCGGTAACGACTCAATGGATACAGTCGCAAAGCTGTCGAAAGCGGTAGAACAATTTAACTATCCTATGCAGTTTATCGGTGTGCCCAAAACGATCGACAACGATCTATGCGGTACAGATCATACACCGGGATATGGCAGCGCGGCAAAATTCATTGCCGCTTCTATGCAGGAGGTATTGCGGGACTGTGCGGTTTACACGGTTCCGGCGGTGACGATTGTGGAGATCATGGGCAGAGATGCCGGTTGGCTTGCAGCGGCTGCCGCTATACCGGGGATTCTATCCAACCACGCGCCCGATATGGTTTATCTTCCGGAAGTTCCGTTTGATATGGAACATTTTCTTTGCGATGTGGGGGAAAATTTTAAAACGCATCCCGATATTGTGGTGGCGGTTTCCGAAGGCATTCGGTATGCGGACGGTCGTTATGTGGGTGAAGGCAGTCAGAGCGGTGCTACCGATATATTTGGTCACAAATATCTTGCCGGTACTGCTAAAGTATTGGAATACGCCGTCAAAGAACGATTTGGCTGCAAGGTGCGTTCTTTCGATTTCAATCTTCCGCAGCGCTGTGCGGCGCATATGCTGTCCGCTGCCGATGTGGAGGAATCTATTGGCGTCGGTAAATTTGCGGTAAGCTGCGCGGATCGGGGACTCAGCGGGTACATGATCGGATATGAGCGCTGCGACCATCCTTATACCATTACATACAAGCCCATGCCCATAGACGAAATCGCAAACAAAGTCAAAACGGTTCCGGTAGAATTTATTCATCCGGATGGAAATCATGTGACAGAGGCTTGTCTTGAGTACATTCTTCCGCTGATTCAGGGCGAATATCAGACCATTTACCGCTATGGATTGCCGCTTCATCTGGATCTGAAACCCCCCAGAATTGAACTAAACAAATTTAAACAAAAATGAGGTAATATTATGCGTGTTTACAACTTTTCGGCAGGTCCTTCGATGCTGCCCCTGTCCGTATTGGAAAAAGCGGCAGCAGAAATGACAGATTATCAGGGCAGCGGCATGTCTGTCATGGAGATGAGTCATCGCTCTCCGGTATATGAAGCGATTATTACAGCAGCGGAAGCCAATCTTCGTACCCTTATGAAGATTCCGGAAAACTACAAGGTACTGTTTTTGCAGGGCGGCGCGTCAACTCAGTTCGCTTCAGTACCTTTGAATCTGTTGACCGGAAGCGGAAAAGCCGATTATGTTGTGACCGGACAGTTTTCAAAAAAAGCCATGAAGGAAGCTGAAAAATACGGCGATATCCGAATGGTTGCTTCCTCAGAGGATAAAAATCACACCTATATTCCAGCGCTTACTGCCGCCGATTTCAGATCCGATGCGGACTATGTGCACATTTGTATGAACAATACGATTTACGGCAGCAAATGGCAATCTCTCCCGGATACCGGGAATATTCCGCTGGTGGCGGATCTTTCTTCCTGCATTCTGTCTGAGCCGACAGATGTATCCCGGTTTGGACTGATTTACGCTGGAGCTCAGAAGAATATGGCGCCTGCCGGACTTACCGTTGTGATTGTGCGAGAGGACCTTATCGGGCATGCCCGCTCCGATATTCCGTCTATGCTGGATTATGAGCTGATGGCGAAAAATAACTCAATGTATAACACGCCTCCTTGTTATTGTATTTATATTGCCAATTTGGTTTATGAATGGCTGCTGGATATGGGTGGTCTGCCCGCTATTCAGGCATATAATAAGGAGAAAGCCGCGATTTTGTATGATTATCTGGACAGTCAATCATATTATTACGCGCCGGTGGAAAAGCCCTACCGTTCACTCATGAATGTCACCTTTGTGACCGGAAGCGTCGAACTGGACAGTCAATTTGCAAAAGAGGCGTCGTCAGCGGGACTTCAGAATCTGAAGGGACACCGATCAGTTGGCGGTATGCGCGCTTCCGTTTACAACGCGATGCCTAAAGAAGGGGTAGAAGCACTGGTTTCATTTATGAAGGATTTTGCGAACCGCTATCCGAAAGACTGAGGAGGATACAATAGCATATTATGAAAAATGTTTTGCTTTTAAATAAAATTGCCAAGTCGGGGAAGGCGCAGTTTGATCCGTCTGATTATTATTTGACTGAGAGCTGCGATCATCCCGATCTGATTTTAGTGCGTTCGGCTTCTATGCACGAGATGGTGCCAGACGAACGCCTGATGGCGGTTGCCCGTGCGGGGGCCGGTGTCAATAATATTCCGATAGAGGAATATGCACGTAGAGGAATTGTGGTTTTTAATACGCCGGGCGCCAATGCAAACGGTGTAAAGGAACTTGCAATTGCTGCGCTGCTGATGGCGGCGCGTGATATTGCCGGCGGCATTGCGTGGGCTTCCTCGCTTTCAGAC
>CAZMTU010000070.1:11134-13004 GCA_964569225.1 uncultured Lachnospiraceae bacterium | reverse complement strand
CTGGTCAGCGCGGGCAACATCGTTATCGGCGCCGACTCCCACACCTGCACCTACGGTGCGCTGGGCGCATTTTCCACCGGCGTCGGCTCTACCGATATGGCTTGCGGCATGGCAACCGGAAAGGCTTGGTTCAAGGTTCCTTCCGCGATCAAATTCAACCTTACCGGCAAGCTGAACGGCTGGGCATCGGGCAAGGACGTAATCCTTACCATTATCGGCATGATCGGCGTAGACGGTGCGCTTTATAAATCAATGGAATTTGTAGGTGAAGGCGTGCACTCTCTGTCGGTAGAGGACCGGCTCTGTATGGCCAATATGGCAATTGAAGCAGGCGGCAAAAACGGCATTTTTGAAGTTGACGACCAAACTATTGCCTTTCTTGAAAAGGCAGGCGCCAAAGCCCCTGCTATCTATGCGCCCGATCCCGACGCGATTTACGATGCCGAATATACCATCGACCTTTCCAAGATCGTTCCCACAGTTTCCTTCCCTCACCTGCCCGAAAACACACATCCGGTCAGCGAGATTGACGAAGTAAAAATCGATCAGGTAGTAATCGGCTCCTGCACCAACGGACGATTGGAAGATCTTATAGTTGCCGCTAAAGTATTGGAAGGCAGAAAGGTTGCAAAGGGCGTACGCTGTCTGGTAATTCCCGCCACCCAGAAGATCTGGGAGGACGCTATGGAAATGGGGTTGTTTAAAACCTTCCTCCATGCAGGCGCTATTGTTTCTACACCCACCTGCGGTCCCTGCCTTGGCGGTCATATGGGCATTTTAGCAGAGGGCGAGCGGGCTGTCGCTACCACCAACCGAAACTTTGTAGGTCGTATGGGACATCCTAAATCGGAAGTCTATCTGGCAAGTCCTGCCGTAGCGGCCGCCAGCGCAGTCGCCGGTAAGATCGTCACGCCTGACGCGCTGAACTGAAAACAAAGAAAGGAACGTGAATTACCATGAATTTTGAAGGAAAAGTAATCAAATACGGTGACAATGTAGACACCGACGTAATCATTCCCGCCCGTTATCTGAATACCATCGACAAAAAAGAACTGGCTTCCCACTGCATGGAGGATCTTGACACCGGATTCACTGCCAGAGTGCAGCCCGGCGATATCATGGTGGCCGGCTGGAATTTCGGCTGCGGCTCCTCCCGGGAACACGCCCCCATTGCCATCAAGGAAAGCGGCATTTCGCTGGTTATCGCAAAATCCTTCGCCCGCATTTTCTACCGCAACTCGATCAATATCGGTCTGCCTATCATAGAATGTCCCGAAGCGGTAGACGCTATCGCAGAGGGAAATGTACTGAAAATCGACGCTGACAAGGGTGTAATTGAAAATCTGACTACCGGTAAGCAGTATCCTGTCACTCCTTTTCCCGAGTTCATTCAACAGATCATTCTTGCGGGTGGTCTGATTCCTGCCATTGAAAGCGGAATGGTGAAGTGAGTTTTTTCGTTTTATAAAAAGCCCCAAAACTTTTTGATGAAAATTATTTAACCTCATCCAAATAATTCAGGGAAACACTTTTATCTTCATTCCACTAAACCGATCAACACCAATGAGCTTTTCCATACCCAATGGAAATATTATTTGATTTCCCAAAATTCTTCGTTCAGTCATCTATTAAAAGGACTGGTAGGGTTTATCGGGGGCAAAGCCTCCAAATTAAAATAAAGGAGCTAAAAATTATGAATTATAATATCGCACTGCTTCGGGGCGACGGCATCGGACCCGAAATTGTGGACAGTGCCTGCCGTGTGCTGGATAAGATCGGTGAAGTTTACGATCACCGCTTCGCTTATACCCGTTACCTCATGGGCGGATGCGCCATTGACGAAACGGGCGTTCCGCTTCCGCAGGAAACG
>CAZMTU010000070.1:0-11124 GCA_964569225.1 uncultured Lachnospiraceae bacterium | reverse complement strand
GCTGTCTTGCTTCCGATTCCGTGCTGCTGGGCGCTGTAGGCGGACCCAAATGGGACACCCTGCCCGGTCATCTGCGCCCTGAAAAAGGATTGCTGGGCATTCGCGCCGCGCTGGGACTGTATACTAATATCCGTCCCGCCCGTTTGTATCCCTCGCTGTCAGCCGAAAGCCCGCTGCGCAGTGATATTTCCGCCAAAGGTGTTGATCTTGTGATGTTCCGTGAGCTGATCGGCGGTATTTATTTCGGAGAGCGCGGCCGCTCAGAAGACGGCAAGACCGCTTACGACACTGAAAAATACAGCGTTTACGAAATTGAACGCATCGCACATGCCGCTTTCAAATCAGCCCGCCTGCGCCGCAAAAAAGTTACCTCTATCGACAAGGCAAATGTGCTGGAATCCTCCCGTCTGTGGCGTGAAACCGTTCATACGGTAGCGGAACAGTATCCTGACGTCGTCTGCGAGGATATGCTGGTGGACAATGCCGCCATGCAGCTTGTAAAAAATCCCGCTCAGTTTGATGTCATCGTTACCTCCAATATTTTTGGTGACATCCTTTCGGATGAAGCCTCCCAGATCACCGGCTCCATTGGATTGCTGCCCTCTGCCTCTATCGGAGACAGTACTCGCGGTCTGTACGAACCGATTCACGGCTCCGCGCCTGATATTGCCGGCACCGGCAAGGCAAACCCCATTGCTACCATTCTTTCCGCCGCTATGATGCTGCGCTACTCCTTCGCACTGGAAACCGAAGCCCGTGCAATTGAAAAAGCAGTAGACAAGGTTCTTACTGCCGGCTACCGCACAGGAGATATTCTGGGCGCTTCCAAGGCAACTCCGTTAAGCTGTACCGAAATGACCGATCAGATCATTGCCGCGATAAAATAATTTACTTATTAAGGTACAGACAAACACCAATACAGTTTTAGCCGCATATAATGAACGAAATGCTTTTCTGCGCTGACTGTCCGGCTCTCCTATATTATTGCATATACGCTCCCCGAATCTGCATCCGAGAATTTAGAATTTATGTCATTTGACCTTTGTAATATAAGCAAATAATCATAGCAGACTTTTCCGATATTTCACTCTAATTGTCCATAAAAACCTTCTTTTTAATTCATGTAAGAAAATTTTGATTGTTTTATAATTTGGCTTTACAAACCATAGATTTTATGCTATAATAGTAATAACAGTTTAATACTGTAAAAAAATTAAGGAGAAATGTATTTATGAAGAAACTTCTTAGTGTGCTTTTGTTGGCCGCTATGCTTACCGCCTCACTCGCTGCTGTAAGCTGTACCAATGAAGAAACCTCCTCTACCACAACTGCCGGCGTTGCTGCAACCTCCGCACCCGTTACTACTAAGGCGCCCGTTGCCACCGTTGATCCTACGCAAGAGGAAACCGATGATCCTAATGAGGTAGTAGAAAATCCGTTGCTGGATGCTGATGTCATTGAGATGATGGAAAGCAAGACCTGTGTCAATGACAAAATCGAGATGGAAAGCCTTGTTTCCGATATTACCAACTTCTTCAGCGACGGCGCTTATGATCATCTGTTTGACGGCGTTTACACTGCCGAAGATTGGGCAGAAATTGCTGAAGGTGACACCACTGTTGGAAAATGCGGCTTTAATGCTGCCGCCGGCAACTTCTTCTTCGCTTTGTCTGAGAAGGTAAAGCTGTCTGCTTATGTGATCTACACCGGTAACGACAACGCTCAATATACAGGACGTATTCCGATCGAATGGACGCTGTACGGTTCCAATACCGCGTTTGAAGCAGACGGATCCACTGATCCCTCCACCGATGATAACTGGGTAGCACTTGACTATGTATACGATGGCAATGTTCCGGATGCTGACTTCACGCCCGTCGGCTACGAAATTGACGCCGATAAGCAGGGTGAGTATCAGTATTATTGCTGGTCTTTGACTTATTCCGGCGGAGCTGTTCAGATGAACGAGATGCTGTTCTACGTTGATTAATCAGTCAATCAAAGAAGCTTACTTAAAAATCAAAAGTTCAGATGCTCTCTGAACTTTTGATTTTTTAATAGATAATACATAAAAAGCAACTTCAAATCACGGTTATTCTAATCCGCTTTATTACATATAAATTCGCTTTTTGTTTCTTAACAATTTTGTGAAATTAGTTCAAACGCTTCTATTTTCCCATGTTTTACCCAAAAATTCAGACAAATAAACAACTTTTTATTTCAAAATTTGTGTAAAATTCCCTTAATAGTTTTTTCGGAATCATCTTTACAAACTGATATTTTTGTGTTATAATATGTTCAGCAGTTTAAAACTGTAAACCAATTTTCAAGGAGTAATGTATTATGAAGAAACTTCTCAGCATTCTTTTGCTGGCTGCAATGCTTGTAACTTCTGTGGCTGCCGCAAGCTGCGCTAGCGATGATTCCTCTAGCAGCACTACCGCAGCTGCTACTACTGCTACACCCGCCGCTACTACTGCTCAACCTACAGTTACGCAGGATCCCGCTAACACTACTGAGGAAGAACCCGAGCCCGATGCTGAAACTCCTCTCATTGATGAAGAAGTACAGCAATTGATGGACACTAAGACCTGTCTGAATGACAAGATCGACATGGAATCTTTGGTTTCTGAGGGCGCTACCTTCTGGAACGATGAGACGGAGGGCTATGCTCAGCTGTTTGACGGTATTTATACTGATGCAGACTTTACTGAAGCCGGTCAGGGCAAAATGGGCGGTGGTATAACTTCCGCATATTTCTACTTTGATATGACCGAGCAAGTTAAGATTTCTGATTATGTACTGGTTTCCGGTAATGATAACTCTCAGTACCCCGGTCGTAATCCTGTTGCTTGGTACATCTACGCTACCAATGACAAAACCCAGGATTTAGAAGAGTGGACTATTCTTGATTATGTATACGACGGCAGCATGGCTGACGCTGACTTCACTCCTTTTGGCTATTCTATAGATGAAGACAAACAGGGTGAATATCAGTACTACTGCTGGTTTGTTGAATACACCGGCGGTTCTCTGCAGGTTTGCGAACTGTTGCTTTACGCTGATTAATTCAGTCATTTCTGAAGAAATTACCTATTTAAAAATCCCGACCAATGGTCGGGATTTTTATTTAATTTAAAATAATCTTTACAATCCACAGACAATCATGTTTTCAGCAGCTTTTGCCAGTACTTTTAATTTAAATCACCAAATCATGCCAAATTTTTACATTGTGCAATAAATACAATTAAAAAGCTGTAGTTATCGCTTTGATTTCCGCCTTCGATTGTTGATACTGAGAATATGCATTCGATTTCAAATAAAGAATAGCAAAATAACGCCTACCGCGGCAACAAAGAGTAAAAACGAGCATTTCCAAAGCGCAGCGCACGCCTGTCCGCTAAGCTCATCTTCCTCCGGGTCCGCTTCATCCTGCTTCGAAACACCGTAAAATAATTGATAGAAATCTGCCTGCACACCGATTTCATATTCACTTGATTGAATTGTTTTCATTCTTTTCATATCTTTTTGATTCTCTTTATATCCACCGGACATTTTTATCACCCCTGTTTTTGAGATTCTCTATTCTTCTTGTATCTATTATAATAGAACACCTGTACGAATATTCGTACAGGTGTTCTATTATTAAAAAAATCATAATGATTCAAACCACTTGAAACAGATAAAACTTCAGATATTCGGTTTCGGAAACATTCCAAAGAATAGGATGATCAGGCGATTGCTGACGTCCCTCAATCTGCCGCAAGCTGACCGAAGCGTCTGCGGCTGCCTCTGCAAGCATTTTTCGAAACAGCTCATCTGTCATAAAGTGAGAGCAAGAACAGGTTGCCAAATAACCTCCCCGGGGCAGCAGCTTCATTGCCTTCAGGTTGATTTCCTTGTACCCCCGATAGGCGTCCCTGACAGTGCTGCGGCTTTTTGTAAAAGCCGGAGGATCAAGGATAATAAAATCGTAAGGGCAATGCCCCTCTCTGCTCATCTGAGTCAGCAGTTCAAATACATCCGCCTTCAAAAAAGACATCCGATCGGTAAGCCGATTGCGATCGGCATTCTGCTCAGTCAATTCAATTGCCTGCGCCGATACATCCACGGCAGTGACATGATTCGCGCCCGCATTAGCAGCATTTAAAGCAAAAGCACCGGTGTGGGTAAAGCAATCCAGCACGTTTTTCCCCTTTGCCAACCTCGCTACTGCCAAACGATTATACTTCTGATCAAGAAAAAAACCTGTTTTCTGACCGTTTATATAGTCCACTTCATATTCGATTCCATTTTCGCAAATTACAGTCTTACCGCTTGAGCGATCGGCAAGTCCTTCACCTGTCCAAAAGCCGGTAAATTGCTTCATTCCCTCCAATTCGCGAATAGGCTGATCATTCCGTTCATAAAGCACATCAATGATTTCTCCTCTTTCCCGCAGTTCCCGCACTAACAGGGAAAAAATCAGATCCTTGCGAAGCTCAATTCCCAGCGACAGGGTTTGCGCCACTAAAACCGACCCAAACCGGTCTACTGTCAGTCCCGGAAAGGTGTCAGCCTCTCCGAAAATCAGCCTGCAGCATTTAAAATCGCCCTCTGTCATAACCGTTTTTCGGTAATCGACCGCATACCCGATCCGCCGCTTCCAAAAATTCTCATCAAAACGATCGTTTGCATTGCGAGAAATTATCCGCACACGGATCTTGGAATGATCATTTACAAAACCGCTGCCCAGCCATCTTCCCTTCGATGAATAGACATCCACAATCGCACCGTTTTCATAAGGTTCGGCAGCAATAATCTCCTCACCGTATACCCACGGATGTCCGCTTTTCAACGCCCGTTCGCCCTTAGGCGTCACAGTCAATCTGGGCAATGTCCTCATTCTTGTCTTCCCTTCAAATGATCTTATATCAGCCTGTCGATCCGGTCAATTGGAGCACTGCCCCAAACGCTGACAGAAAATTTTTATATTTTTCCTGACAGCCTTTAAAGCTGACAGAGAAAACCTATTCAAATGCTTCCTATCTTGAAAAGAAAAGCCATTTAACAGTCTGCTTTATTTGTTATTGTAGCATATCCGACACTTTTTTGCAAGAGATTCCGCTGAAAATATTGACATTCCGACTAAAAAGTCGTACAATGAATAAATAAACCATATTATACAGGTGACTTATGACTGAAAAATTATATTATCAGGATCCCTATCTGTTTTCCTTTCGGGCAACCGTTATTTCCTGCACAACTACCGAGAATGGAACAGAAGTTATTCTTGATCGAACGGCATTTTTCCCGGAAGGCGGCGGTCAATCTGCTGACACAGGATTGCTTGGCGGTATCAAGGTGTTGGATGTGCAGGAAAAAGGAAATGAAATTATTCATTTGCTGGAAGCTCCGCTGACGACAGGCTGCGAAGTGACCGGTCAGGTAGAAGAAGGACAGCGGCTGCGCAAAATGCAGAATCACACCGGGGAACACATTGTTTCGGGACTTTTTCATTCGCTCTACGGACTCAATAATGTAGGGTTTCATCTTGGCGCTGAGGACGTGACCATTGACCTTTCCGGTGAACTGACCCGCGCTGAGCTTGATCGGGTAGAACTGCTTGCCAATGAGGCTGTCTGGAAAAACCTTCCGGTGCTGGCTTCTTTCCCTTCACCGGGGGAATTGTCCGTTCTTGACTATCGCTCCAAGCTGGAGCTTACCGAAAATGTACGCATTGTTACCATTCCCGGTTATGATGTCTGCGCCTGCTGTGCGCCTCATGTCCGCTATACCGGTGAAATCGGACAAATCAAGCTGCTGGATTTTGCCCGCTACAAAGGCGGCATCCGGATTCATATGCTCTGCGGCATTGACGCGCTGATTGATTACCGGATCAAATACAGCAATATAGCGGCAATTTCAGCCAAACTGACGGCGCCCCAGTCAGAAACGGCAGCGGCAGTTGAACGTATAGCTGCCGAGCTGCTGGAAAAAAAGCAGCAGATCACTTCGCTGCAATCCGCACTGGCCGACTGCCTGCTGGAAACCGCGCCTGCCGACGAGGACTGCCTGATCTTTTTTGAAAACCGGCTGGATATGCCCATCCGGCGAAAATTAATCAATCAGGCGGCTGAAAAATGCGGCAAAATAGCCGCGCTTTTCTGCGGCAATGACACCGACGGCTACACTTATCTCATGGGCAGCCATACCGTAAATCTGAAAATGTGGGCAGCTTCTTTTCACAAAACGCTTGGCGGTCGGGGCGGAGGCTCACCTACGATGATTCAAGGCAGTCTGCCCGCTTCCAGAAACGCCATTGAAGCATTTTTAACCGCCGTTTAAGCTTTATTCTGGCAGTTTTTCTAAAAAATCTTTCTATTATAAATTTCTAAAGGAGATTTGGCGAAGAATATTTTTTCGCCACGAGAACACGCAAAATGCAATTTACCGCAAATTATCATACGCACACCTACAGGTGCGGGCATGCCTCCGGAGAAGACCGAGCTTATATAGAGGAAGCCATTCAAGCGGGCATCACCACATTAGGTTTTGCCGATCATGCACCTATGCCCTTTCCGTCCGGGCACCGTTCCGGTCACCGGATGCCGCTGAATTTGGCGGATGACTATTTCGCATCTCTATCTGCATTAAAAAAGGAGTACGCCGGTCAGATTGAACTGCACATTGGCGTAGAAGCCGAATTCTATCCTGAAACCTTTGACCTATTTTGGAACTATATCAAAGATTATCCGTTGGAATACATGCTCTTAGGACAGCATTTCATCGGCAGAGAGGAAGACGGACTGTACAGCGGTTCTCCCTCCCCGGACGAGCGCAAGCTGGCGCGTTATGTGGACAATGTGATTGAAGCTATCGGCACCGGAAAATTCCTTTATGTGGCGCACCCAGACCTGATCAACTTTACCGGCAATGACGCTGTCTATTATAAAGAAATGATGCGGCTCTGCCAAGCCGCCAAAGCCGCCAATATCCCGTTGGAAATTAACCGGCTGGGCTATTTCGAGCATCGCGTATATCCTTGCGACCGCTTTTTTGCCATTGCCGGAGAAGCATGCAATATGACAGTCATCGGCAGTGATGCGCATTCACCGGAGGTTTTCAGAGATCACGCGTCTATTGAAGGCTGCGCCGCATTAGCTGCTAAACATCATCTTTCGGTGATGCCCTCCCTAACGCTCAGAAAGGATTTTACTAAATCATGATCAGCTTCCGCAATGATTACAGTGAATGCGCTCACCCTGATATTCTGAAAGCGCTTTCTGATTTTGCCTACGAACAAAACGACGGATACGGGCTGGACCGTCACTCTGCCGCCGCGTCAGCTTCTATTCAAAAGCTGCTTGGCAGAGAGGCCGCTATTCATTTTATCCCTGCCGGTACTCAAACCAATTTGCTGGCTATTTCCGCCTGCTTGCGTCCTTTTGAAGGTGTGATCTGCTGTTCCACCGGTCATATCAATGTTCACGAAACCGGTGCGATCGAATCCACCGGTCATAAGGTCATCGCTATGCCCCATGTGAACGGGAAACTGACGCCGAACGCTATAGAAGCCGCCCTCCGCTTCCATCAGGATGAGCATATGGTGAAACCTAAAATGGTCTATATAACCCATTCCACTGAGCTTGGCACGCTCTATACTAAGGCTGAGCTTACCGCTCTGCATCATTTGTGCAGAGAGAACAACCTTCTTCTTTTTCTGGACGGCGCCCGGCTGGGCAGCGGTCTGACCAGCAGATGGAATGACCTTACCCTTGCCGATCTTGCAGCACTCTGCGATCTTTTCTACATAGGCGGCACTAAAAACGGCGCATTATTGGGTGAGGCACTGGTACTGTGCAATGAAAAACTCAACGAGGATTTCCGCTATATGATTAAAAACAGGGGCGCGCTGCTTGCCAAAGGCTTTGTTACCGGTATTCAGTTTGAGGTACTCTTTAACGGCGGCAAAGACGGACTGTTTTTCCGGCTTGCCCATCACGCAAATATACAGGCAGATAAGCTGGAAGCCGCTCTGAAAGCCAAAAACTATTCATTTTTGGCGCCCCCCTGCGGCACCAATCAGCTTTTCCCCATTCTGTCTTATGCTAAAATCGATGCCCTGAAAAAGAATTTCGCTTTCAATGTAGATACGCCGGTGGATGAGGACCATGCCGCGGTTCGCTTTGTCACCTCATGGGCGACTAACGACGCAATGGTCGATGCCCTCATAGAACAGCTATAAAGGAACAGTCCCCAAGCATAAAATTCGCTTGGGGACTGTTCTTTTATTACAACCTATCGATCGGAAGCTTTAAATCCTAAAGCATTCAGTTTCCGCTGAATTTTTGTTTTACAGAGCTAACCTTGGACTGCTCCGCCTGCTCGGTAGGATACCAACCCTTTGCCGCCATTTTGTCATAAATAGTATCCTGCATTCCCAGCGAATCATTCAACGCGGCATGAAAGACCTGATGCACATTGGCGGTTGAGGATTCAATGGTGCCATGCATATACAGATCGCATACGCCCTTTTCCAGCAGAAGAATATTCTCCATCAAATTTTTATCGTCCATTTTATTCTCCTCCCAATCAAAGCAATCCGTAAAAGTTCTTAAAAATCTGCTCATGCTTCTGAGCGATCTGCTCAATGCAGTTCTTCAGTTCAGCGTCCTGAATCTGCGCGGCAGTTTCACGGCACTTTTTCTGAAAATACTGCTCATGTCCCAGGGCGTCTTCCACATATAATAATTCCTTGGTGGTCATATACTACCTCCTAAATTTGTGTTCGAAGGTAGTATAGACCAGTCCGTGCGGAGTTATGCGGTTCGTTTTTTCTTCTTCGGAATTCCGACAGCGTTACTTCTCGTTGATATAACAGGCGACAGGTGTCAGATCGTTTGCTTCCGGAATCAAGAGAAATCCGGCATTGTACAACGCTTCCCGAAAATATACTCCGGCATAAAAGAAAATCCAAGTTTCAGCAAAACCTTCAGCATATTCCGAAAGCTGTTCCGGAATGGAGGACCGGACAATCCCGTGAATGCTCTCCCGGATAGGGATACAAAGTGTTTTCAGCGCGTTCGTTAATTGACTGTTTACCTCTTTCAGCAGCGCACGGCTTTTGGCGTTATTCACCGCAACATTACAGAACAGCTTTCCATCCCGACGGACCGCATATCCCTCTTCGATTAATTCAGCATACAGTTCAACCTGTTCTTCACGAAAGCTGCCGCAATAAATATCATAAAGCGCCTGCGCCTTCTCAGGGCGCTGCCAAAATAGCTCCTTCTGACGGTGATAAGGTCCGAATACCTCTACATCTACCGGATATACAGTACACGCCTCCAACTGCACTGGAGTAGTTCCTCCTGCCCATTCAGAGCCGGCCGATTCCTCTGCAAAAATGAATCCCCTCGATCCACAGGAAAGAATCTGCGGATATTCCTTTATATAGATATTTGAGCAATCAAAATCTTCAATTAACCCGGCATAAAACCATGCCCATTGCTGCGGCGCGGCGTCAAATCTGAATACTTCACATGCTTTCAGCTTCGGAAGTATCCGCTCATATGTTTCCAATACAACAGGAAGATATTCGTCATATAACCTTTGAAACTGCGCTTTCATTTTCTCCGCAGCGTTTTTACGCAGAATATGAAGATTGGTACGGTATTTTCCTTTTACCGGACTGATCATCACACCGGCATCCAAAAGCAGTTCCATTTCTTCTTCAAGGTAAACAGCCGGAACGCCGGTTTCTAATGACATCTCACTGACTGTTTTGGGCGCCTCATAGCAAATAAGCGCAAGCTGACAGGGCAGCTTCCGTTTGAATACTTCCCATACATTGACCTTTGAAAAATCAATGGCAGACTTGTAAACCTTAAATTCCGAGGGTTTGAAACTCTTTTCACCTATTTTTTCCATACTGTAAGCCTCCTTTAGCTTTTGTTTGCCTGCCCGCAGATAGAACTTAACCATGCCTTCGGTCAATGACAGTCTTTGCCCAATTTCGGCAATAGACAGTTCATCATAGTAAAAGCAGACAAGTACATTTCGGTAAAGCCCCCATAACCGCGCAAGCGCCTTGCGCAGCGCTGCCGCTTCTTCTTCCCGAATGAGCTTTTCCTCTATAGGCGGTTCGCTGCCGGGAAGGTTAGACAGTGAATTAAATTCACTGTCCAGCGAAAGCGGACGCTTCTGCTTTTGGATACACCATTTCTTAAAGGTATTGTGAGCGACGGACCATAAATAAGCGTCAAACTGCTCTCCCACATTTCCTTTCCGAATAGCGATCACGCACTGGTAAGCGATTTCCTGCGCCAGCTCTTGACTTTCCGCGAGATTACCGATTTTCTGAATGGCAAAACCAAGAAATGCCGGCAGAAAATCTTTGGTAAGTCTTTGCATAGCTGCCTCTTCTGTCATACTTTTCTCCTTTCCCTGTTTTCCCATTCTTTCTTCACATGTTTTGTAAGCTGCTTACATCTATATAGTTCCGCTGGTTCCTCAAAAGATAAGTAAATTAAAATAAAAATTATATCCGATTCTCAAAGAATAGCAAAATCGGCGCTAAAGCGCCGATTCAGACGGAAGACATAATCAAATTGGTGATTTACCTTGGTGATTTACTCCAAACCCCTAATAGGGGTTTGGAGTAAAAAATCCGTCGGCTCATATGAAGCGTGAACCGATAAACCCTTTAAAATTTTTTGAATACTAATTTGTTTCTATATTTCAGGTTTTAAAAACCTAAATATATCATCAGACCGAATGCCATAGCGCTTATTTTCTGGCTTCATCGCTTTTCATACCGGCTTCATTTGACACTGATTTTAAACAGTTTATACCAAGTGGTCCGATTACCGTCGCCTTTGGGATTGGCCATATAATACATGGTTTCACCGTCTGTGGAAAAAACAATGCAGGCGCTGTACCCCCATGTATCGTTGTCACTTGTCCACTGATAGGAATAAAAATTGGGGATAGCAGTCCAACTTTTGCCATAATCAAAGCTGACAAAAATATCCGAGCCGGTTTCACTTGTGCCGGAAGTCATCCGCCAGCCGGTTGCCACCAGCATACCGCACTCACCGCCCAGCGGCGACCAAGCGCGCCAAGGCGTCGCCGCCAGCGATT
>CAZMTU010000069.1:0-13153 GCA_964569225.1 uncultured Lachnospiraceae bacterium | reverse complement strand
TTCCCGATATTCTGTGCTGAGTATAATCGGGTTATTTCAACTTAATAAGAGTCTTTATCTCGTAATACCAGTCCTTTTGGCGTAGATTATGATCTGTCCAAAGACGAAACACCTTGATTGCAAGGTCATATTTTTGTTCTGTTAATATTGCATTGCAACATTAATAGAAAATATAAAAAGTAACTACACTTTTCTAACGAAAATTGTAGTTACTTTTTGGCAGGGGCGTAAGGACTCGAACCCTAGACATGCGGTTTTGGAGACCGCCGTTCTACCGACTGAACTACACCCCTATATAGCTTGATTATTATAGCACACTTCTGCTGAAAATGCAATACCTGACAGCGAAAATTTTTTATTGTTTTTTTCATATATGGACTTGACAAGTATGCGGTATCATGCTATAATAAACGCATGAACAATTATTCATGTGTAGAGGTGAGAAAATGACAGATGAAAACGAAATTGAGGTATGCGAGTTTCTATGCGCCCATGAAACTATTGTTTCAGAGGTCAGAAACGCTATGCCGGATGAAGATACGCTCTTTGATTTGGCGGAGCTGTACAAAATTTTCGGCGATCATACCCGCATCCGCATTCTGATGGTTCTTTGCCGCCATGAAATGTGTGTGTGCGATATCGCCACCTTGCTTTCCATGACGCAGTCCGCTATTTCCCATCAGCTTCGCATTTTAAAGCAGGCAAGACTGATCAAGTTCCGCCGGGACGGAAAAACCATTTTCTATTCGCTTGCCGACGATCATGTTCAGCAGCTTCTGAATCTTGCCATTGAACATCTCCATGAAAAAATTTAAATCCGGTAAACCGGGGGAAGGAATAAACTATGATTACCAAGACCTACCGTATGACTGACATTGACTGCGCCAACTGCGCCGCAAAAATTGAGGCCAAAATTCAAAAAATTAAAGGCGTGAAAGAAGCCAACGTGGCGTTCTTCTCCAAAAAAGTAACCATCACCGCTGAAGAAGCGGATTTTGAGGCCATCCTCCCCGCAGCTGTCGCCGCCTGCAAAAAGGTAGAGCCAGACTGCGATCTGGTAGAGATCGCCTGAAGCCTATCGGCGCCGGCCGACTGCCGTCAGAAGCGGTCAGCGGGCGCCTTTTAATCACATGAGCCAATGGAGAAATGATATGAAACTGTCTAAATCTCAAAAACGGGAGTTTTTCAAGATTATAACGGCAGTCGTGCTGTTGATTGCCGCGCTTCTGATCAATCACTGGCTGAAGCTGAACCGATGGGTGTCACTGCTCACTTATCTGCCCGCCTTTCTGGTCTGCGGCGGAGGAACGCTGCTGGACGCCTGCCGAAATATTGCACGGGGGCAAGTATTTGACGAACACTTTCTCATGTCCATTGCCGGGGTCTGCGCACTGCTGCTCGGCGAATACACCGAAGGCGTCGCAGTCATGCTCTTTGCCGAAATCGGTGAATTGTTTGAGTCTTATGCGGTGGGCAACGCCCGCCACTCGGTAGAGGCATTGGCGGAGCTTTGTCCCGATACCGTACATCTTTGGCAAAACGGTGCATTCACAGAAGCTCCTGCCGATCTGGCAAAAGCCGGCGATCTGATTTTGGTAGGCGCCGGCGAGCGTATTGCGCTGGACGGCGTAGTAGAAGAAGGGGAAGCCACCTTGGACTGCTCGGCACTGACCGGCGAATCCATCCCTCGGGAAGCGACAGTAGGCAGCGAGGTATCCAGCGGTACTATCAATTTAAGCGGCATGCTGAAAATCCGGGCCTCTAAGCCTGCCAGTGAATCAAGCGCCGCCCGCATTCTTTCTATGGTGGAGGACGCATCCTCTAAAAAAGCCCGCACCGAGGCCTTCATTACCCGCTTCGCTCGGATATACACGCCCGCGGTGGTAGGCGCGGCTTTGCTGCTGGCAGTGATCCCTCCGCTCTTTACCGGTTTTCAATTTGGGGAATGGATTCACCGGGCGTTGACCTTCTTGGTTATCTCCTGCCCCTGCGCGTTGGTGATCTCAGTTCCTCTGACCTTCTTCGGCGCCATCGGCGGCAGCGCCCGGCGGGGCATCCTTTTTAAGGACAATCACGCCATTGAACAGCTATCAAACGCGTCCGTTGCCGCTTTTGATAAAACCGGTACTCTGACCAAGGGTAAATTTGCGCTGTCGGATATCCGGCCCGCCGTCTCCAACAGCACATACGAAAAGCAAAGTGATCAAACAGGCAGTTCCGATTATGAAACGCGCCGCCAAGAATTACTTACCTGCGCGGCGGCCGCCGAATACTCCTCCACTCATCCAATCGCGCTGGCATTGCTGGCAGCCTGCCCGCTGCCGGAAGATGCGGTAATCAGCCATCTCACAGAACTGCGGGGAAAAGGACGTACCTGTATATATAACGGAGCAAAAATTGCTGCCGGCAACCGAAAACTGATGGCGGACGAAGGCATTGATCTGCCGGACAGCGAGGATACCGCCACAGTGGTGCATGTGGCCAAAAATGGCGTTTATTTAGGCTGTCTGATCTTAGCGGATGCGATTAAAGAAGAATCGTCCGACTCTATCCGTCAGCTTCATCAGGCAGGCGTATCCACTGTGATGCTCAGCGGCGACAACCGCGGCGGCGCCGAACGGGTAGCGGCTGAACTGTCGATCAGCCGCTATAAATGGGGACTGCTCCCCGAAGAAAAGCTGTCCGCGCTGGATGAACTTAGTGCGGACAGCCAAGGCAGCCTGATTTTTGTAGGCGACGGCATTAATGACGCGCCCGCGCTTGCAAGAGCCGACGTCGGAATTGCTATGGGCGGAATCGGCAGTGACGCCGCCATTGAAGCCGCCGATGTAGTGCTGGTAAACGACGATCCCCGTAAGGTAGCGGAAGCGGTATGCGTTACCCGCAAAGCGATGCGCATTGCAAAGGAAAACATTATTTTTGCACTGGGCGTAAAGGCACTGGTGCTGCTGCTCTCCGCGCTGGGCATTACCGGTATGTGGTTAGCAGTATTTGCAGACGTAGGTGTTTCAGTTCTCGCCATTCTCAATGCCATGAGAACACTGAAGTAATCTGACCATTTCACGACAGCTCTTTTTGTTAAATGCCGAACAACAGCTACCGGCAGCAAAACCGCATAAAAACCGACGCCGCTGACAAAGCGGCGCCGGTTTTTAACATTCTGTTTATAAGATTGTTTCCATACCGATCTTTTGGGGCTTAAGACCGCATTTTTCATAAAATTTCAGCGCGCTTTCATTGCAGGTCCACACATTGAGTGTCAGATTGTAACAGCCGCTCTCCTTAGCATACGCGCATACATACTCATAAAGCCGTTTGCCGATATGCTGCCCGCGCACCGCTTCATCTACGCAAAGATCGTCTATGTACAGGGTTTTTATACCGGTCAGAATATTGTCGCTTATATGCTGTATAAACACGCAGAAGGCATATCCCAGCACTTGCTCATGCTCATCCACCATACAGAATACCGGACGGCTGTCATCACGCAGAATTTGAGCCAGCTGCTGATCGGTATACTTTTTTGCGTTCGCCCGAAACAAGTCCGGCCGCCCGTTATGATGTACCGTCAGCACCTGTTCAAGCAGGCGGTTGATCCCCGAAATATCTTTTTCTGTCGCACGTCTTATCATAATATTTTATTGGCTCCTCTGTCTCCGCTGTTCATCTCAACAGTGTCTCTGATAAAATTTCATAAAACCCGTTTATCTTATAAATTTTACAGCGCTGGGCAGTACCTCTATAACAGTATCCGTCATTTCCTCAGTTCCCTCTCCGTCGATTGTCCAAGCCACCGGTTTTTCAGTATGCACCTCAAAATGAGATGACTGCGCAAACACAATATTCTCATTATCGCCTTCGGCAAGCCGACTTTTCATTAAATCCAGCAGCAGATTATTCATTTCTGACATATTCTTGGGTTTTTTAATCAGAATCATTTCCAGTTTTCCGTCGGAAAGTCCTATCCGATCCTTGGGCAGCTTGATCATACCGCCTACCGAAAGGGTATTCATAATACCCATAAAAAGAACTTCCTGATTTTCCATTTCACCGTCATCCCATTTTACCGATACCCGCTCCGCAGTCAAATTGATCAATTCTGACGCGCCGTTGAGCACATAGGCAAAGTGTCCGAAAACATTCTTTAAATCCTGAGGCGTTTCATAGGATACCTTGGTAAAAGCGCCGAAGGAAGCTATGTAAACGAAATGATAATCGTTCAGCTTCCCAATGTCGTGGGGAATAGGCTTTCCCTTTAAGATGGCGGCAGCGGCGGTTTTAGGATCCCTGGAAAGTTCAAAGGTAGCCGCCAGATCGTTGGCGGTTCCGCAGGGCAGATAGCCAATATTGGGTGAAAGCCCCGCACGCAAAAGCCCATCCACTACCTGATTCACTGTTCCGTCCCCGCCGCTGCAAATGACGGTAGAAAAGTCACCAGACGCACCGGCTGCCAGCGCGGCGTCCCCCGGTCCTTCGGTCAGATGAACGGTCAGCGTATATTTTTTAGAAAGCTCATGAACAATAGTATAAAAATGATTGCGCGCACCCTGCTTGCCTGCTTTAGAATTGACAATCAGCAGTGCCCGTGATTTTTTCAGCGGCATAAGCGCCCTCCATTCTTGTTTTTATAAGCAGAAGCGCCCTTTCATCAAAATTGAAAACGTTATCCGTGCAGCTCGCTGTTTCTGCCATTTACTGCCTATATTATACACTTTTTGAACTGACTATTGCAACTGAATCCCGAATATTTTATAAATATTTTTTTAACAATTGTTTTATTTCCTAAAAAAGTTCTGAAAACCGTTTTCTAAAAGCAGCCCTTCACTTTCCAAAAGTCTAAAGAATTTCACATTTTTTTCACGGGATTGTATTGTTTATTTTCGAACAATCTGATATAATAGGATTATCTGTATCATAAGCAAAGGAGTATTCATCGATGAATACAAGCGAACTGAAATCCTACATCCAAAACGGAAAGCTGGACAGCACGCTGTGTAGTCTGTACGAGGAAACGAAGCTGGAAGCGCAGCGGCTCCGCTACCTTTCAGTTGTTGACAGCTTCCGTGAAAAATACGGGGAAGGCAACGATCTGCATTTGTTTTCCGTTCCGGGCAGAAGCGAAATTTCCGGCAACCATACCGATCACAATTACGGAAAGGTACTGGCAGGCTCTATTGACCTGGATATCATAGCTTTAGCGGAAGCTGCCGATGACAATACCATCCGCATCCAATCAGAGGGCTTTCCCGAAGATATAGTGCCAATTCACAATATCAAAATAGATCCCACCCGTTACTATACCTCCTACGCGGTTATTGAAGGCATGTGCGACGGAATGATAAAAGCAGGCTGCAAAGTGGGCGGTCTGCGTGCCTGCACCACTTCCAATGTATTTAAAGGCTCCGGTCTATCCTCCTCCGCCGCCTTTGAGGTAATGGTAGGCAACATGCTTCGCACCCTTTACCGCAATACCATTGACAATACGGAAATTGCTAAGATCGCTCAGTACAGCGAAAATATATTCTTCGGTAAGCCCTGCGGCTTGATGGATCAGATGGCGTGCGCCACCGGCGGCTTTATCGCCATTGATTTTGCAAACCCTCAATCTCCTATAGTGGAGAAGCTATCCTTTGATCTTTCGGCAATGGGATATTCCCTCTGTATTGTAGACACCCACGGCAATCATGCGGACCTAAACGAGGACTATGCTTCCATCCCCAGAGAAATGAAAGCCATTGCCGAGCAGCTCGGCAAAACCGTCCTGCGGGAAACCGACCGTTCCGCAGTAATGTCGGCTCTGCCCGCGCTGCGGGAAAGCTGCGGTGATCGGGCGGTACTGCGCACGCTTCATTTTTTTGCCGAAAACGACCGTGTGACCGCTCAGACCGAAGCCCTTCGCCAAGGCAACATCGCGGATTTCTTTGCGGGAGTTCGGGCATCGGGCAATTCGTCCTTTAAATACTTACAAAATGTATATACCAATCAAAATCCCGCTGAGCAGGGCCTTTCATTAGCACTGGCGCTGACCGAAGCCTTCCTTGACGGCATAGACGCACCTACCGCCTGCCGTGTACATGGCGGCGGATTCGCCGGTACGATTCAGGCATTCCTGCCTGCAGAACGCGCCGCTGATCTGGCGGCTCTGCTGGACCCTGTATTCGGCGCGGGCGCTACTCACATTCTGCGCATCCGTAAAGAGGGCGCTATCTGCATACTTTAAGCTGAATGAATATGCAAACTCAGATCTGGACCCTCTCGTCCGGCTCCTCCGGCAACTGCTGCTGGATAAAGCATGGCGAAATTGAATTTCTTATAGATGCAGGGATCAGCATGCGAGCGATCAGCAAAGCGCTGAACGAATTAGGCAGCTGTCCGGAACGATTGAACGCTATTTTCGTCACCCATGAGCACACTGATCACATCAAGGGTCTGCCCATGCTGACCAAACATTATAAAATTCCGGTGCATGCCGCCGGAGAAACCGCCCATTTACTTGGAAATACCGACGAGACATGCATATGCGCACACGCTCCACTGTACGAAACACAGCTTTCCGCCGCTGTAAAGGTTTACTCTTTTCTCACGCCGCATGACAGCATGTCCAGCGTGGGCTATGTAATGGAGCTGTCGGGGCGCAGATTCGCGCTGGCGACCGATATGGGAATCTGCACGCAAACTGTAGCAAATGCGCTCAGCGGCTGTGAAGGCGTCATTCTCGAAGCCAATTACGATGAGCAAATGCTCCGAAACGGTCCCTATCCGCTCTATCTGCAAAACCGGATTGCCGGACGCACCGGTCATCTGAATAATCAGGACAGTGCCCGCATGGCGGCCTATTTAGCGTTAAACGGCACCAAAAAGATTTTGCTGGCACATCTGTCCGCCGAAAATAACACGCCTGACTTAGCATTGCGGACAGTTCAAACCTATCTGAACCAGCATCAAATCAAATTGGATGTAGCGGTTGCCGCGCGGTACACGCCTACCCGTCTGATTTGATCCCGCTTATTACCGGCCGCAAGCTTTTCCTGTACCAAAGGAGCAGATATGCTGGAACTGACTATTCTTTGTTCAGGCAGCCTGAAAGAACGGTACTTCAAAGACGCCTGTAACGAATACATAAAACGGCTGACCGCCTACTGCCGTCCAAAAATAATTGAACTGAAAGACGGAACATCTTACGGACCTCATCTGCCGCCTAAAGCGATGAAAATCGCTCTATGCGTAGAAGGAAAGCTGATCTCCTCCGAAGCGCTGTCCGCGCTGCTGTCGGAAGCGCCGGTAAGGGGCAAAAGCGAAATTTGCTTTGTAATCGGTCCCTTTGACGGGCTTCCCGAAGAGATCAAGGCCGCATGTGATCTGCGGCTCTCCTTTTCCCCTATGACCTTTCCCCATACTTTGATGCGGGTCCTTCTTCTGGAACAGCTTTACCGTGGCTTTAATATAGCCGCCGGCGGGCATTACCACAAATAATTGTAAATACCGGCATTTTTCTGGAGTTGATCAAATTGAAAAAAAAGAATTTCCGCATGTCGCAGATCCGTCTGCTATGGATCCAGCTATGGAAGCAGCTCGTTGCGCTTATACTCTTTTTTGCTTTATCCTTTGGTGTAGCGGCTTTATCACTGGGCTATTTTGCGCTGCCGGGAGATACAGCGGGTACTGAATTCACATTCGCTCCCTTTTTTCCAGTGCATCCGGATGAAACCGTATTTACCGAAAATTCATCAACTACCCCCTCTACCAATACAGATGATCCTAATCAGGATCCCTCTCAGGAAACCTACCTTACCAACCTGCGCAGCGCGTTCAACACCGGTTTAATCGAAGGGTATGTGAATGACCGAATCCTGCTTTCGCTTAGCCAGCGGATTTTGGCATATGAAAAGCTGGCAGGCGATATAGAACAGCGAGCTGACGCAGTACCGGAGGTCTATCAAAGCTACAATGCCGATGAATATGAGCTGGTAAGAGGAATTCGGCTGGAAGGTGATTTTACTGATGGCAGTGAAGTAATCGTCCAATACAGCAAGATTTACAGCAGTGTTGATGGCTCCTACCAGACGGTGGCAACCAATTACACGCTTCCCCGCAAAAAAGTTCAGCCGTACATGGGCTACCTAATTATCTCTCATGTAGAAACCCGAACCGTTACTGTAACGGCGCCGCCTGCATCTACAGAGTCTGTTTTAACCGATCAGCCAGCAACCGATGAACCGTCAACATCCCTTCCGCCCGCAACCGAGTCGCCTGTCACAAATCCGCCAATTACGGATCAAACAAATGCAACCCCGCCCGCAACTGAGCCGCCGAGCACAAATCCGCCGGTTACTGCCTCACCTGTAACCGACCCTCCTATTACAGAACCATCCGACACAAACCCGTCTGACACCGAATCGCCCTCCACCGAATCGCCCTCCACTGAATTGCCCTCCACTGAACTGCCTGTAACCGAGGTCCCCTCTACAGAACCGTCTGTCAGCTCTGATTCAACCGATGTAAATATGCCGGCAACGCCTTCCGACCCATTCAATTGCTCCAGCGCGTCCGCGGCGCTTACACCGAAAATTCCCGCCTCTGTTGATACTCCCGCCAATTCCGATTCTGACGAGCCGCAGACAGTCACCGTTGAAGTAACCGTCTTGACGCTCTGTGACCGGCTCGGCAATGTATTGGTAGCTGATCTGAACGGAAAACAGCCTTATTATGCCAGAGATAACCGTAATTTACCGGTGTTTATTGATGAAAACGAACAGCTTTATGCTTTCGACGGTCAAAAATTTACTGAAATCAATCAAAGCGATCTGCGCATCTGGCTATCTTACGATTATCCCGCTTACCCGCTGGGAACATACCGCAACTATGAGGCGGTATATGATGAAACCACCGGCGCCTACAGCTACATCAATTACAAAACCGGAAAAACAGCAATCACCACTACCTATTTCAAAGCATTTAATTATGCCTCCAACGGATACGCGGTAGTAGTCAGTGTCCAAAACAATACTTTACTGATAGTAAACACCTCAAAGCGGATTATGTTTAATTCCGGCGGCCGTTATCAATACCCCACCGGTGTTCCGGGTCACGGACTGTCTGCCCAAAACGTATTCCGCTTGCCTGACACATTAGGAATTGAATCCATCGGCAGCGCGGGATACGACCATGGCTGGCTGCGCATTCGGATTCAGGCATTGAGTCAGATGTCCAACACGCTGAATACGGTTATTAATGACTGGGAAACGCTGGTAGATGAAAAGGGCAACTATTTTGAACTGCCGGAGGGCTACACACTGGAAGGTTATTCCGACGGCGTACTACTGCTTTCTAAGGATGGACTATATGGCTATTACGGTATTGACGGCAGCTGGATTACTCAACCTATCTTCCCTTACGCAAGGCCCTTTATTCAGGGATTGGCGGTAGTCGGCTCCGCAGACGGAACGGTGGGCATGATCGACACCGATGGCAATATCGTACTGCCCTTTGTATATACCAGTCTATCAGACTGTTCCAGCGGCGTTATTACCGCTTACTGTGAAGGCATCGGATGGGAAACCTATTATTTAACCGCAAAATAAAGAATTTCAGTCACGTACAAATTCAAAGCCCATATGACCGACAAAACGGGTTATCGCATTGTAAACGCGATAACCCGAACAAGTTTACCCGGCAGGACAGCGCCGCCATTATTGTCTGAAAATCACCACAAAAATTGCCGCTGAAAAGCGGGACTGCCGCAAAGAACATTTGCGGCAGTCCCTCATAAAATTCCTATCAGTTAGAGCACAATTAAATAATCGCTGATTCAGCTTCTGCAGCTTGTTCGGCTTCCTCCAACGCTTTATCATAGGCGTCAATCACAGCCGATTCCAGCATTCCACGGAACTCCGCATTGATAGGATGCACAATATCACGATAGGTTCCATCGGCATTCTTTTTACTGGGCATCACGATAAAATAACGTTCCTTAGCATAAATCACTTTGATATCGTGAAGCGCCAACTGACCGTCAAAGGTTACGGATACGATAGCCTTCATGGAAGACGAATCGTTAAACAATTTTCTGACTTTAATGTCTGTAATCTGCATAGTAATCGACCTCTCTCATATCTTCGCAATTGGTTTTGTAAAGCTATTATATGCCCCGATTGTGAACTCTAAATAAATTATTTTTCTGTTATTTCGAAAAAAAAGAGACGGAAGTGTGAAACTTCTGTGAATAAAGATATTTTTCCGCAATAAAACGTACTTTCTGCCTCTTCGCTCGCATAGTAGTCAAGCAGAAGCTTCCGGCGCGGAAATGCGAAAGGGTTTACCGTTATGAATCAAAATATTAAATTAATCCTTGAAAAAGCAAAAAGCCTGCATTTTATAGGAATTGGCGGCATCAGCATGTCAACTATTGCCGTTTTAGCGAAAAAAAAAGGCTATACAGTAACCGGCAGCGATCACAATGAAAGCGACGCCGTACTCAGGCTTCGGGAAGCTGGCATTCCGGTAGTCATCGGACATTTGCCCGCTTCAGTAGAAGGGAAAGACGCTGTCATTTATACCGCCGCAATGAGCACAGATAATCCCGAACTGGCGCATGCCGTATCGCTAGGTATTCCACTCATTTCCAGAGGTGATTTTTTAGGCTATCTCATGGGAGATTACGAAACCCGCATCGGCGTATCCGGCACTCACGGCAAAACCACCACTACCAGCATGATCGCCCATGCCCTTATTTCCGCCGGTATGGATCCTACCGTTGCCAACGGCGCCATTTTACCGGAAATAGGCGGCGCATACCGATTGGGCAGCCATGATTATTTTGTATATGAAGCCTGCGAATACAAGGATTCATTTCTCTCCTTTGACCCATCTATTGCCGTTATTACCAATATTGAACTGGACCACACAGATTATTTTCCCTCTATTGAAGCCATTATCGCGTCTTTTAAAAAGGCTATCGCGCCATCTTCAGCTGTTATCGCCAATTTAGACAGTCCTAATGTCCGGAAGGCACTGGAAGGCTATGACGGTTGGATTATCGGAATATCTCTTACTGATCCCAATGCCGACTTCTACCCCGCGAACCTTTGTTACGAGCACGGCACCGGCACATATACGCTCTGTCGAAAAGGGGTCGAGCTTTGTGAGATTCATTTGCCGGTCATTGGCAGCTTTAACGTATATAACTCGCTTTGCGCCGCCGCTGTCGCCATTACCTGTGGGGTAGAGCCGGAAATACTTTCGAACGCAATGACTACCTTCCGGGGCGCGTCCCGCCGTTTTGAGCAAAAAGGCGTGGTTGGCGGCATTGCCGTTTATGACGATTACGCCCATCATCCGGATGAAATCCGCGCAACACTGAACGCTGCCTCCAAGCTGGGCTTTTCAAAACTCTACTGCGTTTTTCAGCCTCACACCTATTCCCGCACTCACGATCTGCTTTCCCAGTTTGAAGCCGCTTTTTCCGCCGCCAATCAGGTAATTTTTGCCGACATTTACGCTGCGCGCGAAACTGATACACTAGGTGTCAGTTCTGCGCTGCTGGCAAAGGATACCGGCGGACTTTACTTTTCCTCTTTTGAGGAAATCGCGGATTACCTTGCGGAAAAAGCAGCCCCCGGCGATTTAGTACTGACCATGGGGGCAGGGGATGTTTACAAAATAGGCAAGCAGCTGCTGGAACGGCTGAAAAAAAAGTACGAAGCATAACGATTAAAAAAGTTTTCAGGCTGTCGAAAAGCTGTAAAGGTTTGACAACCTGCACAAAAATTTTGATTAACTTTTTCTTAAAAGGTCGTGGGTTCTTAGAGCGAAGCCCTATTTCGCCCTCCGCAGAGGGCGAAATGACCGGTCGTTCTCTTTTTGTGAGCTTTTTCTCTTGGGCCTTTTTAGGCAAGAGAAAAAGCGTACAAACGAATTTGGGCTTTTTTACGAATAGCGCAATTTATTCTGGACTTTCTCGACAGACTGAATTTTTTTAATTTTTTTATATCTTATAAAAGTTTTAAAGGGGTTTGAGGGAAACTTTTTCAAAAAGTTTCCCCAAAAAGAAACAATGAGCAAATTATTAAGAGGACTGTCCAA
The DNA here is from genome assembly GCA_964569225.1 of uncultured Lachnospiraceae bacterium. Lineage (GTDB taxonomy): Bacteria > Bacillota > Clostridia > Oscillospirales > CAG-272 > CAKSQF01. The sequence continues at coordinate 1,072 of CAZMTU010000069.1, read as the reverse complement.
GGATGGCTCCGCGCAGATTTTAATTTTAAATTCCACCGATATGGTACGGAAAAGCGTAACTATTCATCATACCGCGCCTACCCCTACAGCCGCGCTGGGAAGGGTACTTACCGCCGCATCGCTGATGGGCAGTACGCTGAAGGACAAGGGCAATACGGTCACTGTTAATTTCCGTGGAAACGGTCCCTGCGGGCATCTGCTGGCGGTATCCGACTATATGGGCAATGTAAAAGGATATGTTCAAAATCCTGATAAGGATCTGCCTTCGAAAAACGGAAAGCCTGATCTGAAAGCCGCCATCGGACAGGGGACATTGAACATTGTCAAAGATACCGGCGGAAAAGAACCCTATATCGGCATCACTAACATCCGATCAGGTGAAATTGCAGAGGATATTGCCGCTTATTATGCTGAAAGTGAACAAATTCCTACCGTCTGTTCCTTAGGCGTCAAACTGGATTCTGACGGAAGCGTACGCGCCGCAGGAGGAATCCTGATACAATTACTGCCCTTTGCAGAAGAAACCACCATTGATGCCATTGAGAAAAATCTGCCGAATATTTCGGAAATATCAGCGCTTTTTGAAGAAATGCCGGACAATCTTTCTATTGCGAAAATTGCTTTCCAGGATATCCCCTTCGATGTATTCGATGAATATGAGGTAAATTATTACTGTGACTGTTCCAGAGAACGAATGGGAAAGGCGCTGCTTACGCTTAAGCCGGTAGAGCTGTATAATCTGTTGGTTGAGGATGGGAAAATAGAGGTCGGCTGTCAGTTCTGCAACAATAAATTCACCTTTACCGGTTCGGATATTGAAGCCTTGCGCAAAAAAAACGGAAAGGCTTAAAGAGAAAATTTGTCCGCTCTGAAAACTCTCAGAGCGGACAAATTAAGACCGTTTTTTGGTTTTGTAAAAAAAAAGATTTTTTTGATTTTTTCTAAAAAAGCTATTGACAAAAGGATTTCTTCATGCTATAATAATCAAGCCGTGTGAGAGAAACAAAGCGGCATGCCATATGGAAGCTTAGCTCAGCTGGGAGAGCATCTGCCTTACAAGCAGAGGGTCATA
>CAZMTU010000068.1:0-13182 GCA_964569225.1 uncultured Lachnospiraceae bacterium | reverse complement strand
CAGTTGGTGGCTGAAAGACGGGCGCTTCGGCATATGGGAAGGACTTGGCTACTGCGGGTTTCACACCACCGACATCACCTATCATGCCTCCTTCGGATTGCTGGCACTCTTTCCGTCCTTACAGCTCAGACAAATGGAAATGGGCGCTGCCTTTCAGCGCACCGACGGAAGAGTACATCATTTTTTTACGCCTGATCTTTACCATGTAGATGACGGATTTGATCGAGTAGATATGAATATGCAGTTTGTGCTGATGGTCTGTCGGGATTATCTCTTCACAGGAAACAAAGACTACTTAAACCGACTCTGGCAGCCAGTCGTCAAAGCACTTCAAAGTATTGAAGGACTGGATCAAAACGGGGACGGTCTGCCGGACAGCGAAACCGGACGCAACACCTATGACGCTTGGCACTTTGAGGGCACGCCCAGCTACATCGCGCTGCTTTGGCTTGGAGCGCTGAAGGCAGGCGTGCTTCTGGCAGATCGCATGGAAGCACATACGCTGGCAGCAGAATGGACATCCATTTTAGAAAAAGGAAAAGCTTCTCTGGAAAAACTGTTGTGGAACGGTAAATACTATGACCTTTGGCACAGTGAACAGAAAGCGGACCGCTGCCTGATGAGCGATCAGTTAGACGGCGAATGGTTTCTTCGGATGATCGGACTGGACGGTAATGTGCCTGACAGCCGTGTACGACAGATCCTTTCCATCATCTGGGCAAAAAACTATTCCCCCGAAACAGGGCTGGTCAACGCAAGCTGCCTGCCTGACAGCGCAACTACGCTTTATACCTATCAAAACTGTCAGGCGGAAGCCCAATGGACCGGTATCGGCTATGCTTTTGCCGCCTTGCTGCTTTCAGTAGGGATGCGATCCAAAGCTTTGACCGCAGTGAAAACAATCCATTCAACTCAAATACGCTTCGGGCATTATTGGGATCACTGGGAATGCGGCTATCGCTATTCCCGTCCGCTCTCCAGCTGGTCTACCCTGCACGGCGCACTGGGATTAGCTGCAGACGTTTCAAACGGAAAGCTAACGCTCTCGCCCGCTTACAAAGGCAGCAAGAAAAAACCTTTTCGTGCTCCCTTATGTCTGCCTGATGGGATCGGACTGGCAGAATTTACCGACAGTCACTGTAAAATCACCTGTGCAGAAGGCAGCTTCACTTTCAGAAGTCTGACGCTCCCAAGCTATGCAGGTCAAAACATCTCTTTAAGCTGTACAGAAGCGTATCAAAATAAGGATGCTTTCTTCTTAAACGGACAGGTTTCAAGCAATATCCGCACGATCAATACTCAAGTAAATATCGAATTTTTGAAACCGTTGAAAATTTATGCCGGTCAAACACTGACCATCAGTAAGCTGCCGCTTTAGCCACCCATTCTATCTTCAAATATAGCAAAATTCCGCCTCTGCTTTGAGCATATGCTCAAAGCAGAGGCGGAATTTTGCTATTTACCGATAAGCATGTGTTTTCAGACTTGACAGAATCACCTCATCTGCCGGACAGAACGCATATCCGTCAATTTCAGCGGGCGTAATCCAGCGCAGATCACAATGCTCCAGCAGTTTAGGCGTTCCCTCTGTAATAGAAGCGTTGAAAAGAAACAGATGAACTGTAAGATCGGGATATGAATGAGTAACTTCCATATAAAGACTGTCTACCGTCACTGTTATACCCAATTCTTCACGGCACTCCCGAACAAGCGCTTCCCTCTTACTCTCCCCCGGCTCTACCTTTCCGCCGACAAATTCCCAAAGCAATCCTCTGGCCTTATGTGCCGGACGCTGACAGATCATGAATTTCTCACCTGCCCAGATCAGGGCCGCCACTACCTCAGTCATATTGCACTCCCCCTGATTAAAAGTCATATCCTTCAATCCGAATCGTTGCTTGATTTATCTTTTTTATTTTTTGGGGCAGTCAATTTATTCAGCAGAACTACCGTCAGAATAATGACAAAGGTAACGATAAAAATCCCTGCCATCCCCATGCCCATAATGGGCAGCGTATCTAAAAACTGTTTGATATTCATATATTTTATCTCCTTATCAGCCAAAGAAATTAAGGATCAATCCGCCTGCAATCACCGAAGCGATTTGCCCCGATACATTGGCCCCAATGGAATGCATCAGCAAAAAGTTTTGATTATCCTCAGCCAGTCCCATTTTATGCACTACACGGGCAGACATGGGAAAAGCAGAAATACCGGCCGCACCGATCATAGGATTCACCTTTTCCTTAAGGAAAAGATTCATCACCTTGGCAAAAAGCACGCCGCCCACTGTATCAAAAATGAAAGCAATCAATCCAAGTCCGAGAATTATCAGTGTCTGAATATTGAGGAAAGCTTCCGCCTGCATTTTTGTGGCAACCGTAATCCCCAAGAAAAGTGTAATCAAATTTGCCAGTACCTTTTGAGCGGTTTCCGATAAAGAATCCAAAACACCGCATTCCCTGATCAAATTGCCGAACATAAGAAAACCAACAAGCGATACCGCGTTCGGCGCCACCAAACCGGTAATAAGCGTTACCAAAATAGGAAACAGGATACGGGTAGTTTTGGACACGTTCTCCTGCTTGTAACGCATACGGATCAGGCGCTCTTTTTTAGTAGTAATTAGCTTAATGATCGGCGGCTGAACGATGGGCACCAATGCCATATAGGAATATGCCGCTACGATAATGGCACCTTGATAGTGAGAATCTAAGAAATTGGCCACATAAATGGAGGTTGGACCGTCTGCAGCGCCGATAATAGCAATAGACGCGGCATCATTCATATCAAAGCCCAGCAACGCCGCCAGACTGAGCGTAAAAAATATGCCAAACTGTGCCGCTGCGCCGAAGATCATTAGTTTAGGATTGGAAAGCAGCGGGCCGAAATCAATCATCGCGCCGATACCTACAAAGAGCAATAAAGGAAAAAGTTCATTCGCTACGCCGTTATTGAAAAGTAAATCAATAACGCCAACCTCCTCCAGCCCCTCATGAATCTGAGTCACCGCTCCGGAATTAGGCAGATTTACCAGAATAGCCCCAAAGCCCATGGGCAGCAAAAGGGTAGGTTCCATTTGCCGTTTGATAGCAAGGTAGATCAGCAATGCGCCAATCAGCCACATTACCACCTGCTGCCACTGAATTTGCAGCAGATTTTCGTAAAGCGCTTCCATAAATAAGTTCCTTTCGAATCATTTAAACAGTCTTACAGAGAATTTCAGGCAAAACAAAAAGACTTTTATCATGAATAGCATGATAAAAGTCTTGTCATAAACAATCATGTTCAGGATAATCCGGATTTATACAAATCGACCTGACGAATTACCCACACAGCAAACCAAACTCTCCGCTGTGCCAACTACTCCCTTTTATGTCAATTATTATAAACACACCTATTTGTTTTGTCAAGCCCCATTCAAAAAAATTCACAAAATCCTTCATTTTTTTCATTATCAGGCAGTAAAACAGGAACTGGATCACAAATTTTCATAGAATTGGGCGTCACATAACAGTCATACGCGAGAAGCTCTGCGCCGCAATCCCTCGCTCGGTGCAATGCATCCGCAAATCGCGCGCCAAAGCGCGGATCGGTTTCCATATTGGGTGAGAAGGATAATACCGGTTTCATCTGCACCACAAAAAGCAGCGCTGCACCGTAGCCCGCTTCCCGGACAGCGATCAGTTCCTCTACATGCTTTAGACCGCGTTCGGTAGGGGCATCCGGAAAATACGCTCTGCCTTCCCGCTCCAACGTCACGCCCTTTACCTCAACAAAAATTTTTTCTTTTCCTTTTGTCAGACAGAAATCCAATCTGGACGCGCCAAAAACCACCTCACGCCGCAAATTCCATTCAGGGAACCGCTGAGACAAAAATTCTTCTGCCGCCTGATTAGGCGCCTGTGAATCCATATTGATGAGTAATCCGCCTTTTTCCACTGCGATCAGATCGTATCCGGTCTTTCGCCCTGCCGTATTATAGACCGCAAGCCATACAGTTACCCCAGTAAGCAGCAGTTCCTTGCAGCGTCCGGTATTTTTTACATGACAAACAACCTCTTTGCCCGTTTCCAACCGACAGTTTGCTATAAATCGGTTGGGACGGGACAAAAAGGTTGCTTTACAGACTAACGGATAGGTCATTCTTAGAATTGGATCTCCGCATAAACAGCCCAGTGAGATGAAATATACTGATCGTCTATCAAATCCTTCAGAATGGTGTGCTTTGCGACGCTGCATAAACCTTTAGAAACAAAGATGTAATCCGTAGGCTGATTGCCAGAAACGCTGCCGCCATAATTATTGATCGTAGCGCACACTTCCTCTGATTCGGCTGCTATTGTATACGCATCAACCATAAGACTGTTATTAAGTTCCGTAACAGAGGCAGCTTTGGCAGTTGTATTGAAATCGCCTGTAACAATCACGGGAAGCTGAAACGTTTCCGCTTTCTCAGCGATCAAAGCCGCGCCATTTACCGATGCTTCCTTTCCGTTTGGATCAAGCTGCGTATTCATTACCACAAAGGTTTCACCGCTAGTCTGATCGGTAAGCTTAGCCCATGTACAGATAGAGCGAGTGCGTCCGTCCCATCCTACACTGGGCGTTGCAGGCGTTTCTGACAGCCAAAAGGTTCCGCTATCTTCCAATGTATATTTTGCTTTATTATACAAAATAGCATTATACGCACCGGTAAGAAATGCGTTATAGCCTTCCATTGTTCCGTTTCGGCCGGTTCCTACAAAACCGTACTCATCCGTCAACGCGGGTGTATCATCAATTCCTTTGGTAATACAGTCATACCAAGTGGTGCAGGACACCTCCTGCAGACAGAGCACATCGGGCGCATAGGTCTTTACAAACGAATATAAACGGGGATAACGATTAACCACTGCCGTTTCAGCATAGCCGGAAAGCGCTACATTCAAATCGATCAGCTTTACAGAAGTATCGGCAGAGAGTTGTCCGGTAAGAGATAAACTGCTTTCCACCTTGGACTCATCAGCATTCAGCGCGACATAGGCTTTCACAAATTCATGCACCGCAGCAGCAGTCAGGGAGCCTTCTCCCGCGAAAACCAATTTTTCCCCATCCATAGCCGCTATGTAGCTTTGATCCGAGGCTTTTACTGAGGTAGACCGTCCTGTATTTCCGATCAAAATTTCTTTACTTGTTTCGGCTGTATCAGACGATACCATATTCAGCGAATACCCGGTGTACAACCGAATCACATCACAAAAATATGCAGCCTCCGCCTGACAATCCTCGGCATAGACCACTGTATAATCCCAAACAGAGCTGTCGCCGATTATCAAATTTTTCAGAGGATAGGTCATTCTGAACTGATAGCGATAGCCGCATTCCAGCACCAGATCTTCTCTGGCGGCGGAAAAATAAAGTTCAATAAATTTGTCCACCGCTTCGGCAGTTTTCGCATCGCTGCCACCCAAGATAACCAGCTTATTGTTCACCACCTGAATGGCATAATCATCTTCCCGAAGGGTAGCCGCAACCTGCTTGGTTTCAGGACGGTCATTGTTGCCTACAAGGATTTCCTTATTATCGGTGGTGTCAGTATCCGGCATTACCCAGTCAGTGGTAAAGTCCAATTTTATACCGGACGCGGTCTCAATAGCGTTTCTCAACCGAGTTGCCGCCTCTACTACCGTTCCTTTAGAGTCCGCCCTGTCAGGTCGGACCAACGTATATTCACTGCTCCCATCTTTAATAAAGGTAAGTGTCTTGCCGGTGGAAACACTCACATCTCCGCTGGTTGTGTAATCAAAGGTAACCTCTCCGGTCACAGTATCCCCTTGCTCATCCTTTGAGCAACCAGTCAGCATCCCTGCCGCCATCACACCCGCCAAGAGCAGGAGGACGGTACTGCGGATAATTGATTTCATTCTAAGCCCAACCTTTCATTGTTGTTCTGAAGTATGCTCCTATTATACTCCACGCAGTCGATTTTTGCAAGAGGGGCTTTCAATTTTTTTCAGAAATGTCTTGAATTTCCGGATTTGTTTACAATATTTTCATATATTCGTTTGGACTGCGTTTGAAAGGTCACATTTTCGTCACATTCAAAGACTATAATAATGACATTGGAAAAGTTATCAGATTCGGGCCGGCGCTGCTGCCGGGAAAGGAGTCATATAATGATCGAAATAAAGAATCTGACCAAGCAATACGGCAAATTAACCGCTGTGGATCAGCTAAGCTGTACAATTGAAGCGGGCAAGATTTACGGACTGTTGGGCGCGAACGGCGCCGGAAAAACCACTACGATGAATATGATTACAGGCGCGCTTGCCCCTACTGCCGGAAGCATTACCGTCTGTGGCAATGATCTAATCAGCACCCCCCTTGAAGCCAAGCGTCATATCGGCTACCTTCCCGAACTTCCCCCTCTCTACCCGGAACTGACCGTAAGAGAATATCTTTCTTTTGTGGCACAGGCCAAGGGAAGCCTCCGGACAAAAATCGAAGGCTCAGTGAATTCGGTCATCGCACAAACCCAGCTTACCGCCGTATCAGACCGGCTCATCCGAAATCTATCGAAGGGCTACTGTCAACGGGTCGGCATTGCTCAGGCAGTACTGGGGGAACCGGACATTCTGATTTTGGACGAACCTACGGTCGGATTGGATCCCCGACAGATCGTGGAAATCCGAAAGCTGATCCGCTCTCTGGCGAACAAACGGACGGTAATCCTGTCCAGCCATATTCTTCCGGAGGTAGCGGAACTGTGTGATACGATTCTGATTCTATCCTCCGGTAAACTGGTTGCTATGGACAGCCTTGTGAATTTGCAAAAAGCATATCTGGGTCCTGACCTGCTGCATCTGCGCGTCAGATGCGCTCCTAAAAAGTGTGAAGAAATATTAAAAGGACTTTCGGGCGCGCGAAAAATCCGAGCCTCCGAGGTTTCCGGCTTGACAGAAATAATCATTGAATGCGAGAAAGGAATTGATCTTCGCGAAGCAGTTTTCTTTGCGTTTGCAGGACTGCGCTGCCCCATACTGGAAATGCAGCTTCAGGAAGCATCGCTGGAGGATGTCTTTCTGCGCGCAACCACTCCTATGAATACAGCCGAAGGGAACAACCGCCTGTCTGACAAAGCTTTCTCCAAGGCGCCGGTAGGACGCGGCTCCAAGGAAAAACAGTCCGTTACCCCTTTCCCCTCTCTTCGCAACCGTCCGCCTGTTTCGTCCCGACCGGATGAATCCGCTCTCCCTCCACAGGATGATGACTCCGATGAAAGCTATACTCCGCTATTTGGCAGAAAGGAGAACCGTAAATGAACGCCGTCTACCGTAAAGAACTGCGAAGCTACTTTTCAAGCTTGACCGGCTATCTTCTGATCGCCTTTTACCTGCTGTTTGCCGGTATATTCATAACAGTTTATAATTTATACGGACAGACTCCCTCCATCGAGGTATCCTATTCCTATGTTATGATCGTACTGCTGATCGTGATTCCGCTGCTTACTATGCGTTCCCTTGCGGGTGAACGGCACCAGAAAACCCATCTGCTGCTCTCGTCTCTGCCCATCAGCACCGCTGATTATATTATCGGAAAATACCTCGCCATGCTGACACTGCTTGCCGTTCCGACCGTGATCCTATTCAGCTATACCGCCATTCTTTCCTTTTACGGAAACATTCGGCTGCTTTCCGCGATTCTCTCTACCATTGCTTTTTTTCTGGTTGCCGCAGCGCTGACCGCCATAGGACTTTTTCTGTCTTCACTTACCGAAAACAGCTTGATCGCCGGTTCGCTCACCTTCGGGGTATTGCTGCTGGTCTATTTTCTGCCTACGCTGATTTTGATGCTGCCCGCTACGGCATTAGGCTCTCTGCTGATCTTCAGTATCCTGATTCTGCTCTTCGGTCTGTTGCTTTTCCGCTTGACCGGCAGCCTGAACATAGCGCTGATCGGAGGGCTTCTGCCCGAAACGCTGCTAATTGCGCTGTTCCTCTACAAGAGCAGCCTGCTGGAAGGGGCGGCTGCCAAGCTCTTCCGCTTCCTTTCGCTGACCGAACAGTTTGAGCTGTTCTCACTCTACGGCATTTTTGATGTACAGGCGATCGTTTACTTTCTGAGCGTCACCGCGCTCTTCCTCTTCTTCACCGTCCTGTCAATGGAGAAAAAAAGATGGCATTAAGGGTTTCATCCATACAGGCTCAGGCATCCGAAATCTGCTGCCCGCTTATTTTCCTTTTAAAATTTCACCCCTGATTCGTTACCCAATGGGCAGGACCCGCTTTAACGGGTACTGCGATACACGGGTAATTCCATAATGATCTGCGCCGCCATATAGCGGCGGAACGGAGCTTTTCATGAAAACTCACTTTGATGACCGAAAAAACTTCTTGTTCGGTCAAACGCCTTCTACTCGCTGGCTGATTCTGTCCGCGTTAACTGTTATTTTAGTGATCCTGTTAAATCTGCTGGTTTCTCTGCTGCCCGCCCGATGGTCAAAATTTGACATGACCGCGCAGAAGCTTACCGTACTTTCGGATGTCACCCGGGATTATGTGAAAACCTTGGAGGAAGAAGTCACGCTGCACTTTATCTGCGTCACCGGAAACGAGGACGAGAGCGTCCGAACGCTCCTTGAACGCTACGGCGAGCTGTCGGGCAAGCTTCAAGTAGAAAGCGTTGACCCAGCCGTTCGACCTTCCTTTATTCCAAGCTACACTGACCGCACGCTTTCAGATAACAGCATCATTGTGGAAAGCGCCAAGCGTTCCAAGGTGTTGGATTACACTGATCTCTTGATTTACACCGTTTATTACACAGAAGACGGAAGCGACTATTCATTGGTAGGCGAAATGCTCCATGACGATTTTACAACCTTTTATGAAACCTATGCCGATTATTTTTCCTACGGTTATTATGCCTATGATGCGCGGTTTGCAGGCGAAAGCGCTATCACTTCCGCCATTGATTACGTGACCGGCAACGTATTGCCTAAAATTTATGTCCTGACCGGACACGGTGAAACCGAGCTGCCCTCTTCGCTGATCAGTTATCTTTCTTTGGACAACATCGACTGCGAAGCATTCGCGCTTCCCACGGCGGATGCACTGCCGGATGACGCGGACTGCCTTGTTCTGAACGCTCCACAGACTGACCTTACCGAACAGGAAACGGCGCTTCTGCGTGATTATCTGGCAGCCAGCGGGAATTTGATACTGCTCACTGACAATGAATCGCTGAAGCTGACCGTTCTTATGGAATTGATTAAAGAATTTGGGATGGAAGCCGCTTCGGGGCTTCTAAAAGAGACCAAATCAATGAACTATTATTCCTATCCCTATTTTCTTCTTCCTAATACCGAAAGCGCGCGGCAGCTATACGGACTGACCGGCTATTCTCTGATTATGCCCTACAGTCATCCCATTTCTATGACCGACAGTGATTACACATTGACCTATACCTCTCTTTTCCGCACCTCTGCATCCGCCATTTTGGAAAAATACGAATCAGAAGAAACGGAAGACGGTACTGACACCTCCTCTGAATTACCGGCACAATATGATGTCGGCGCCTTAGTTACGCTTTCATCTTCGAGGGGCAACGGTCATATCTGTTGGCTGGGCAGTCCCATGCTGCTGGAAAGTGATTATAACAGCGCTGTTTCAGGCGGTAATTATACCTATTTTATTGCGATTTTAGAGAGCATGTGTGAAAAAACAAACTCTCTCGCTATTGATTCCAAAGCAATGACGGAGGATTCGCTGGTGCTGTCTACCGGGCAGGTCAGCTTCTGGGCAATTGTTATCATCGGTCTGATTCCCCTTGCCTGCTTGATCATCGGAATCGTTATCCGTGAAAGAAGGCGGCTCAGATAATGCCCAAAAACCGTACCTACCTGTTGCTGATATTGGCGTTACTGCTCACCGGAGCAGTCTGCCTGCTGCTTTGGCTTCTGCCGGAAAAAGAATCGGCCGACAGCTCAGAAGAAACACCGTCTGTGCAATTCCTTTTCGACTATAATGACCCCAACTGCGTTTCCGCGTTGTCTTTCTCCTATTCGGACTATCCTCCGATTTCGCTGGAATACGTAAATAACAGCTGGCAGATTATCGGACGTACTAATTTGCCGATTGAGCAAAACGCTGTAAAAGCACTGATTGATAAGCTGGAATACATGCTCTCCTTACGCATCATTGCCGAGAACCTCGAAAGCGTTTCCGAATACGGATTAGATGCCCCTTTCTGCACCGTCACCGTTGTCACAGACGGAGAGGAAAAAAGCTACCTATTTGGCAGCCGAAATGATTATTACGAAGGTTACTACTGTATGATCCGGGGCGATCATGCGGTATATATGACAGACGAAAGCTATGTCGGACAGTTCAACCTAACCTTGGAGGATCTGCTGGGCAGCGATAACCTTCCCGACCTTTCCAATCTTCTGAAGGCAACGTGGCAGGCATCAAACGGAACAGAGATTTCCGCAGTACCGGAAGGTGAAAACGCGGAGCTGCTCGATTTGCTTTCCTCTATTGAGCTTGGAAAATGGATCGACTACGGCAGTGAACAATATGCTATTTACGGGTTAGACACGCCCGCCATTGCTCAGCTTACGCTTTGGGACGGCGCATCGCTCACCCTTTCCTTCGGGGAAGGTGAAACGGAGGACTACATCTATATCCGGGCTGGCGACAGCGAAATGATCTATTTGGTTGAGTGCAGCGATTCATCCCTGCTGCTGAACTATATAAAGGGAAATTAATACAGCGGCGGCTTATAAAAGCCGCCGTAAATGTGTAGAAAAATTCAAGTTTTAAAATTTAAAACATAGAAACATGCCAATTATTTAAATATTTTTGAAATTTTTTAGGGGACTTTTTAAAAAGTCCCCTCAGTCTGTTTCGAAAATCCAAAACAAATTGCGCTATTTATTAAAATGCACAAATTCGTTTGCGCGCCTTTTCTCTTGCCCCAAAAAACCCAAAAGAAAAAGCACACAAAACGAGAAAGATCAGTCATTTCGCACTCTGCGGATGGCAGCCTTAGGCTGTCGCCCTAATAACCCATGACCTTTTGAGAAAAGGTCGATCAAAACTTTTGTGCAAGCTACCCCAAATTATAGTTTTTCGACAGCATGGAGTGATTTTTTTAAAGTCTATAAATAGGGTTCGTGGCAAAGTCCCAATGGAATTTTTACATCAGTCTTCCGGCGGCTCATAAAAGCCGCCGGAAGTTAATTCCTTTTCTGTATTTCCAAAACCGCTACAATGAAGGAAGCGATAGCGGCACTGCTGCAGAAGCTTCCCTTTGAATCAAATCCTTCTGCCCATGCTGATAAAATTCCGTTCTGCCCTGCCGGTCGCGTTTCCGACAGTCCGGCAGTACGTTTCAATGCCTGTTCAAATACTTCCGTATCGCTGCTCCCACAGCGATACGCCGCAGTCAGCAGCAGCGCGTCGGTCCCGCCCTCCCGCAGCGGCAGGGATTGTTCTTTTTTTAGCGCAGCGCGGTAGAACTTTGCTGCCTTTTCAATCGCCTGCCCCGCAAGCGGCACCGGAAGACAGAAGGCAGCCGCCGCTGTGGCATCCAACGAATAACAGGATAGCCGGTCATCTATTTTCGAAGGCGCGCTTCCGGTTTCTGCAAAACAGCGCCGGCATCGATACCTGCCTTGTTTATTTAACTCCAGCCATTCTACGGCAGAAAAGGAACCTGTTGTTCCGCAAACCGGACAAATCCCTCGAATAAATCTTGAACGCCGAAATTTATCCTCCGGAGTTGGCGCATTCATCCGGTACAGACTGTCACACTCAAAATGCTTGCTAAACTTTTCCTCAGCCTCCTTCAGCAGCGCTAAATACCGCCCTGATTCTCTGGCAATCTTTCGATTGGTCGATCTGCAATAATCAATATATCTATCAGCCGCGGCAATTGCTATGGCAGTTGCCGCCGCGCTCCCTTGAAACAGGCAATCTCTATTTAAAATTTCCGCTTCAAAGCAGTTTTCACTGCCTGAAAAAAGCAGCATTCCGTCGCAAAAACGGCTCATCATCACAGAAAATGCTTTCCGCATTTTTCGGTAAAGCGATTCATTCGCTGGCAGCTCATCTCCGGCCGCGATTTCCAGCATCATTACCGCCGATAACAGAAAACCCGCGCAGGAAACACCTTCGGACAGCTTTCCCGTACTTTCCATTTGAACATCACAGCCGAGAAACGCGGGCACATAGGGCTCGCTCTCCTGCACTCCGACATTCGCCGCCCAATAACTGATCATTCGTTCTGCCGCCTTCAGTTGATTCAGCTTTAGCAATGCGGCAGTCAAAACAGGCAGATCGGCCGCGCTGGCATAGGGATGCCGGTGGTCCATCACAATTGCGCCATCAGCAGACTGCATGGACAGAAGCGCCGCTGCCGCATTGCCGAGCGCCCCCTTCATACCTGCATCCGCACACAGCGGCCTCTTTTCCGGTCGGGGCAAGCAGGACAGCCTTTTTCCCCACATCTTCGCTGAAGACTGCCAAAGCACACATGCTTCCGGACTTTCACTGGAGGATAATGACCGCAGCAAACGATCCGCCGCTTTCACCGTTTCAGCCGGATCGTTTCTGTCAATAAAAACGATCTGCCCCTTACCGCCATCAAAATATACCGTCTGACTGTTTTTGTCAAATCGGATATTGCCGCAGAAAATCACTATCATAGCAAGCTCCCGGACCAATCCTACTCCGCTCTCATACGGGGTACCTGCCGGAACGGTGCAAAAAACAGCATCCGCCCTATAGCGAATAAAACGGTAATCGTTTTGATAAACAGTCCGAACATAGGATGGCAGAACAAGTTTCCAGCGCACAGCCGCTTTTCCTTCCATCCACCGGACAAAGACGCCTTGCTCCGCCGCCATGAAATCAGTGATAACAAGATCGGCGTCTGCCGAAGCGTCCGGAACGGATGAATCTATTGTAAGCTTATCCGCCGTACATCGCAGCCAATGCCGCCAATTCCCCGTTTGAGGCAGACGCTTGGTTTCGGATTCATAGTAACCGCCTCCGGTATCAAGATAAAGCGAAGCAAAATAAGGCGATGTGTACATGCCGCCTTGTATACTCCACAATGCCGTGCCTGCTCCATACACCAGCATCCTTCCGTTTCCCATCACATGAAGCGGACACTGCATTCCGGAATCGGATTCATAAA
>CAZMTU010000067.1:0-13204 GCA_964569225.1 uncultured Lachnospiraceae bacterium | reverse complement strand
AAAGATGTAAAGCGCCTTTGATAGCCGTCAATCAAAGTCCGCTCGCAGGGCCCCAGCTTTACCTTATCAGCGCCCACCCGTTCAAGCGGCGAGGGAACAGTCAGCAAAAAACGGGCGACCGGCAGCTGAGCAAACAGAACCGCCCCCCAATCGAAAAGCAGAATATCTCCCATCGCGCCCCGATCAATGCCCAGCGCCGTCAACGCGCCCAGAAAGGAGCGATGGGTAAGCGATACATAGCCGCTGGTACGGATGGCAACCGGAAGAAAAAATTCATCCGTATCCAGCATATCCGCTTCCATATAATCGGGCAGAAACACCGCCATATTTCGCTCTGCCTCCTCGTATCCTCCCCGAAAGCAGAAGCGGGAGCCGGTCCCTTGAAGGAACCGGGAAGCCCGCATCTGCTCTTCCGGGGAAAGAAACGGGGAGGCAGTGAGTATTCCCTGTTCTGCTTTAGCGGCAAGCTCATTCAGTCTTGCGCAAAACAACTCATCCGCATTCATATCATCACCGTAGGCAGAACTGATTGGATCACAATAATCAGCAGCATGGTAACCAGGAAAGGAATATCTATCATAAAGTCCTCAAATGCACCGATTTTCCCAAAGAAAAGCCGAACAGGATAGATAAGTGGCTCGGTGGCGTAGAACAGGAAGCGGCTGATACGGCTTTCTTCATCGAATACAAAAATAGAACACACGGCCCGCGCCAGCATTAGAACCTGCTCAACAAACAGGATATAATAAATAACTGTGACAAACACATAAATAATCTGTCCCACCAGCAATCACCTTATCACATTAGATCTCAAAAATTATCGAAGGAATCCCGTTCGCTGGGCTTCGGCTGCGCTTTCTCACCGGTCAGCATCTCACCGGAAACCGATACGTTATTAGGGGTAATAATAAATGTATTATTTGCAACCGACTTGATCTGCCCGTCGATCGAATATGCCACGCCGTTCAGAAAATCTACGATTCGTTTTGCGACATCCTTGCTGGTTGCTTCCAAATTAAGTACAACCGTACATCTGTTCAGCAAATAATCCGCAATCTGCCCTACCGCATTAAAGCTCTCGGGGCGAACTACCTTCAGTTCGATTGCTCCGCCGGATGTTTTAACAGTGGGACGGGCTGTTTCAGTCTTGGGTTCGGTATAAGCCATTGTTTTTTCCTCTACTTTCTCTGTTTTTGGTTCTGCGTTTACTTTCATTTCCTCTTCTTCGAAGCTCTCATCCTCTTCTTCGTCAGCAGAAAATAAGCCGTTAAAAATTCCTTTGATTCCCATTATTTTTCCTCCGTTTTTTATAAATCAGGCACTGCCGGATAGATTCTCTTTCCGAACAGCGCGCTTCCAATCCTTACCATATCGGATCCATTTCGGATGGCGATTTCATAGCTGTCCGACATTCCCATTGACAAAATAAGTGGTTTGCTACTATTATGGTATTTTTTGCGGAAAAAGTCAAGAAAAATTCGAAAACTTTCGATAAAATATTTTTCCGGCGGCTCATCAGGTAAAACAGGCGGCGGTATCACCATCATCCCGCATACCCGGATATGCGCCAGACCGTCCAGCGCTTCCAGCAGCGCCGGAAGCGCTTCCGGCAGCACGCCGCCCTTGCTAACTTCCCTGCCCACATTAACTTCTACCAGAATATTCATCTGCCTGTCAAGCCTTGCCGCGCGGCGATCAATTTCTTCCGCAAGCTTAATACTGTCTACCGAATGGATCATATCCACTTTATCAATGATGTATTTGACCTTATTGGTCTGAAGTCTACCGATAAAGTGAATTTGCACTCCTGTCTTATGCAGCCCATCGTATTTGCTCATCAGCTCCTGCACCCGATTTTCACCGATACAGTCAAGCCCAAGATGATCAATGGCATAATTGATCTTCTCAACGCTTACTGTTTTGGTGGCCGCCAGCAGTGTAACAGAACGCCCGCCTGACGCCGCGGCGATCTTTTCCCGTACAGCCTCGAATCGGGCGGTCATCTCCGCCGCTTCCAAATCGCTAATCAATGATTTTTCCGACATGCAGATCCTTCCCCCTTACGATAATCTGATCGTAATATTGCAGCATTTTATAGTCGCCGGTCGCTTCCGCGTCGGCAGCTACTACTACCACGCCGTCCTGTATGCTTACCGGACTTATTTCCCGAAAGTCTACAATGCTGCCCCTGAGCACATAGACACCGCAGATGCCATTCAGATTGCGGACTGCACTGACCGGCACCCGATAGCCGTTAAAGGTTTCCAAATCAATAGTCACCGGCTGATACCGAATATATTCAAAGCCCTCAGGCATTTCGGAACATTGAAATATCAGAACACTGTTTTCATTGCCGTATTCATAAACCATGCGGGCAAGCTTCATCGAAAGCGCCAATTCGTTGTCCCCCGAAAAATGGACCGTATAGCTTTTCGATTGTGTCATCCCTCTTACCGAAGTGTTCGGCAGCTCACAAACGAGATACCAGTTATAATCGGTCACAATCTTCCCGACCGCCGTGCTTTCCTGCTCCGGTTCCTTTTGGCGATGCAGCAACTCTTCCAGCTCACTGATAGTGGCGGAAAGGACTGTTTCTCCGTCCATAAAAGATTCATAACCATCGCAGGATGAATAAAAATAACCAATCCGGTCAGCCGTAACAGTCTGACTCGCAGATCCAAGCTGTTCTTGCAGTGCGCTGCGTTCCTGCTGCATCCGCGAGCTGATATCCTCCAGCTTTTTGCCGGATTTCAGATCGCGTACGTAGAGCATCATCAGCAGTTCATCTTCCAGCGCTTCATTTCCGGGAGTCCCTTGGGCAATTTTTTCGTCCAACTGCAGCCGAAGCGCGGCAATCCGCTGATCTGCAGAGGCGATCGTATAAATTCCTTTTACAGCATTTGCCTTACTTAGCAGCGTCAGCCAATGATCAATTCGGCTTATTTCAGAAAACATCGATCGGTTATCCGCCGTATCCGCATATACATTCGCAACAGCATCCCCTTGCGATACTCTTTCGCCGTTTTCCACCGCATAACCGAGAAAACCGCCGGTCTGCGCGCTCAATACTGCTTCTGTCCGAACAATATAGCCCTCCGCGTAAATGCTTTCACTGGTTTCTATCAGGTTAGTAGCAACAGTTTCAACCTCCTGCACCACCGTGTTGCCGATCTGAAAAGCAATATCGGCAATCAGCACCAATGCGGCCAGCGCAAGCGCCACATAGCTTATAATTCTAAGGAGATATTTTTTGTCCACCCGAAATGCTTCCCTTCTTTTAAACAGCCTGACGGTACCGCTTGATCTAACGTCCTCATAGGATACCGAATCCTGATAAAATATTATAGCACATTATTTTTCATTTGAGAAGGGATAATGCAAAATTTACAATATTTTCAAAGTTACATCCCCGCGCCACATCGTAGGGGATTGCGCCCGGCATATGGCGAAACCATGTCAACTGCCGTTTAGCGTAATTCCGGCTGGCTTTCTTAATCCGCGCGACCGCCTCTTCCAACGAACACTCTCCGGACAGATAAGCGAGCAGCTCCTTGTATCCGATGGCCTGCCCTGCTGTTGTGGAAGGATCCAAATGAAGGGATTCTGCCTCCCGCAGCAATCCTGCCGCCATCATTTCATCCACCCGCCGATCGATTCGGCTGTAAAGCCATGCCCGATCGGAGGAATCGAGAAAAATCACCGCAGCGTCGCTTCTCAGCTTGTCGGTCCGGCAGCGGCGATCCCATTGGCTTTTGGGAATCCCCGACAGGCGGTAAATTTCAAGCGCTCGGATCACCCTTCGAATATTGTTGGGATGAATCTTCTCCGCGCTTTCAGGATCACATTCACAAAGCTGTTTATAATTTTCATCAGCCGTTTTTTTCATCAGTTCATTTCGCAGCTTCTTGTCCGCAGGCGGCGATTCCGCCCCGCCTCCTGCAAGCGTCTGCTGAAGATAGAGTCCCGTTCCGCCGCAAAAAACGGGAATTTTCCCTCGATCGAGAATATCCGCCAAGCATCGGCGTGCAGATACCGTATAATCGGCGCAGGAGAAAGATTCGTTCGGCGACACTACATCCAACATATGATGCGGAATCTCCGCCCTTTCAGCCCAGCTTGCCTTGGCGGTCCCGATATCCATTCCCCGATAAAGCTGCATGCTGTCGCAAGAAATAATCTCCCCCTGTACGCGCCTTGCGATTTCAAGCGCGAGCGCACTTTTTCCGATCGCCGTAGGACCGACGATCGCAAGAATAGCTGCCATATTTTTATTCGGTCTGACCAACCGGTTCAGCCCGTCTCCTTTTCAGTATTTTACAATATACCGGGTCTGTTTTTTCAATCCGCCGTTTTGGAGCTAAAAACAGATCCTGTGCTTGTTTTACTTTTTAATGTTCTTATTATAACATATACACCCCTCAAAAGCAAGTTTTTACTTGACATTTTCACCGCTTGGTGTATACTTTAATCAAATCCTTTTTTAATTCTTTTCAAATAAAATTTCAGGAGTAAAAAATGACTCAAACTATTTTGATTTGCCCGGTCTG
This sequence comes from uncultured Lachnospiraceae bacterium, assembly GCA_964569225.1. Taxonomy (GTDB): domain Bacteria; phylum Bacillota; class Clostridia; order Oscillospirales; family CAG-272; genus CAKSQF01. The sequence goes on along the minus strand of CAZMTU010000067.1, from coordinate 8,657 downwards.
CCGCCGGAAAACCGGTAAAGAAATTCCGCTGACGCCCTCCGGTAATCAATGGACATGCAGCGCGCATCACAGTTTTGACCGCTCCGCAACCGGTTATCTGAATCTGCTGCCTCCTTCCGGAAAAGCCGCGCACGGGGACAATAAAGCCATGATCCGCTCCAGATGCGCGCTGCTGGACAGCGGACTGTACGAATCGCTTCGAAAAACATTAGTATCGCTCCTGCTTGAAAAACTTCCGCCGAACAGTGTCATCTGGGACAGCGGCTGCGGCGAAGGCTATTATACCGCGGAAGCAGTCCGATGCGGCGCTTCTCTTGGCTGGACGGTATACGGTTCCGATTTATCCAAAGACGCTCTGCGGTTCGCTTATAAGCGGAATTCTTCTCTTATTCTGACCGCCGCCTCCTCCTATGCGCTGCCTGCGGCAAGCGCATCCTGCGATGGATTGCTATGCCTTTTTGCGCCGCAGGCAGACAGCGAATTTCGCCGCATTTTAAAGCCAGGCGGATATTTAATACAAGCCGTTCCCGGAGAACGGCACCTATTCGGATTAAAGCAGGCGATATACAAAACCCCTTATGAAAACAGCGTCAGCAAACAAATTCCGGAAGGATTCAGCGCCGCAGGCTGTATTGAACTGAAAAACACCGTCAATTTAAACGATTCAACGCTTATTCGCCAGCTTTTCAGCATGACCCCCTATGCTTACCGTACTGAACGCTGTGGTCGCGAAAAAATAAACACACTGGAAAAGCTCACCACAGAATTGCATTTTTATCTGTTCGTATATCGAAAAAAATCTGGTTAAAGCAACATATTAACTGAAACCATTTTGATTTGACCCATATAATTTGATGGTATCGCTAATTTGTTTTAATTTTTATTAACATTTTGGAAATAAAGCAGAAACCTTTTTAGGAAAATCAATTATTTCAAAATATATTCCGCCTTGACATTCTGAACAAAAAAATAAATACTTTAATAAAAGTCCCAAAAAAGAAAAATGAACAAAAAAAGGACTTGACAAGTTCATATTTTTCATGTAAAATATGAATCGTAAATTTTATTAAGGAGTGAATCCAAATGACACGCAAAATCATATCATTGTTCCTTTGTGCTACGTTTGCGCTCAGTTCGGCTGCTTTGCTGGCATCCTGTTCGGAAAAAGATACCAATAATCCTTCAGGTCCCAACAACGGCGGCGACACAGAGCAAAAAGCGTCAAAGATTCCCGATGATTTATATTTCGGCAATCTTACCGAAGAGGAACGAACCATCAACATCGCATATGTTGAAGGCTCCAACGGAGATCTTACCGAACGTTCACTGGTAATTGATGACGTTGATTCCAGCGACCAGGTGGACGTTGCTGTCCAGAAGAGAAATCAGACTGTAGAAGATCGCCTCGGCGTTATTCTTTATTCAGAAAAGGTTTCTGACAGTATTTCCGGTCTTGCAGGTCAGGTTGAAACCGGTATCCTTGCCGGTGACGGCACATGGGATCTGCTGGCAGGCTATCAGTACTATTCCATCGGTATGGCTACGAAGGGTCTTCTGCTGAATTTGGCAGACCTGGATTCTATCGGTGAAGCTGCCATCTTCGCTGATTACATCGATCTTTCCGCCTCCTACTGGGGCACCGCTTACAACGACGCGATCTCTTACAACGGTTCCTATTACTGGATCACCGGCGATATCGCGCTCCGTTATATGGGCGGTATGTACTGCACCTTTGTAAATTCCAACATTTACGAATCCGCGCTGCAGGCTACCTACGGCAGTATCTATGATATTGCTAAAGAAGGCAAATGGACGATGGATAAGATGATGGAAATGGCTGCTATCTGCTACAGCGATGACGGCGATGACATCGTAAATGAAGCCGATACCCTTGGTTTCGGATACGAGCTTACGGATATTTTGGACGGCATTGCGTTTGCTTGCGGCATTGAATTCTCCAGTAAGGATCCTACCACCGGAGAAATTCGCATTACTATCAACAGTGACCGCACCAATTCTATCGCAGATAAGATCTATGACCTGACCCACAACAACGGCTATGCTTACAAATTCACTGACGGTGACTCTGCCAATGTTATGACCGCATTCGCTGAAGGCACTGTTGCGTTTACTGTCAACAAGATCTTCCAGTCCGAGGTTTACCTGAACGAACTGGATAACTTCTACATTATTCCCGCTCCCAAGTTTGATGAAACTCAGGAAAATTATGTAACCGGCATTCATGACGGCGTTACCATTTTTGGTATTCCGATCGATTCTACTAAGATTCCTCAGACCGCCGCTACCCTTGAACTGTTGGCTGTTTACAGCAATGAGCTGGTATACCCTGCTTACTATCAAACTGCTTTGAAGTACCGCTATACCCGTGACCCCGATGCGGCTGAAATGATTGAACTGATTCACTCCAATGTATCCACTGATTTTGTTGCCGCTTGGTCCGCATCCGTGAACGATATCTGCCACATCTTTAGAACAGATTCCAAGGTTCAGGCTAATACTCTGAAAAGATCAACTACTGCTTGGCAAAAGAGTTTGGATGACCTTCTTGATTCGCTTGACGAAGCAAAGGACAATTCAACTATCTAATTTATATAAAACGAGGACGGTGAAAACCGTCCTTGTTTTAGTCTGTCGAGAAAGTTTAAAATAAATCGCGCTATTCACTAAAATGTACAAATTCGTTTGTCCGCTTTTTCTCTTGCCTAAAAAAGCCTAAGAGAAAAGCGCTCAAAAAGGAATTTCGCCCTCTGCGGAGGACGACTTAGGGCTTTGCCCTAAGAACATCAAAACTTTTGTGCAAGCTGCCAAACAATGATAGTTTGTCGACAGCCTGACAAGGACGATTTTCACCGTCCTTGTTTTCTTATATTCTGTTTTTTAAATGTATTCACTTCCCTATCGTGATTTATTTTACCCGACAACATAAGAGTTTTTTTGATTCAGCTATTGACAAGCATCCTTTTTTATGCTATTATAATAAAGTCATCTGCCCGTGGCTCAGCTGGATAGCGCGCAAGACTCCGACTCTTGAGGTCGCAGGTTCGAATCCTGTCGGGCAGGCCATAGCAAAAAGCAGGCATAATGCCCGCTTTTTGCTGTTTTTCGTGCAAAATCAATATTAAAGTTTGCCGCTTTTTTCATTCCTGTTTGTCCTATAATGCGAGGAAAACAAAAAGTTAAAATAATTGAAAAAAGTGCTTGATTTTTATTAGAACTTATGCTATAATGTTAATCGTTCGAACGAATAAAAGCTATTAGCTGACAAATTGCTTATTGTTGTTTAGTTAATATAAGTAATTGACGGGCAGCAAAATCAAAAACAAGCCGGTGTGATGGAATTGGCAGACGTGCTGGACTCAAAATCCAGTGGTAGCGATACCGTGCGGGTTCGACCCCCGCTACCGGCACCAAAACAATAATCCGAACCAATTTTTCCAGTGAAAGAATGGTTCGGATTATTGTTTTTTGAGTACTATGAATTTTTTTGATAAATGATACGTTTCATTCAGAGATTTAATGAGTCAATCAATATTTCCCCCGTATTGTGAATTAGGAATAACTATATTACAATAGAATTGCACTGAGAAGGGAACAATAAATTTAAAAAGGAAAAAAGAAGGAGATGGTTTAATGAGGTTACTAATCATAAGGCACGGTGAAAGTGAAGCGGATATTCTTGATATCCATGAAGGCAGAGCTGATTTTGAACTAACCGAGCGAGGACACCGCCAAGCAGAAGCAATGAGCGAATATGCTAATCAAAATTATCAAATTGCAAAGATTTATCATAGTACGTTAAAAAGAGCGGCACAGACAGCCCATCATTTAGCTTTAAAAACATAAGCTCCCCTAATTCCCGATGCACATTTAATGGAGTTTAACAACGAGTTGCTCGCCGGGTTGAAGCGCAGCCAGCATTGCGAGAGAAAAGTATCCGGAAGCAGCAGTTCCGATGCCATATGTCTGTCTATGACCAGGAAAGCGCCCTCGAATTCAGATATAGAGCTGAGTTTATGCTGTCAGAATTACTTTCGGAAAATGATGAAGACAGCACATTAGCCGTTGTTACGCATGGCGGCATGATAAATCAGTTGTACTGTGCGTATTTTAAATTGCCTTTGGATTCTAAGTCTGTTTTTGCAACGGGTGATGCTGGAATTCATAAATGGCTTGTAAACGGAAATTCCCGCATATTGGTAAAAGCAAATTATATACCGCATAACATATGAATCTGATACGGTTCTGCCACTCATTTACCTGCGGCAGAATTTTGTTTGTTATGCGGAGATCATTCCCTATGAAATCTCGGAGTCGTAGATATCACGAAGGGGGTCTTTTATATCACGCCGGGACATGCCTTTGGCATACATGGTCATGACTGCTTGATCCGTCTGTCCGGGTCTGACGCGTCTCGATTACATTCGGTACAAATTTACTATTCCGGTCTTGCGGCACGGCAGTTTGACATTCGCCTTAATCGTTGTGGATAGGCTTAGTGCCGTACCCATATTCTGGTTTGTTGCCGGTGTTGTATTAAGGAATTGTATTTTCCTAAAACAGATTCCCAATATATCTATTGTTTTCCACACTCTCGTGAAAAAGTTTAGACGATTCTATACACCTAAATATCCTTGCGCCCATCCTATTTGATTCTCAGAACCACATAGGCGTCTTTGGTACTATTACCGGTAATTCTCCTTTACTCTCCAAGCTGTGTTTTTACCGTCTTTTTTGAGTAGCCATTTCGATAATTTTTGACGGTTCCGATTTCGAACTTTTCCGACATATACTCGCTTTTTTCATAGCTCGTTTTTTCTTCCTATTTCGCTTCTATTACCTGCTGCAATACATCGCTAAACAACTTATTCACGCTGTTCAGAATCTCCGTCGTGCTTGTGAAGTGCTGACTGTTGACGAACACACGCAGCAGTTCTTTCAATGCTTTTCCATTGAATATTCCACCCATTCAGTTTTCTTCTCTCTTCCAGTTCCCGTTTGATTGGTTAAAACTATTCACTTTTACCCAAAATTTTGGACGGTCTTTTTGGATCATCTGTTGTCTTTAGCAACAGATACACTTTTTTCGTCGATGATACCATAGATTTTTTCTATTTGAAAGATAACTACCGCTGGTTTAGATCAAAAACAGTGAAATATTACATTAAATTCACGCTCTTTCACGTTTTTATCTGACTCGTTAAACCGTTTACCCACGTTTCTGAATTATCTCTCCGCGTTTCTCCTCTATATCGCACTTCCCCGCTCGCAAAAAAAGACCTCAATTACAGATTATGATATAATCCCCTTAGAGTAGACACTCGAAAAAGCAAAAAGCTTCGAGACTACACTAAGGGGGTTATAGTTATGCCACGAATAACACACAAGAACAAGAAATATAGCGCAGAGTTGAAATTAATGGGCAGTATTAGATTACTTGAATGGAGGAGGAAGCCAAAGAGGAATATGCTTAAGGTATAAAATATTGGAAGCACATACACTCAGAGATTGGATTTTATGGTATAATGGTCATAGAGAAATTAAGGAGCGCAGCAGCGCCAAAGGAGAAATCTATATGGTCCAAGGTAGAAAGACCACACAAGAAGAGCGCACACAGATCGTAGCGTTCCGCATTGAACACAACAGGGATTATGGGTTGACAGTAGAAAACTACAACGTGTCGTATCAGCAGATATATGCTTGGGTGCGCAAGTATCAAGTATGAAGAAGGGGGAGTCGACAAACTCAAGGACAACCGAGGCAGAACGAAGCCCGTAGAAGAAATGACCGAGGTTGAGAAGCTCAAAGCGGAAATGAAGATACTTGAGACAGCTTGAATTTGAGAATGCTTTCATAAAAAACTACAGGAGCTGAAAGGTGGTGGTCGCTGACCGGAGTGCGGCAGGAGCATATCTACGCGGCGTTGGAATTTTTGAATGAACATTACGGATATTCCATTAAGGAGATGTGTATTGCGTTGAATTTGAATAGATCATCGTATTACAAGTGGAAAAAGCGCAAGCAAAGCAAAAGCGAGCTTTTGAACATACAGATCACAGAATACGTAAAGGATTTCTATGAAGAAAGCAACGGAGTTCTCGGCTACAGACAAATGAGTATTAACATTAATCGAAAAAAGATAGACAAGCTTCCACACAAAATTAACGTTAAAAGAGTTTGTCGCATAATGCGTATCCTTGGTCTGAAATCCGTTATTCGCGGAAAACGCCCGGATTACGTAAAGTCCACGCCTGAAATGACTGGTGAGAACGTTTTGAGCAGAGATTTCAAAGCAACCGTTCCGTTTGAAAAGTGGCTTACGGACGTAACAGAGTTCAAGTATTATGTTGGCCCCGAAGTGAAGAAACTGTATCTGTCTGCTATTCTTGATTTTTACGATAGGCGCATTATTGCATACAAGATAGGTGATAGCAACAACAATGAGTTGGTTTTTACAACCTTTGATGAAGCAAGAAGTCTTTATCCAAACGCAAAGCCAATCTTCCATAGTGACAGAGGATTTCAATGCACAAACAAGATATTTCACCAAAAACTCGTAGATGCGGGTATGATCCAAAGTATGTCCCGTGTCGGCGGATGTCTTGACAATGCTCCGATGGAGGGGTGGTGGGGAATCTTGAAGTCAGAGATGTACTATCTCAAAAAGTTCACGAGCCGCAAAATTCTTGTTTCCGCTATTGAAGATTACATACGTTTTTACAACACTCGCCGCTGCCAGAAGCGTTTGAATTGCATGACACCGTGCGAGTATTACTTCGCCACCGCCGCATGACGAAAATCTCCCCCTGCCGCGCGGCAGGGGGAGATGAAAGAAGCTTATTCAATTGTTAATTCTTTTTGTTTTTTACACTGTCTACTTGACGGGGGGCACATTATTAATTCGTGTTTGAGGTCTTTTTTATCTATTTTATGCAAGTGTAACAAACTCAAATTCCAGCGTTTCTCCACCGCCGGTTATCACAATTTTATGCGCTCCGGCAGCAGTTCTGCTCCCTACTTTCCAAGTCCAAGACACTTCTCCGTTTGAATCAGACTGTTTTGGTTCAAGCCCTGAAGCGGTACTGACAGTGGTCGAATAATACACACTGATTTGATATAGTGTATCTGGCATGCCTGAAACAATCACTGTAGCTTTTTGATTTCTGCCCACCGGTGAAGTAACCGAAATCAGTTTAAGTTTGCCGGAATTGCTTGATGGAGTTTGTGTAGTAATCGGTGCAGCCGATATAAGTGGAACCGTTACGGGCGGAGTAATCGTGCAGCTCGAAATAATCGGTGTATCGGCTGGAATTACCGTAGTCAACGCAATAGTAGTTGCCGCCGGGCAGACAGTCATAATCGGTTCAGAAACGGTTACAGGCCGTTCATCGGTTATTGTAAGCGCCGCGGTAAAAATCGTCTTAGAAGGAATTTCGGACGTGTCAGGATCGGTTAATTGCGACTGTTCGAGAACTTCCGCCTCAGGCGTCGAAGTTTCGGAAGCGGATTCCGGTGCAGCAGCTTCCGGCGTTGTACGGAAAACAGCGTATGTATACCACGTAGGACCGCTCTCCTTTGTATCGTCAGCCGCCGAGCGATCTGCACAAGCAGTCAGCAGACTGATATCTATCGCTGATATCAAAATCAGCATTGGCATCAATCTTATCACTCGTTTTATGTGATTGAAGGGATCACGGCGAAAAAGCATATCCAATCACCCATTTCCGTTTTTTTCCATTATACAAGAAAGACCAAACAATGTCAATCCCTTTTGAATAATTAAAAAAGCTTCTTTAAATATTTTAAATGTATTGTATACTTTTCAAATATTCCATACAGCCAGAATTCCATACATTCTTTGACCCATTTGAACCGGCTTTTGTAATTCGTTACAAAGCAGCACAATAATCGACTTAATCAGCAGCATAATTACTATATTTCTCGCAGAAGCATTTATAATGCCTTCACTAACTGCAAAAAATACCTAAAGCGGCAAATTCGCGCTGTTGCAGAATTTTCCAATCTCCACACAAAAAACAGGTGGAGCATGACCGGTTTACGCTCGCGGGAAATCAATCGTTCCCGCGGCAGCCGTCAATACCCCAACCTGTCTTTTTCTTGAGTCCTACTTATTCGTCTACCTGTACATTCTTTTGCATTGATTGTACCATGGTAGTCAGTGTTTCAAATGCAACTTTCCGGTCCCGTTCAGACACTTGCGACCAAAGCTCATTCAGCTCGTCCGGCAAATGCGGGTTCTGAAAATGCGAACTGGCATAAATCAAGTAATCCAACGACATGTCCAGTTCCAGAGCAATGTCAAAAAGATGATCCGCTGTAGGAACAGAAGCACCCCGTTCAATGGCACTGATAGCAATATGAGAAATGTTGACCCGATCTGCCAACTCATGCTGAGTCAGTCCCTTGACCTTTCTGTACTCCCGGATATACTTGCCTAAGATTTTTGAATCCATATGCAACCTCCACTTTATATCTGGTATTATTATACCAGTTTTTCCGGGAAATTAAACTGAGCAAGTTTATATATAAAAAGTGCTCTTATATATTATTCGACATTTTTTTCGAAACATGTGAATTAAATTATTCTAAAAACAGATAAATTGAACTATTTATCTGTT
>CAZMTU010000066.1:0-13272 GCA_964569225.1 uncultured Lachnospiraceae bacterium | reverse complement strand
GGCATACCCGGTCGAAATGGTAGTGCTTCCGCCGTCAGTGAACAAAAAATCATATTGATTCTTGCCGTTGTACAGTGCGCCGCCTGAAATACTTGAGATTGTTTTTTTGTTGCGAATAGCAAAGGTTCCACCGGTAGGATGAGTGCTGACAGCGTAGTAAACACCGCCGGTGATATTACTAATTGTACCGTCGTTGGACAGACCGATGGCATTTGGCGCGTTGTCGGTATGTTCTATGACTGAGGCAAAGGTCCCGTCCGAGATAGTATTGATTGCGGCGGCATTCCAAAGACCGAATGCCCATTGACCGGAGGAGGAATACCCATAGAACAGTCCGCCTGCGATTTCATCAATAGATCCGCCCTGATTATAGATGCCGAAGGCTTTACAGCCGGTGCCGCCTGTGACTTTAGCGATAAAATTACCGCCGGTGATCTTGCCTACGGAGGCGGTATCGTTTTGATTGCGCAGACCGATAATCGTTCCGTTATTGTTGACCGATTCAGCATACATAGTACCACCGGTGATTTCATCGATTCGTCCCCAATTGGCGATGGCAATGGAGTTAGGTGCCTGTTCGGTGTGCATCATATATGCCTGAATCAGACCGCCTGAGATTTTCTTCACAGTGGAGCCTGCCGAATTGCGGATACCGAAGCAATAATCCCGACCCTTGGAGTAGGCGGTAATAGAACCGCCTGCAACTTCTCCTACAGTTCCGCCGTCATTCTTGATACCGTAGGCTACACAGGATCCGGTGCTTTCGCATTCGGCCCAGATAGAACCGCCGGTGATTAAGGTGACGGAAGCATTGCCGGTATTGCGAATGCCAATGGACTCGCCGCCGTTTCCTTTATGGCAGGTATACATAGAGCCGCCGGAAATGAGTTCAACAACGCCGCCGTTGCGGTTGTTGATGCACATGATATTGAGCGCTGTGGAAGTGTTGTTTTTTACTGCTGAGATGGAGCCGCCCGAAATTTCAGATACGATGCCTTCGTTGATGATGCCATAGCACCAATAAGTACCGTCGGTGACAACCTTGATGCTGCCTGATTTCATTGACATAGAAGCGCCGCTGTGATTGTAGATACCGGTCGCCTGCGTCAAACCGCCGGTGCCGATAATCTCCAGTGCCGCACCGTCCAAGGTGAGATTTCCGTAATTTTGAACCGCTGCCTGAACATCGCCCGCGTTGGTGGTGAAGCCTATCTTGCCGCCTCCTACCGAGTCGGTGATGGTCAGCGTGCCGTGATTGGTGACAGTAGCCGACAGCGTGTGGCCTGCTAAGTCGAGAATCATGTTCTCGCCGGCGTTTACGGTCACTGACTCGGCACTGTCGCCGGTCAGGGCAACCGTATCGCCGTTTTCAGCAGAAGCATTCAGTGCGGATGTGCCGGGGAGTATAAGGGTGACGATGAGAACGAGCGCAAATACACTTTTCAGCTTCAGAAAGTGGGATTTTCTCATGACAATTCTCCTTTATTGCTTATAGATTTATAAACAGCGCAAATTCGCTGCTTGATTTACGTAGGAAACTGGACAAAAATCGAAAATTGTCTAAACATACAATAATTGCATTTAAACTATACCATAATTTGAGCAACTTGTCAAGGCATGGGAATGGAATTCTGAAAAAAACAGTCAATTGTATCAATGTTAACCTCTTTTTTGCCAAAAAAAAGACAGCTGTTTTATAGCTGTCTTTTTTATAAGGCTTAGTTTACAGACTGTTTAGTCGTCATAATCTTCGTCGTCATTGTCATCCAAAAGCGCGCGAATAGACAGAGAAACCTTCTGGTTTTCATTGTCTATACCAATGATTTTAGCGTCCACTTCATCGCCAACTGAAACAATTTCGGCAGGTGTGCCTACCCGTCTGTCCGCAAGCTGTGAAATGTGGATCAGACCGTCTACCTCAGGAATGATTTCAGCAAATGCACCAAAGGGCGTCAGGTTAGCGATTTTCACCGTAACAACATCGCCTTCAGCATAGTTGGTGGTGAAAATGTGCCAAGGATTGGTTTCCTCAGTCTTACAGCCCAGCGAAATCCGTTTCTTTTCAGGGTCAAACGCTTTTACAAATACATTCAGCGTATCACCTACCGCTACTACTTCAGCAGGGTTTTTGATTCTGGACCAAGAAAGCTCGGAAATATGTACCATTCCGTCTACTCCACCCAGATCAACGAATGCACCGTAAGAGGTCAATGATTTAACCTTACCGGTAAACTTTTGCCCTACCTCCAGTGTTTCCCAGAATTTTGCAATGGCTTCTTTGCGTTCCTTGCGGAGAACTGCTCTGATAGAAGCAACCGCGCGGTTGCGGCCCTCATTGATCTCAATGATTACACATCTCTGGGCAGTGCCGACAATACTTTTCAAATCATTGTCTTTGGGGACACCAGTCTGAGATGCGGGCACGAATACTTTTACAGCGCCGATTGCCATCATGACGCCGCCTTTAACCGTGTCGGTCACTTTGCCCTCCAGAACAGTGCCTTCAGCGGCTGCTTCAACGATTTTTTTCCAATCGCCCATCCGCTCAATTTTCTTTCTGGAAAGACCTGCCACGCCCTCCACATCGCTGACGCGGACTACATATGCCTCAATTTCATCACCGACTTTAAAATCGGAGCCAGTCAGTTCTTCGGCGGGGATAATTCCCGTTACATTCGCAGAAAGGTCTACATGTACTTCGGTTGACGAAATAGATGTGATAACACCCTTGACAATGTCTCCTGTATTTAAAGTTTTGAGTGAATCTTCGAGCATAGCTTCAAAATTTTCGCTGGTTTCCATGATCTCGCTCATAGTTTTTTTTACCTCCTCTATTATATCGCCCGGCGTCGATGCGCCTGCGGTAATACCAATCACTTGTGCGGCTTTTACCAGTGCGGGATCAAGTTCCGATGCGCTCTCGATCAAAATACAGTTGTCCAGATGTTTTGCGGCAGTGGCATACAGCCCCTTGGTGTTGGAGCTTTCCCGCCCGCCGATTACTACCATCAGATCGACTGCCTGTGCCAATCTATCGGTCTCAGATTGCCTGTTTTCAGTCACACTACATATTGTATCAAAAATTTTTGAATTTGTACAGTGTTTTTTTAAAATTTTCTGACATTTGTTCCATTCGCCTAATTTTTGAGTTGTTTGAGCCACTATTATGCACTTTTTGCTGTGCAATTTAGACAATTCGATTTCTTCCGCGCAGGAAAAAATCAGCGTGGAACCGGTCGCGTGGCTGACGATTCCTTGAACTTCGGGATGATCGGGATTCCCAATTACGATTAGCTGGGTATCGGGAGCCGTTTCCCGCTCTACGATCTCATGGATTTTGCGCACATAAGGACAGGTGCAGTCGATAACCGTCAGATAGGGATTTTGGGCGGCCGCATCGGTCAGTTTTTCGGTGATCTGACGGGGGGCACCGTGGGTACGAATGACAACGGTGACCGGTGATGACTTGCCGGCGGCAGGCAGAGGGAGGCTGCCCGATGGCGATAAGGCGTCATCCCGCGGTGGCTGCTCTGCCGCGATTAGTTGATCTATCTGATCTTCGCGAATGATCTGTACACCTGACCGCTCTAATTCCTCCACTACGTGGGGATTGTGAATCAGCTTGCCTAAGGTATAGATTCGCTCATTTGGTTTTTTCTCTTTTGTCTGTGCCGCCAGCTTTCGGACTGTTTCAACAGCCCTGCTGACGCCGAAACAGAAACCGGCATAGCGGGCCGTTTTAATTTCCATTGATCTCCTCCGGAATCATTTCGGTAATACGGGCAAAAATAGTTTCGGCAGCCTGCTGATATTGATCGCCTTTGCCGTCTGTAATGCCCAGTTCTTCAAAGCGGATAGGCTTGCCGATGCTGACGTAGGTTCGGCGGAATAAGCGCACTTTCCAGCCTTTGGTGCGGATGCAGACCGGCAGGACCGGCGCGTGGGTGTGCGCGGCGATCAGACCTACGCCGCCCTTAACGGCTGTGGTTCTGGGATCCTGCGCGATGCAGCGTCGTCCCTGTGGGAAAATACCTACCATTTGCCCGTCGGAAAGCAGAGCGATCGTATTTTTGATGGAGGTGGCGCTGGCGGAGGCGCTTTGACGTTCGACCGGATAAGCCCCCAGCAGCGTAATAAGCTGCTTTAGCAAAGGCACTTTAAAGAGCTCTGCCTTTGCGAAATAACGCACCTGCCGATGAAGAGAGGCGGCAAGGATCACTACATCGTGATCGGACATATGATTTGCACAGACGATTACCGGTCCCTCGGCCGGCTCGTTTTCCCGTCCGGACAGCTTTACCCGGTAGATCAAGCGAAAAAAGCCTGCCAAACAGGTATGCGCAGCGGAATAAAAACTCATTTTAGTCGCTCCTCTATGATTTTCAGCGCAGCATCTACTGTTTCATCCAGCGTTAGTTCGGAATTATCCAGTTCAAAGGCGTCATCCGATTTTTTCAAAGGGGCGGCGGATCGGGTAGAATCCTGCTGATCCCGCCGATTCATTTCGGTAAGCACTTCCTCAACTGAAACAACGACGCCTCTTTCCGAAAGCTCCTTTTGACGGCGGACAGCTCTGGCGCGGGGGGAGGAGGTCAGGAAGATTTTCACATCGGCATTCGGCAGGATCACCGTACCGATGTCCCGACCGTCCATAATCACGTTTCGGGTGGCGGCGATCTCTTTTTGAAGTCCTAACAGAAAAGCTCTGACCTCAGGGAGTGCCGATACCGCGGAAGCGTATTTAGAGATTTCAGGTGTGCGGATTGCATTGCTTACATCTTCACCGTTCAGAAAAACATGCTGAGTACTGTCTAAATAACAGAGATCAATCTGAATATCAGGCAGCTGTTTAATTACATCGGAAGGGCAGTCGACCGGAATCCCCTTCCGGCTGGCGAACAGTCCAACCGCGCGGTAGAGCGCGCCGGTATCCACATAAATAAAGCCTAACCGTGCAGCCAGCAGCTTTGCAAGGGTGCTTTTTCCGGCGCCGGAGGGACCGTCCAGTGCGATTTGTTTAAACATAATATTCTCCATTCTGTCGGCAATGCAGGCACACTTGTTCGGTCAAATGCGGCGCACGCGCGGCATCAATCGTTAGGAATTGTATCCGTTTGGATATGCTTTTAAATTATTCGGTCACAGCGCCCCAAGCGGCGCTGACGGCGGTGGAAAAAGCGATCTGCAGATTGAAGCCGCCCGTGTAAGCATCTAAATCGATGACCTCACCGGCAAAAAATAGCCCTTTGATCTTTTTGCTTTCCATGGTTTTAGGGGAAAGTTCCTTTACTGAAATACCGCCTGATGTGATAATCGCTTCTGAGTAAGAACGGGTGCGCCTTACGGTCAGTGTCAAGTGCTTTAACAGATGGACTATAGCTGCCCGCTCGCTTTTGGTAATGGTATTGACCTTTTGATCAAGGGGAATGCCTGACAGCAGCGCGAAAGGCTCAATGAGCTTAGCAGGCAGCAGATCGCCGAGCGCGTTGACATAATTGCGATTTTTATATTTATCAAAATCGGAGAGCAGGCGTTTATCCAGCATGCCTTCATCCAGTGCCGGTTTGAGATCAATTTCTACTTTGTATTTGCCGGGGTGAATGTCTTTCAGATGGGCTGAAAGGGAGAGCACAGTGGGACCGGAGATTCCGAAATGAGTGAAGAGCAGTTCCCCAAAATCTTCGTAAACAGATTTGCCGCTGTTCGTATCGATAGCGTGCAGCGCGATATTTTTCAGTGTCAGCCCCTGCAGCTTGGGGCACCAATCTTCCCAGACCTCCAACGGTACCAGCGAAGGACGGGTCGGGGTGACTTCAATACCCAATGCACGCGCAAAGCGAAATCCATCCCCGTCCGATCCGGTAGAAGGGTAGGAAAGACCGCCGGTGGCGATGATAATCCGGTCAAATGGGTAAAAATGATCAGTATACAGACCGGTGACAGTGTTGTTTTCACAGACAATACGTGTGACTTTTTCATAACGGATCTGACATCCGACATCGGCAAGCCAGCCTGAAAGCGCGTTTACAATATCGGCGCTTTTGTCTGACTGAGGGAATACACGGTTTCCCCGTTCTACTTTTAAAGGAACACCTAAGCCTTCAAAAAAAAGTTCGGTATCCTCAGGGGTAAAGCGGTTTCCGCAGGTGTATAGAAAACGGGGATTGGTAGGAACATTGGCAAGCCATTCATTTACGGAACAGTGATTGGTGAGATTACACCGTCCCTTTCCGGTGATTGCCAGCTTTTTACCCAATCGGCGGTTTTTTTCAAAGAGAGCGACGTCAGCGCCTGCCAACGCTGCCCGTCCCGCTGCCATCATACCGGCGGCGCCGCCGCCGACCACTGCGACTCGGATTGTCTGCTTCATCTGTTCCCTCCGCCTGCGCTGTCATATCTGCACATAATAGGTTTTCATACAAAATTTATTATAGGCGAAAATCAACCGAAAGTCAATAGAAACTTTTGCCGATGCGCTATTTTTCGGTGAAAATCCATTACTGATACATGTGTTTGACGGTTTTGTCATATACTATCCCGAAAAGGGGGGCGGAATTTGGAGCGTTTTGAATCGAAATACCAGAAACATCGTGCGATGTTCTTTTATGCGGCGCTGTTTGTTTTGGCGGTATTGGCAATATTTGCCGGTATACGGCTGTTGCTGCCCTTTGGCATCGCATGGCTGTTGGCGCTGCTGCTTCAACCGCTGATTAGCTGGCTGACCCGGTTTACCGGTCTGCGCCGAGGAGCAGTCAGTGTGATATTGCTGCTGCTTCTGCTTTGCGGCGGCGGTGCGCTGCTCTTTTATCTGGGCGGCAGAATGGTACTGGAACTAAAAAAGCTGGCGGAGCAGCTCGGAAGTCAGGCAGAGCAGATCGGTGAGTGGTTTTATCGGATGACTGAAATGCTGAAGGATAAATTGCCGGTTATGGGAGCGATGGAATCGGAGGATTGGATTAGTTTCGGCAGCGGACTTCTGAAGGATGCTGTAACCAAGCTGTCCGGAAAGCTGACCTCGACTGCAGGGGCAGTGCTGATGCGTTTACCGGAATTTATCTTTATGCTGATTATTTTCCTTATGGCGGCCTTTTATCTGTGTGCCGATTTTGAAAAAATCAGCCGCTATCTTTCCTCATTACTGCCTCATAGCGCTGTTCGAAAACTGGGCAAGCTAAAGCGACAGATTTTTTCTACTACGATCGGTTATCTGAGAGCCTATTTTATTTTGCTGCTTATTACCTTTGGCGAACTTTTGGCGGCATTTTTACTGTTAAAAATCGAGTATGCTTTGACGCTGGCAGTATTGATCGCTCTGCTGGACGCCCTGCCCGCTATCGGAGTCGGAACAGTGCTTCTGCCATGGGCACTGATTGCATTTTTGATGGGCAACTGGAAGAGGGGGGTGGCGCTGCTGGTGATTTATGCAGTTGTTACCGTAGTGCGGCAGATTGCCGAGCCTCATGTGGTAGGCGCGCAGCTGGGGCTGCATCCGTTGGCTACTTTGATTGCTGTCTATGCTGGCTATAAGTTAGCCGGAATTCTGGGGCTGCTTTTTGCACCTGTGGGCGCAATTTTAGTGCGGGGACTTTTGGATTTTATCCGTCAGTTCTGGTTAGACCAAGCGGAAGAAAATCAATCGGTTAAATAAATTAACATTGAAAAAAATGTCGGAATATGGTATAATAAAAGCGCGTAAAGCACGAGCAACCCCCAAAAGCGCTTTTAACGAAAATTGGCTTAACAGGTTTTATTATTACGCAAAGCAAAAATATGCGTTTTTTATGTATTATTAAACGATCCGGAGGATTTTCCGGAAAGAAAGGAATGATGATTTTATGGCAAACACACCTACGCCGCATATCAGTGCGGTCCCCGGCGATTTTGCTCAGACAGTATTAATGCCAGGTGATCCGCTGCGGGCAAAATTCTTGGCTGAAAGCTTTCTCACATCGCCTAAATCGGTCAATCAGGTTCGAGGGATTAACGGTTATACCGGTTTGTGGAAGGGCGTGCCCGTTTCAGTTATGGCAAGCGGAATGGGGATGCCTTCTATGGGGATCTACAGTCATGAGCTGTTCGCCTTTTATGGAGTGGAACGGATCCTGCGGGTCGGATCCGCAGGCGGAATTGATCCGAAGGTAAAGGTATTTGATTTGGTATTAGGAATGGGCGCCTGTACCGACTCAAATTATGCCGTGGGTTTTGATTTGGAAGGAAGCTTTGCGCCTATTTCCGATTTTGATCTGCTGTGCAAAGCATACCGGATTGCAAACGAGTTGAATATTTCCTGTCATGTAGGTAATCTGCTCTCTTCAGATCATTTTTATTTTGAAGGGAAAGGGCCTGTTGCATGGGGAAAAATGGGGGTGCTTGCAGTAGAAATGGAAACGGCGGCGCTTTATATGAATGCAGCGCGGTTAGGCAGGCAGGCGCTGACGATTTGTACGGTATCCGATCATTTTCTTACCAGCGAGACTACTACTTCGGCACAGCGTGAAAGAGAATTTACTTCCATGCTGAGAGTGGCACTGGATACGGCGGTCAGCTAAGCTTCAACAAGGACTTAAGCGCTTGATGTTTTGGGCAGCAATGCGGTGCAAGGGGTTCTAAGCCGATTCTTTTTCGCATATGGTAGACCGGAAGGAAGCTCCCTTCCGGAAAGGATGAGCCATAATGGAGAAAAGGGACTGGCTAAGTGTGGCGCGATCAGTTCTGACCGGTCTTGTATGCAGCTTGCTGCTGCTGGCAGCGGGGAATTTTCTGGCATTGAAAAGCCCCCACCCTGACCGTCTGCTCGCCTTGCTGGCTTACATAGCGTTGACCGGCGGCGCGGTTATCTGTGGAGTCGTTCAGAGCAGGGGCAGCGGGCATTGGGGAATGTCGGCACTGACCGGTGCGCTTTACAGCGCGGTGCTGCTGGCGGTGTCGCTGATTGCCGGCGGAATCAGCGGCTTTTGGATTCGGGCGGCGGTTTATTTGGCAGAAGGTGTAATTGTTTTGCTGATCGCTCATTTTTTGCCGACGGGCGCGGGGAGCAGCCGCTCGGGAGCCCATCGGGGCAAAAAGGCAGCTTATCGCTATTTGGATAAAACTTAAGCGGCTATGTTCCGGCAGCATCATCGAAATCCCCGGAAAAGCGTCCGATATTCGGATGTCTTTCCGGGGATTTCGATGTTTATAATTAGGTTTAGAAAGCTTGTGAAGCTGTTTAATCTATTGCTGATCCAATACCCATCTGCCGCAGACAGACAGCATATCCCGTCCTCTTGCCCAAATTTGATCGAATTCACGCTGCATAATGGGAGAAGAAGCGGCGGCAAATTCAATGGTGAGAGAGGGCGTTTTTAAGGCGGTAATGGCCCAGTCCTTTAATCCGGCGGTGCTGGTGGAGGCCTGTTTACTGACAGTAAATCCGGAACCTACCGAAAGCTGACAGGCCAGATCGTAGTTTTGACGGTTTACCTCCGCACATTCATTTCCGCCGAAGGACCAGTAGATAACCGATCCGCTGGTATGATAACTGAGAATTAAATCGAACTGATTTGCCCGCAGATAATCTGCTAATGCTTTGGATTCGGCGGCGCATTCAGGGGAGCTGCCTTTATAGCTCATATAAGCCGGTTCATTTACCTTGCTGCCGTAATTTTCCCAATCCGCATCAAAATTGGCATTCAGATCAATTCCTTTTGCATTCGCTTTCCAGATAGTCGCTATATTATCGGGATAGCGATCGGAAAATGCCGCCGGGATTTTGCCTGACTGGACAATGACCACGCCATCCGGATTGCTCATAGGAACAATGTGAAAGCATACTTGAGTCAGCAGTTCACCGATGGTTAATTCGCTGTCGGGCAGCTGCTCCGATTGATGTGTAAGCATATAATCGATCTGCGCCATGGTAATTTCGGTTACCATATATTCTCTGGCGTGAATCGCGGCTTGGAGAAAGATTTTTCGATTAGCGTTCTCATTGCCCAAAATGGCAAGGGTCAATTCTCGTCCTTCTTCACTGAAGCCAATAGAAGATAGGTGCAGCAGGGAAGGATACGCTTGAGCAAGCTGCTGTAAATCAGTCTGCATCTGTTCATACGAATAGTTTTCCTGTGGCTGAACGGTTGAAAGATCTTCCTGATAACTTCCGTTCTCCGTACGCCCAATATAGGCGGCGAGTACATATCCGACGCGCCCATTGACTTCCACACAGGCAAAATCAGCGATGAAGCTGATCAATTTTACCTTTTGACCTCGGTTCAGGCGAATCAACGCTTCGGCGCTTTGATCGGGATTGCGGCGAAGCGTCAGATAATCGTCACAAATGACTGTCCATTCGGGACAGCTTTCAATGCCTGAGCTGCCGATTGTGAGAGCAGGATCTGTAGTATAAGCATCTTGATCAGTATAGCGGTACCATTGGCTTAAATAGGGGACAAAGCCATGACGTTTCATGACTTGTGACAGCAGATCGGCATTGGCGGCGGCTTTGGACGAATTGTCATAGTCAGACGGCCGGTCGCTGCAGTCGAAATCATAAGGGATAGGCAAGGGGGTGCCGTCGGATGCGATAATGGAAACAGAAAGCGCGGCGCCATGATTGTAGGCTACGGTTTTATTGATCGGTGAGCTGGCCTTTTCAGGAAGGATTCCAGAGAGCGTGAACTGGGCAGATACCGGACGAAAGGCGTCCCAAATAAGCAGGGCATATCCGCTTTCCAGCAGCTCTTCTTGTACAGCCGCTAACCGTTGAACGGTTCCGTAGCGCAGATAAGCGTCCGAGTATGAATAGATTTTGATGCCTGCCAGATTATTGGAGGAAGCATAGCGGAGATCTACATAAATGGAAGGGATAAAATCGCTTACCTTGACCAGTTCATCTACAGCGGGTTCTATATCGGGAACAACCAGCGTAGAAGGGCGCTCTGTAACCGGCGGCGCAGGCGGCTCGGTGGTAATTGGCGGGAACGCGGTTGTGGTAACTGGAGGCATCGTTGTAACTGGAGGGATTGTGTTGACCGGGGATTTTGAAGTGACTGGCGATACTGTTGTAATTGTGGGCTTTGTTATAGGCGCTTGGGTGGCAGGCGGTTCGGTAATTGGAGAGGGGAGCGTACCGGAAGAAGCGGAAGACGTAGTAAGTGAGGGAACCGAAGGCGTTGCTGTTGCTGATTCAGAGACAGGCGGGACCAAAGACGCAGAAGTGTCGGACGTGATCAATAATGAATTTTGGGTATTTGCTGGCAGTGAGGGGACTGATTCAGATGAAACGGCAGATTCCTTTACCGTTTTAGAAATACTGGATGGCGTAGATTCGACAGACATTACAGGCTTCTTAGGAGCAGACGCGCAGGCAAAGCAGGCGACTGTCAGAAATGTGAGCAATGCTAAAAATGAAAAAGTATGTTTCATAAAAAACCTCATTGCCGCAAAGACGGCACCTGATGAATTTGGTACGCAGCATCGAACGGATTACTAAGTCTATACCTTAATTATATTATATTTTATTTCTATTATATTGCGAATTGTATTATACTTTTTCAATAATTCAATAAAAAATATGAATGATTTGCGTATGAATAAGATCGGAAGGCAAGCGCTTTAAAGCAAAAGAACGCCGCCGCCATAATCAGTCAGTTTTTCGTTTCCCAAGGACCGGAGTCGGATACGGTGGTCTGCCGCAAAGGCTTCTATGGAGGAGGCGTCCGGATGATTGTGAAAATTTCCAAAAAAACAAACCGTCCCGTCAGGAGAAAGGAACGAGGCGCCGCCAATGAAGCCATAATTATATCCCTTCAGGCGGATGTGGCCCGGTTGAATGCACAAAACATTAATGCCGTTTTCAGAAAGCGCGGCTGCAAGCCCCTTGTCCGCTGTAATAGCCGCCTGTTCACTTAGCTTTAGGACCGAGCAGCGAGTATATCCTTGGTTTACATGAATGCGATGAGGATAAGCGGCAATCAATTCAGGAGCCGCCCGGTCCAATCTGCCGAAAAGCGAGCCGTTAATAGGGAGCAGATTTAAGCAGATATCCTCTGGATAAACAGAGCCGAAGGGAGCATGAGTTAAACATAAGGGATAATTTAGTGCGTTCCAAAAGGCGGTGTTTTCTAAATAGTACTCTTCGGGCAGCAGCAGGGAAGAGCTACTATCTATGGATGTCCGCTTATTTTCGCGTTTCTGAGCAGATGGGACAAAGCGCGCGCTTTTGAAAGAATGCATGTTTTCACAATGCGGTGTGGGTACGGCAGAGCAGCCGTCTAAGGACGGCTTGACTTCTTCTTCCTGCTGCAAAGCAGCAGGAAGAAGTGTGCAGAGCATGTCAGGATGACCGCAAATAGGCGAAGACAATCTGTTCCATTTCGGCAGGCGAATCACATGGCAGCCGCTTTTTTCGGCTTCTATACAGATGGTATCCGGTACATCCCATGAAAGCAGTAAGATCGGCTGCCTGTATCCGAAAGGCGTGCTTTTCGAAAAAAACGAAGGACGGATATTCCATCCGTCCTTGATTTGCGTATCAGGCATCGCTTAAACGCGTTCAACCTTACCGGAACGCAGGCAGCGGGAGCAAACATACAGCGATTTATGAGTACCGTTTACATTCGCTTTGACTTTTCTGATGTTGGGTTTCCACTGTCTGTTGGTCTTGCGGTTAGAATGGGAAACATTCTGACCGAAGGTAACGCTCTTGCCGCAGAGTTCACACTTAGCCATTTTCTGCACCTCCATTATCTTAGGAAAAGATACTTGTAATCACAACAAAACTATTATATCATACTGATTTTGAAATTGCAATAGGGAATTTGAAAAAAATCAGTTTTTTTTGCTATCCGAAGACGCTTTTTGTGTTTTTTCGCTGTCTGATTCGTCATTTGCGGTATCGTCCTCTTCGTCAATGCGGTGCAGGCTGCGAAGCTGAGAGGGAGCGTCTGACGCGGAAGCCTCTCCCTTTTTACGGAAGCTGAATTTACTTTCAGTCTTATTCAGTAATTTTTTTATGTTTTCCTTATGCCGAAGTACCAGCAGTAAAGCAATTGCGATAGCGGAGATGGACATTAACGCGGTAGGCGAATCGCCTGTAAAGAGTTTAGTCATGCTGTTCAGCAGTACGGGGAAGAAGAAAGCAGCCATAATAGAGCCAAGCGATATGTAACGGGAGGCAGCCACCAGTATTACGAAAATGACGATCAGCAATAAAAAGACAGGCGGGTTCAGCGTCAGCACGACCGCTGCCGCAGTGGCCACTCCTTTGCCGCCCTTGAAGTCAAAAAATATTGG
>CAZMTU010000065.1:0-13437 GCA_964569225.1 uncultured Lachnospiraceae bacterium | reverse complement strand
ATAATTTAAAAAAATCAAATGATTTTTACTTTTTTATGAAAAAACAGAAAAAGTCAAAGTAAAGAAGGGAAAACAGGAAGTATACCGGGGAGTTCAAGGAACAGGTATTAGAAACGATGAAGCGGGAGGGACTAAGCTGCCGGGAAACAGAGCGGAAATTTGAAGTCCCGCGAGCGGTAATCACAGGATGGGAGCGCGTCTATCTGGAAGAAGGCGCGGAAGGGCTGTACATAGAACGGCGAGGAAGAAAAGCCACGGGACGGCGGTCAAAGCCGGAAAAGAAGGTGGAAGAAGACTTGATCGCGGAAGCGGCAGCGGCTTCGAGCGGAGAACGCGTACTTATAAAATTGAATTTCTTGGTTGCCGAGAGGGTACGGCAAGAGAAAAAGCGAAAGTCTGAGGCATGAACCCGATATTACGTCAATCATTAAGACGGTGCAGAAACTCATGCAGGAAGCTGAAAATAAGGACATCCGGCAGAGCATGTTCAGAAAGGGCAATTGTCTGAATAATGGTTGTGCAAAGAATTTTTTTGGGCTGTTAAAGTCGGAATTACTCCATTTGCAGAATTTTTCCTCGGTTGAGCATTTCATTGCTGAACTGGAAGATTACATTGAATGGTACAACAATAATCTAATCAAGCTCCGGCTGGGCGGTTTGTCCTGCGTCCAGGTCCGCCACTCTGCCGCATAACAAAAGCGACCAATCTGTCGCTTGGTCGCTTTGCGTAAATTTTGTTTGAAATCTTTGTCTGACTTTTTGGGGGCAGTTCAATTTAATTCAGGCGGGTAGTTTTTTATAAAAGCCCCAATATATTTGACAGGTTCAAAGATTCTCAGAAAAGTATTATACCCAAGAGCGCCTAATTTTTTAGTCTGTATTCATTGGCAAGCTTCCTGAAAGCGGGAAGAGAACGCTCGATTTGATCAGTAGATACACAGTAGGAGATTCGCACATATCCGCCCATTCCGAAGTCATCAGAGGGAACCAGCAATAATTCATATGCTTTAGCACGCTCAAAGAAAGCATTGGCATCCGGTTCAGGCGATCTTACAAAGAGATAGAAAGCACCGTCCGGACGTACACAGTCATAGCCCATTTCGGTAAGGGCATTATAAAGCAGCGTGCGATTCTTAGCATAAACCGATAGATCAGACACTTCCTCTGCGCATTGGGCGGCTACTCGTTGGAACAGACTGGGAGCGCAGACAAATCCAAGCGCTCGTCCGGCTCCGCAGACAGCAGTGAACATTTCTTGTCGGTTTTCAATAGTAGGCGATAAGGCAATGTAGCCGATGCGTTCACCGGGAAGGGAGAGGGATTTGCTATACGAATAACAGACTATTGTATTATCATAGTAACAGGGGACATAGGGCACCTCGGTATTTTTCCAGACCAGTTCCCGATAAGGTTCGTCTGCAATAAGATAGATGGGGTGTCCGTAGGCGGCAGACCGATCGGTAAGCAATGCCGCCAGCCGTTCAATTATCTCATGGGGATAGACAACACCGGAAGGATTATTAGGGGAATTGATAATGATGGCCTTGGTGCGTTCATTCAGAGCAGCTTCCAGCGAGGTAAAATCAGGAAAGAGCTTTTCGTCGGGCATCACTTTCATCAGCACGCCGCCTGCGGCTTCCACAAAGGTGCGGTATTCGGGAAAGTAAGGTACGCAAACGATGACCTCCTCTCCAGGCAGCAGCAGGGCTTTCAGCGAAATCGTCAGCGAGGCGGCGGCGCCGGCGGTCATATAAATGCATTCAGGTGTGCTGGGAATAGCGAAGCGTCGCTCAATCGATTGGGCGATTGAGCTGCGCACACTGTAATCGCCGGGGGCGGAGGTATAGCCGTGAAGCGCGATCGGATCGGTGGTTTCCAGAATGTCAAGAATAGCGTTTTTCACTGATTCAGGTGCGGGTACGCTGGGGTTTCCGATACTGAAATCAAACACCTTGTCCGCGCCGATTTCCCGTTTGCGCTGATTTCCATATTCAAAGATAGCGCGGATAATAGAGCCTTGCTTTCCCAGCGCTAACATTTTTTCAGATAACATGATGAATTCTCCTCTTTCTATTAATATATTTTTTTAGTCAGTGCTTGCTGTTTTTTCTAGCAGCACAATCAATTCCTCTCGGATTTCTACAATCGTGTAGCCCTGATTTTGGAAGGCAGCCATTAAATTTTTGCTATTATCGTCGGAAATCAGCAGAACAATTTGATCAGCAGTGCTTGCTTCATTTACCTCATAAAGCTCTTCGCAGTCATAAAGATGAGGAACAAGGAAGGTATTGGCGGCAACCGATCGATTTCGGTCGACTTTGGCAAGCACTTCATCATAAATTTTATAGGTTTCATGATAGGTAGTGTAAATTTCGGTAATAGTAAGGCGGGAAGCGCATAGATTTGTAAAACCCGAAATGGAGGTAAGCACCATAAAGAGTGCCAGAAAGCGTCTGAGTTTTAGATCACATTCTGTAAGATTGACGATCGCAAGGTAGAAAAGAAATGCGATAATGCCAAAATTGTATTGAAAGTAGAGAGAATGCTGATAAACATAATCGGACATCAGGGGAATCAGCACCATCGGTCCTAACAGAATCAGCCGGGAAGGGTGCTTAGTGCAAAAGAGAACGATCCCGCCGCCCAGCGGTACCAGCATCTGCAGCAGATATTCCAGCTTTTCGACAGTAAAGCAGCGGGAAAGTGTGTAAGCGGGATTTCGGAAAGCGTTGATTACCACCCAAACCAGCGAATCCTGTCCTTCCTCCAGATAATTATCATAACGCCCGATCATGGCGCCGTCACCGAAACGGTTCAGCAGCCAGACGGCGCTCAGCAGATAGCCTATCGACAGGATCAGCAGTAATATGCCGAATTTCGGCTGTCTGCGGGAGAGAATCAGATAAAGCGCGATAAAAGCGATGTAAATAGCGGCGTCTTCCTTGACAGCGAATACCAACAGAGCGGACAGAAGCATACCAAGCTTTGAATGCTTCTCCATAAAATAGAAGAACCAGAGCAGCAGAGGCGTAAGAAAACAGTTTTCGTGAATATCATAGTAGGTGCCTCCGTGAAGCGCGGGGAAAAAAGCCAGACAAACCGCCAAAAAGACCGTTTGTTTACGGGAAAGCCCTTTTAGACGACAGAGTAGTGCCAACGGAATAACCGCGGATGCCAACACAATCCCTTGGCTGATAGCAAGGGTTTGCGGATAAGGAAAGAGCGCGTAAAAAGGCAGAAGAAGGTAATAAATAGGTGAAATGTGAACGGCAAAATGCGAAAGCAGCTTATAACGTTCACAGGTCGTGTTGGGAAGAAGCGTAGTTCTCATCGACTCGAACATCTGACAAAAGATGCCGAAATCAAAGCAGGGGGACCAATAACAGAGATAGCGAAAAACACCTACAATGCCGATGAGCAGCGCTGCAAGAATGCCGCAAAGCGTAACCGATGAAATGAGAATGCCTTTGGCAAAAGGCAGCCGGACGGGCGGCAGCTCAGGCATTTGCTCCAAACCGTACCAAAGCAGCAAGCCTAACAGCAGAACACAGCCGGTGAGAAACCAAACTGAGTTCTGATAAATCCCCATAGAAAATTGGAAAAAAAGGAAACAGCCCGCAATGGCAGGCAAGGGCGTAAGCCGGCGAGGCAGCATCAGGCAGAGCATAAATGACGCCAAAAAAACAGCGACCCATGTAAACAGCGAGAGCACGGTAAAGACAGCGCCTACAGGAGTAAAAGCAAGAGATGCTAACGATGCTACAGAAAATCCGGTAAGAATTGAGAAAAAGCTGAAATGCTCAATAAGATAGCGGCGGATTTGCCCGATAGATTTCATAATAATCTCCATATAAAAAATAAACGATATCGGCTATAAGGTATGAAATGTTGCCATTAAGGAAGATCTATCCATATTGACACGGATAGAGATGGCTTTTAGTTAAGAATATCAGCATTATAGCATGTTTTCCATCGTTTGTCAACTTAATAGAGAGGACAAGCTATAAAAATGAATCTATACATAAATATTGCTAATAGCACCCTCGTGTAAATAAAATCAAGTTTTTGTTTTGCGCTTTTTGAAAAAGCAGTCAGAGGTTGATGCAGAAATACAAATTTACTTAAAATGAATTTACACTTTTTTCTGAAAATCCTCCTCGTTACTTGACATTTTTCGCAAAAATTGATACAATAAAAAAGAAGAGCTGCAAAGGCGTGTGAGGCAGCACCGCAGGTGCCAAAAAAGCCGGAAAGAAGGCGGGGCGCAATTTTGGATCGTATTTTTTATCTCTATCCCTTTCAAGAAGAACAGTACAGCGAACGAATGGCAGCCTGTGCAGAACGATTGAGATCCTATAAAAAGGACGGTTTGTTTACCGGACGGGACGTACGGCTCATCCATTACATCGCGTATGAGCATCCCAACGCTTCCGCTTCTATGATAATCTGTCACGGCGCGGGAGAATCGGCGCTGAAATATTTAGAATTCGCATCCTTTTTCTTTGATTTGGGCTATCAGGTGTATTTATTTGACTTCAGGGGACACGGCAGTTCATGGCGGCCGGTTGCCAATCGCTCGGTAACTCATGTGAACAGCTTTGACGAATACGCTGCCGATTTAGACGACTGCATCCGACGGTTGACCGATCCTACGCTGCCTTTGTCGATCTTTGCCTGCGGGATGGGAGGCGCTGCGGCACTTCGGTATCTTCAATTAAATCCGGATCGGGTTTGGAAGGCCTTCTTGTCAGCACCTACGGTGGCATGCAAACTCTCTCAGCCGGAAGGCATAAACCGTTTAAAGCTGCACAGAGCGGTCAAAAAAGGTTTGGGCAGGGAACTGTGTCCGGGCGGCGAGTGTTATCGGGCGCAGGAGGTGTTCAGCGGCAGTAATTATCAGAGCTTTGCCCGATTCGCTTGGTATAGGGAACGGCGGGCTGCGGATACCCGGCTGCAAAACAGCGCGGTCACATTGGGATGGTTGGACGCGTTACTGATCAACTCGGACAAGCTTTTTTCTAAGGGAAAAAATCGCAAAATAAAAACAAAAATCTTGATATGTGAGGCTGGAAACGATCAAGTACTTCCGCCGGAAGCGCTGAAATTGCTCCGGACAAGGCTGCCTAGTGATAAAAAAGGCACAGGGTTGGTGTGTTTGACAGAAGCGCTGCATGAAATTCAGAACAGCGAGCAGAAAACGCTGAATGATTTAATGGTGCTGCTCTATGAATTTTTTGGGAAGGTTTGATTTATTCGATCAATGTTCTTTTCCGAGCAGGTTTGAGGAAAGCGTCGGATGAATCATTATCGTTGTCACCGTTGAATTTAACTTAAGAGGACAAGCGAGATGAATTATCTTTTTTTCGATATTGAATGCGCCAACTGTTATGGCGGGCAAGGAAAAATTTGCAGTTTTGGATATGTACTTACCGATGAAGCGATGAACATACTGGAAAAACGGGATATTATCATCAATCCCCGCTCCTCTTTTAATTTAGGACCGGAGATCAAATTAGCGTACAGCAAAACTCAGTTCAAGCAGGCACATCCTTTCACCGAATATTATGACGAAATCGGCGCGCTGCTGGAGTATTCGGAATATACGGTGTTGGGATATTCCGTTGAAAACGATGCCAATTTTCTTCGCGCCGATTGCAAACGGTATGAGCTGCCTTGTTTTGAATTTGATTTTTATGATGTACAGTGCATGATTATGCAGATATTTGAACTTAAAAACATGCCTTCGCTGCAAAAATCATTGGAATTTTTCGGGCTGTTTGAAAGTCAGGAGATTCATAAAAGTGATGATGACGCATATATGACCATGTTAGTCATGAAGGGCGCCTGTAATTATTTGGGCGTTACGCCTGCGGAGTTAATCGCCCGTTTTCCGTTGGCAAAGGGAAGGCTGGAAAAATATGAGATTCAATCAGCCTTTCGGATGGAGCGGGAAAGACAGCGGCAGGAGCGTGAAGCGGAGCGGCGCCGGATGATTGCCGAAGCGGAGCAGAATAAAATGCGTTTCCGTTCCCCTAATTTTTATGCTTTTCAGCGTCATTTGCGAAAAATGAGCGGTATAAATGCGAAGGGCGGTGATTTGGAGGGACAGCGCATCTGCATAAGTTCGCTGTATGAAAAAAGTCACTTTCGTCAGATGATGTGGTTGGTTGAAAAAATCAGCGAAGCCGGCGGGCGCTATGTGCAGAAAGCCAGTCAGGCAAATGTATTTGTTTGTTGGGAGGAAAGCGACGAACAAGGCAACCCAAAAAAGTGCAAACGCCGCAGCTATGTTGAGGAAGCGGCGGCTGGAGGCGCTTCTGTTGAGGTGATTTCTTTTGATGAATTGCTCACTAGGCTGTCTGTGACGGCTGAAATGTTGGAAACGCTGTCTGCCATAGAATCCGCAGTATTGGAAGAGAGCGTTTAAATATTGATTCTTCTTTCTTGATAAGGTAAAAACGGTATCCGCCATTTGGCCATTTACGGATACCGTTTTTACTTGGTTTTGCGCATATAAATTTATTTTTGAAGTGCTTGGGGAAAAATCTGTGTTTCGATGCCAAGAAAGGCTGAAAAACGTTCAAAATAAGCGGGTGCTTTTTTCTTGAAATTGATCGGTTTGCCATTTTCATCGATAAAACAGTGGCGGCTGGAGCCGGTGGCACGCAACATACCCGACACAGAATCAATGATCCGATAGGAAAATCCGAAGCGGACGCCGCTGCATTCCTCAAGCTTCAGCAGGACATATACGTTTTCTCCGAAGCGGGTCATGGATTTATATTCCGCACTGACCGACAGCACAGGCGCTGTAAGTCCCTCTGCTTCCATTTGGGCGTATGGCGTACCGATCTTGCCGAAATAGTCTATCCGTGCTTCCTCAAACCAACGGATATAGTTTGAATGGTGTACAATAGCCATTTTATCCGTTTCATAATATTTCACATTGTGAAGGTATGCGGGAATTGGTTCCATAGGCTTCCTCCCTGCGGATGATTTTTGGGGTTATTAGTTTTTTCAAAGTAAGCGTGATGCTTTTCAAAAGAAAGCACCACGCTCTTTTATAAATAATTTTACAAGGCGATCGCTCGGTCTGCCATTCTGTTCATTTTAAAATGTGTTATATCAAATTTATCCAACAATATCAGAACCGATGGCTTGAACCTCCATCCATGCCGCCCATTCACCGTTTGCCTTGTTGAACTTGTTGAATTTAATATAGGAGGTCGTTACAGGAGCTTCCAGCGGGAATGACTGAGCTGAAGCGCTGTCGGTTAAATCCAACTGCATGCTGCTTCCGTCAGAAAAGGTGACTGTGCAGCCGGTCCAATAAGTATCATGCGGGAAATCAGCACGGATATAGACGATCAGTTCAGACAGAGTGACCTCCCGTCCGAAATGAATGGTCATGTAATCGGTGCGGCTCATAGTGGATTCCGGTCCCCATGATTGATAGGGATAGTTGCCGTGCCCATTGTTCTGTGTGAAGCCGTCAATAATATTTCTCGATTCAAATTGCAGACGGGAGGTTTCATCATCTATTCGGCATACACTGGTAGCGGTGGCGTGGGGGAATACATTTTCAGCATCGATCAGGTCGGCGGGATTGAGCGCAAGATTGCGGGAGGCAGCCAATTCTTCATCACTGGGAATACGGGCAGTGAGAGTGCATTTCGCACCGTTCATTTGGGATGGATAGCTGACCGAGGTATTTTGAGCGGTGTAGGTAAAGACAGAATTGGGTAAATAAAGAATGGCTTCTTCCACTATACCCTTTGCAAGGCAGAGCGCTAAATAATGCTGACCTTCAGGCAGCGTAACGGTAATTTTATCGCCTGTGCGATAGGCGCGGGAAATTTCGAGCTCGACGTCAGTATCACCCGAAACGGTCTTTTCACTGCCCGATTTGGGCTTATAGACCAAGTTAAGTCCCGTAGAAGCGGGAGTTTCATCACCTGCATCTGCGACAGTAGTATCCGCGGCGGCGGTGTTAGGCGCGTTCTCTTTGCCGCAGGCGGAAAAGAGCAGCAGGCCGCAGAGCAGAAGTGCTCCGATAGAACGTTTTTTGTTCATAAGTAACCTCCGGATTGAAAAAACTTGAATAATTCCGCCATAGAAACGCAGCGGCAATGAAGGAATGGCTTTTGGAAAATCAGGCGTTTGCATTTTCTTCGGAATGATTCTATTTTACCATATCCCATAAAAGATGTCAAGATTATTTTTGAAACCGGTGAAAAATGTTTGACAAATGGTTTGAATTGCGTTATAATACAAATAATGGCATTCAAAAACAGATTGAAATCAAAGGATCGAACATTGACTGTAAAAAGCATAAAAGTGCTTTGACTGTTTTAATTGACAAATTTTATTGAACTGTAAGGATTTTCGTATGACAGATAAGAGAGAAATATTGAAACTGTTTGGCATTGACCGCGCGGTAAAACCTCATGGCAACGGTCATATCAATGATACATATATTACGGAGGATGGCGAATATATTCTGCAAAGAATCAACACCTCGGTTTTTACCGATCCAAAAGGACTTACCGATAATGTGGTGCTGATTACCGGCTATCTGAAAACATGGCTGTCCGCACATGGCGGTGATCCCGAACGGGAAACACTGACGCCCATTCCGGCTCCGGATAATAAATGGTTTGTAAAAACAGAAGAAGGGGAGTATTACCGGGTATATAAAACCATTGCGGATACCCTTTCTTATGACAGCGCTACACCTGAATTGCTCTATCAAGCCGCAAAAGGATTTGGGCGGTTTCAGAAAATGTTGGCAGGCTTTCCCGCGGATCGGCTTTGTGAAACTATTCCGAATTTTCATAATACCCGTGCGCGTTTTGAAACTTTTCGGAAGGCAGTGCAGGAGGACAGTTACGGGCGATTGGCTTCAGCGCAGGCAGAGGTGGATTTCTGCATGGCGCGTGAGAGAGATACCGGCATACTGGTAGATGCTATTGCAGAGGGAAAGCTGCCTTTGCGAGTGACGCATAATGATACTAAACTGAACAATGTGATGATGGATAAGAACACCGGTTTAGCTGTATGCGTAATTGATATGGATACGGTGATGCCCGGATCAGTGCTTTACGATTACGGAGATGCGCTGCGGTTTGGGGCGTCTACTGCGGCGGAGGATGAAAAGGATCTTTCAAAAGTACATTTTGACCTGACGCTTTTTAGAATGTTTACAAGAGGCTTTTTAGAAGAGGTAGGGGATACCTTGACTTCGGCGGAGATCGCATGGCTGCCTTTTTCAGTTCGGTTGATCACACTGGAATGCGGAATGCGCTTTTTGACCGATTATCTGTCGGGGGACACTTACTTTAAAACTGCTTATCCGACGCATAATTTGGACCGCTGTCGAACGCAGTTCAAGTTGGTCAGCGAAATGGAGTCATTGGATGCAGATATGCGGCGGATTGTGAGGGAAATTCTCGACAAAAAGTGCTGTTGATTTGCATATGAATGCAGTTTTCTTTAAGATGCAGTAGAAAATTACAATAAATCATAGGAAAATGCTTGACAAAATTTGGTTCTTTTGCTATACTGATGCTGTAAAACCAAATTGGAGGAATAAATATGCGAAAATGGCTGACTGCTCTGCTTTCTGCGCTGCTGATTATAACGATGCTGCCTATGGTTGGATGTAACGAAAAAAATGATGACGGTGAAAAGGTCCCGCCGCTGACGGTGGCGACAGATAAAACCAGTGAGTATGTGCTGGTCTATCCTGCAGGCGCATCGGAAACGGAGAAAAAGCTCTATAATTATTTTAAATCGAAAATCAGAGATTATGCGCTGGTGAATTTGACGCTGAAGGATGACTCTGAGCCTGCGGGCGAGGGCGCAAAAGAAATTTTGCTGGGTGCTACCAACCGTCCTCTGTCGGCATCTCTGGCAGAAAAGCTGGGGGAAAATCAGATTGGGATCGCTGTAGAGCAGGGGCAGATTGCGCTGAACACCTCTTTTGAGGGGGGAATGAAGCTTGTAACCGAGCAGTTTATCAGCCGCTATGTAACCGGTGAAACGGTGACTGTTCCTTCTGATTTGCTGCTAAAGCTGCAGTGCATGGTAGGATTTGATACCATAGAAGTTTCTAATACCAGAGATATTGGCGGCGACGATCCCAATGTGGTTTATCACGACGGCAGCTATTATTACTGTTATTCCAGCGGCAACGGTGTTTCGGTGGCCAAAATTGATGGGTTGGACAATATTGTAAAGGACAATGCGGTAAAGGTGTATACCGCCCCTTCCGGAACGATGTACTCCTCGGAATACTGGGCGCCTGAGCTACACTACTTAAACGGTTCGTGGTATATTTATGTGGCGGCGGATGATGGCAATAATGCAAATCATCGAATGTATGTATTAAAAGGAACCAGCCAGGATCCCACAAAACCCTTCCGAATGGTCGGAAAGCTGACCGATCCAACCGATAAATGGGCGATAGATGGTACGGTATTCGAATATAATGGAGAGCTATATACTGTATGGTCGGGTTGGGAAGGCGATAATAATGTTGCGCAGAATCTGTATATTGCCCATATGAGCGATCCGGTCACCATTGATAGCGAACGGGTATTGATTTCCCGTCCGTACAAGGCCTATGAAACGAAGACCACAAATCCTACCGTGAACGAGGGACCGGCAGTGCTGGTCAAGGGAAATACGGTAACAGTAGTCTATTCCGCCAACGGAAGCTGGACCGATGATTACTGCTTGGCAACGGTCACCTGTACCGGCGGCAATCTGCTGGATTCGAGTTCTTGGGCGAAGTCAAGCAGCGCGGCCTTTGAAAAGACGTCTAAATGCTTTGGTCCCGGTCACTGCAGCTTTACTATCGCTGAGGACGGTTCTACTTGGATGGTTTATCACGCGAATTTGAAGTCCGGAACCGGTTGGAACGGAAGAAGCGTATGGATTCAGCCGGTAGAGTGGGACGGAGATATTCCGGTGCTGGGCAAGCCTCAGCTAACCGTTAATCTGCCTGTGCTCTCCATGGTTGTAGAAGGCGAAGTAGAGTAAGCCGGTTTGTTCATTCTATTGCGATTCGACATTTGGTGACAAATTAACCGCCTGAGCTTTATATGGCTCAAAAAAAATTGCTTTTTATAGAAGTGACGAAAAAAACCACAATATATTGTGTGAAGTGCGCATTGACAAACACAATATATTGTGGTATTATATTTTCATAAACGCATTTTCAGCTATTAACCGATTTGTTTGAAAATACGGAAATTATACAGTCCGAGAGAAAGAGGAAAGATCAATGAAAGTAATCAAGCGGGACGGAACGACAGTGGATTTTGACCGAAGCAAGATCGTGATCGCCATCCGCAAAGCGAACGACGCGGTAGAGGAAAACGAGCGCGTATCTGAAGAAGGAATTGAAGCGATTGTACAGTATATTGAACGCAAGAACCGGAAGCGTTTTTTGGTGGAAGATATTCAGGACATAGTAGAAGAAAAGCTGATGGAGGCGCAGAAATTTACGCTTGCCAAGGCTTATATTATTTACCGGTACAATCGGGCGCTGGTGCGCAAGGCGAATACCACCGATGAGTCCATTTTGAGTCTGTTAAAAAATGATAATAAAGAATTGGCGGAAGAAAACAGCAATAAAAACACCATTATTGCCGCGACTCAGCGGGACTATATCGCAGGCGAGGTCAGCCGCGATCTTACTCGCCGGATGCTGCTGCCTGAGCATATCTCAAAAGCACACGATGACGGAATTCTTCATTTTCATGACGCTGATTATTATGTACAGCCTATTTTCAATTGCTGTCTGATCAATATAGGGGACATGCTGGAAAACGGTACGGTGATGAATGGGAAAATGATCGAATCTCCGAAATCCTTTCAGGTTGCTTGCACGATTGTAACGCAGATCATCGCCTGTGTCGCATCTAATCAGTATGGGGGGCAGTCGGTAGATATCAGCCATTTGGGAAAATATCTGCGGAAATCCTATAATAAGTTCAAGAATCAGTTGATTTCCAGATATGCGGGCGTTCTGACATTGGAGCAGATAGAGGGCATTGTAAACGATCGGCTGAGGGACGAGCTGAAATCAGGTGTGCAGACTATCCAGTATCAGATCAATACTTTAATGACGACCAACGGACAGTCTCCTTTCGTAACGCTTTTTCTCAATCTTCGCTCTGAGGATGACGAGTATGTGAAGGAAAACGCTATGATCATTGAGGAAGTGCTCCGTCAGCGTTACGAGGGCATTAAAAATGAGAAGGGCGTCTATGTGACCCCTGCTTTCCCAAAGCTGGTCTATCTGTTAAATGATTATAACTGCCTGAAGGGCGGCAACTACGATTATCTTACCCGTTTAGCGGTAAAATGCTCTTCTAAGCGGATGTATCCCGATTACATTTCAGCAAAGAAAATGCGGGAAAACTATGAGGGAAATGTCTTTTCTCCTATGGGATGCCGTTCCTTCCTTTCGCCTTGGAAGGACGAGAACGGAAATTATAAATTTGAAGGACGTTTCAATCAGGGAGTTGTTTCCATCAATCTGCCTCAGATCGGCATTGTTTCCCATGGTGACATGGATTTCTTCTGGAAAGAATTCGACCGTCGGCTGGAGCTTTGCAAGGAAGCGCTCATGTGCCGTCACAATGCTCTGAAGGGTGTGAAGTCGGATGTTTCGCCGGTACATTGGCAGTACGGCGCTATTGCGCGGCTGGAGAAGGGCGAACCGATCGATCAATACCTGTACGGCGGCTATTCCAGCATTTCACTGGGTTATATCGGGCTGTATGAGGTGACTAAGCTAATGACCGGTGTCAGTCATACCGCCCCTGAAGGGGAAAAATTCGCGTTGGCAGTGATGAAGCACTTGAGAGACGCGACAGACCGATGGAAGCAGGAAACCAATATCGGCTTTGCGCTTTACGGTACGCCTGCGGAATCGCTTTGCTATCGTTTTGCTCGTATTGATAAGGAAAAATACGGAACCATTCCCGATGTTACCGATAAGGGTTACTATACCAACTCCTACCATGTGGATGTGCGGGAAAATATCGACGCATTCTCTAAATTTACCTTTGAAAGTCAGTTCCAGAAAATTTCTACCGGCGGCTGCATCTCATATGTGGAGGTACCCAACATGCGGAACAATCTGGACGCGCTGGAGGAAGTAGTTAAATTTATTTATGACAACATCCAGTATGCCGAGTTCAACACGAAGAGCGATTACTGTCATGTCTGCGGCTTTGACGGAGAAATTATCCTGAATGATGACAACGAGTGGGAATGCCCCGTCTGCCACAATAAAGATCACCGCAAAATGAATGTAACCCGCCGTACCTGCGGCTATCTCGGCGAAAACTTTTGGAATGTGGGAAAAACCAAAGAGATTAAATCAAGAGTGCTGCACCTGTAAATAAAGATGCGATCGGGGCT
>CAZMTU010000064.1:0-13612 GCA_964569225.1 uncultured Lachnospiraceae bacterium | reverse complement strand
GCATTCATTTTGCCGAAATTATCGAACTTTTTTTGTACACACCATACAGATTACGGAAATATAAAATTCCCCCAAAAATATTTTCATATAAGTAATTAGATTTGATTCGCTGCACGGAAATCAATTTTCAAAAACAACTGTTCAAAAGGCAAAAAGCTATGATAGAATAAAGGCATGGAAAGCAAGGGAATCATCGACTATTTTGAGGAAGTAGAAACAGAAAAAGAATACAGGGGATATTTCTGCAAAGTATCGGAAACGGTAAGCATAGCAATACCGGTAAGCCTGTGTGGGCTGAAAACATCAGCAGTTCGTTCTATATCATCAATGCTTGGATTTTTCCGAACTCGGAATCTCATTGGCAAGTAAAGTCACAGATGAAAAGAGCAGCAAGCTTCCCGCAGCACAGAAATTGATTCGGGAAATGGATATTTCAGGATGTATGATAGCGGCAAATGCCCTGCACTGTCAGCAATAGACAGCGCAGAAAATTATTTAATGGAAGGTCGATTGTCTTCTTTCTGTAAAAAAGCCAGCCAATATTGGAAAAAGAATTGCAGATTATGTCCATATCACCAGCTTCGCAAAAGAATGCGGTCAAAAAAACCGTTGAGAAAAACCGTGATCGGATGAAAAGCACAACGGCGTATGCCTTATCTGACATATCATGGCTGTTTGCACGGGAGAAATGGACTGTAGAAACCATGCACTGTTTTTTAGATGTCCATTTTGGTGAGGACTATTGTCGAATCGAGAATAAGACCGTTCAGCAAAACTTCAATATGCTTCGCAAATTTTCACTCAAACTCATAAAGCTTTATAAGCAAAATTCTAACCCAAAGCGCCCTCTCTAATATTATGTTTGATTACCTCTTAAATCCTTCCTTTGCACTGTGCTGAATTCTTTAAAATTGATTTCCGTGAAAGATTTGCCAAATTTTTAATATCCCAGAGAACATTCTTTGGAGCATTCTTTCCAAAACCATAAGAAACGTATGATGGATCTATATTTTTTGCCAAACATTTGCGCCTCGCCTAAGACTGAATTGTCTTAGGCGAGGCGCAAACATGTGAAGCCCGTCAGGCGGGCAGGCAAAGAATTTTAATGCAATAATTAACAGATCTAAAATTTCTAATATTGAGGACTCTCTTTTTCCTCATTAAGCGCTTTATCTACTGCGGTGAGCAGCGCATGCTTTCGGGAGTTTCCGCGTCCGGCGTGTTCCAGCAGAAGCAACAGCAACAGTACCATACCGCCGACTATAATCAGCAGCACAAATACGAGACAGAGCAATACGGCGGGACTGTATCGCGGCGAGGCGACAGGCGTTTCATAGGGAATCAGCTGGGATTCCACTAATCCGCAGAGCGAACACTGGCGGTGTTCCAGACCGACTAATGTTTCAGTAGCTTCTCTATCCGCAATCCACGCGCTAAAATCGTGTCCCAGTGCACTTAATTTTTCGGTTTCGGTATGATTGCAGCGTTTGCATACACCCAGTTTCAGACCGTCTTCGGTGCAGGTGGCTTCTGTAACGGTATATGTCATATCGTGTCCTAACGGTTCGGTGAAAACCTCCCGTTTGGTCAAGGTACAGAATCGGCAGGTAAAGGTAGTATAACCTCCTTCGGTACAGGTAGGAGATGTGATTTCTTCCATCCAATCGTGATCTACAGTTGCGATTGCCTCCCGATAACTGTAGCCGCAGACCGTACAGGTATATTCACTACAGCCTTCCAGTGTACAGGTAGGCTCGGTAAGAATATGCATCTCATAGGTATGATCTATTTTTTCAGTATAGCTGTTTTCATCGATTTCAATAAATCCGCAGTCCTTACAGACGCGATAGGTATAGCCCGGTTCGCTGCAGGTGGGCGCCTTAACCGATGACTGTGTATAAGTATGTCCCTTTGCGCTGCCGTTTGCAGTATTTTCTTCGGTTCCGCATACCTTGCATCGTCTAGTCAGGGAGCCGGACTGCGTACAGGTGGGGTCTGTCTGCGAAACTGTTTCCCAAGTGTGAGGAAGCATGTCCGTATCATAATCTATATATGTTTTGAGACACTCCGTACATTGATAAAGAGTGCCGCCTTTAGCGGTACAAGAGGCTTCATAGGTTTCAACTACAACATAGCTGTGCTCATGCGCTTCCTCCGCGTGAAGGGACCATCCTGTTAATAACCCAGAGAAGCAGATTACAGCAAACAAAACTGTCAATAAGCCGCAGAAGCGCTTTTGAATATGGGACATGTACACATCATACCTTTCACAGAATGTCCGGGAGCCCTGCGGGACACTCTTTTGACAATATCTGCTTACAGTATATATTAAAATTCCAATAATTGCAATAGGTTTATTAAATTTTTCTCGAATTTCTAATATTTTCCTTTCTTTTTTGCAATAGATAACGAACTGTAGAAAGCAGCAGCGCGCCGTCCACCGCAGGGGACAGTGCATGCAGATAAAGCTTGTCTAACGCGGCCTTGTCGGCAGGCGGAGGTTCTCCGCAGATTTGTGCCATGCCGGTAATGCCCGGGCGCAGAGCGTAAACGCCAGCCGTACTTCTCATTTGATGGATCACAGTTTCTTCGGGCAGAAGCGGACGGGGACCGATCAGGCTCATATCGCCTTTCAGCACGTTAAAAAGCTGAGGCAGCTCATCCAGACCCCAGCGCCGCAGCAGCTTGCCTGCCGGTGTAAGCCGGGCTTCGGGGTGAGTTAGCTGCGATCTGGGCAATACCGGCGTATTTTGATACATAGTTCGGAATTTATAGCAGACAAAGGGCTTTCCGTACTGTCCGATCCGCTGTTGGCGGCAAATAACGCCTTCCCCGGAAAGTAAGGTGATAAGGCTGATGCCGGTTTCCAGCGGAAGCAGTAATAGCATTGCGCTGAGAGACAGGACAATATCCAGTCCCCGTTTAACCGACCGATATTTCATAGCTTTTTCCCTCCCTGTAAAAGTGTACCCCCGCGAACCGATATTCATTCCTGCGAAAAAGGTTTTTTCAAGATTTAGCGCGGTTGTTCATATAGGGTTCACATTTCTGTACTATGCTTAAAAAGTAAAGGCTTGAAATGGTGATTTCGGCACAGAAAGGGAATTTCAATGGCTACAAAGAAAACATCCATCGGCGGACAGGCGCTGATGGAGGGAATTATGATGCGCGGACCGAAAAAAACGGCGATGGCAGTTCGGGATACCAAAGGAAATATCTGTCTGGAGCGGTGGGAAAATAATACCCATGTAGCGGCTTTTTTCCGTTTACCGATTATTCGGGGTGTTTATGGAATGGTGACCTCCTTTGTGGTAGGCTATAAGTGCCTGATGCGCTCAGCCGAGATATCTATGGAAGGGTTGGAGCAAGCGGAAACCGATCGGTCGATGGAAAACAGTAATGAAGCAGCCGCTTGGTCGGCCGACGCAGCGGTTATGGAAACAATGCAGTCCAATGATGCGGCTAAAGATACAGAAGAAACGTCTGCAGGTACATCGGTTGATGCGGAAAAGAAAACGGACAAAACAGCCGAGAGGGCATCGGATGCAATAGCTGCTTCGGAACCGACCGTGCAGGAGAACGCTGCTCCGAGAGCAATAACATCAAAGGACGGGCAGAAAGTATCCGGAGAAAAAAAGGAAAGCAATGCTGTCATGGCGGTGGCTATGAGCATTGGAACCGTGCTGGGTGTGCTGCTGGCGGTTGGATTGTTTATTTATCTGCCTACTTTAATTTATGATTTATCGCTCCAGAAGCTCATTACCAGTGAAGGCTATTTAAATCAGGTGCTTCGTTCACTCTTTGAAGGATTGTTGAAAATTGCGATTTTGGTGATCTATATGACGGTAGTTTCTCTGATTAAAGATATTCGGCGCACATTTATGTATCATGGCGCGGAGCATAAAACTATTTTCTGTTATGAAAACGGATTACCGCTATCGGTTGAGAATATTCGTCCCATGCGCCGTTTTCATCCTCGCTGCGGAACTTCTTTTCTCATCCTAATGCTGCTGGTTAGTATTATAATTGGCGCGTTTATTCCTTTTGATGGAATTCTGCGGGCGGTATGCAAGCTTTTGCTGCTGCCGCTAACCATCGGAATCGGGTATGAACTGATCAAATTAGCGGGCAGACGGGACAATTTTTTCACACGGATTATATCCGCGCCAGGCATGTGGCTTCAGCATATCACTACCAAAGAGCCGACCGATGATATGATCGAATGTGCTATTGCCGCAATGGTCGAAGTCATTCCGGAAAATCAGGCGGACGATAATTGGTAAAAACAGGGAATCCTTCTGAAAGGATTCCTTGTTTTTTTGCTGTTCCAAAAATACGAGTTGATCGAAAATATAGAAATATTGACTGAATATGTAAAATATGAAAATAAATATTAAAATTGAATTGCTTTTTTTAACGAATCGTGTTACAATTACTTTAATAAAATATTTCAAGGGTATAAATGACTTACTACGTTTATATCATGTTTTATCGAAAGGAATGATCATGAAAATGCGAAGAACACTGCCTATTTTACTGCTAATAGCGCTTCTTCTGAATTTTGCGTCCTGCAACCGGGCAGATCTGCCTGTAGATACGATTGATTCAGCCGATGAAACGAGTCGATCAGTGACGACTGCTGCGCAAAATGAGGAAACCGGCACAACAACCAATGCGCCGCCGAAATCTGACATTTCAACAGATGAGCCTGTTACCGATGGTGAGGCACCCTCTGACAGTGATCCGGCAGATACAAAAGAAGCGCCTATGACCGATGAAACGCCTGCTGCCACAGCGTCTAATGCGAATCTGCCGCTGGTAACGCCTCCCTCACCGAGTACTGATGCGCCTCAGACTGCTTCCGCAACCGGTTCGCCGGCTACGCAGAATCCCGTAACCCAGAAGCCCGCAACTCAGCCGCCTGCGACGCAGGCGCCCACCGTACAGCAGCCGGTTACAGACGCGCCGAATACGGAGGAACAGAATCCAAGCTTTACCGGTATTAAAAATAATGCGGCGTGGACGATAGATACCGATGTGGATTATGGAAAGTATCAATTTTTGGGCAGAGGCGAGGAGCTTCTGAAGGAGGTACAGTCTAAATATCCGGGTTATGCGGTTACTTATAAATTAGACGGACGTTCTACCACGACAGCGGAGCTGAACCGATTAGTCAATCTGATGGCAGTCTATGAAAATGTAAATACTTCGGCTAAAACCCTTACGGTAAATATAGATACGATTCAGGTGCGGCTGCAGTGCGATTATACATCGCTGGAGAGCAAGTCGGGCAGCTTCATTGTAATAGGCTTCACAACTAATTTGCCTACCAAATTTTTGGTTAGCATTGGCGCAAAGGGCAGCACAAAAGGGGAAATCTGTCAGGAGGGGATTACGCCTACGGGCAAAAACGGCACTTATACGGCACAGGCAAAGCTGACCGTTCCTTATTTGAGCGCGGGTACCTACTACATGAATTTTTCTATTGACAGCGGAAACGCAGGCTTCCCGTTGCTGCTCAGTATTCCGATTCGAATTACAAAAGGCGAATATGCTGACAGTGAGTATAAACTGCTTTTTGCGGGCGATTGGGATTTGATTACAGCGGAGGGCTATCAGGATAGTCTGACAAAGCTTTTCTATAATACTTATCCCCGTCTGTATAAACGATGGGGCAACGGAAGCGAGCCGAAAACTGTGACTTTTGTAGCGGATAAGGATTACACGGGCGTTGCTTACAGCAGCGGACGTCAGGTGGTTGTTTCAGTGAATTACGCCAATTCCAATCCGCATGATATTGGATTCTTCTCACATGAAATTACGCATCAGGTGCAGCAGTACAGTGGAATGACCTCCGATTGGTGGATTGAAAATATGGCAAATTACGGAGGCTTCCGTTATTTCCACTGGTCGGATGCACAGTATGTGCAGGTTTATACAGCTAATGATGCTTCTCTTCAGGATTGGGGGTATGAGCCTTATGGCAACAATAAATGGTTCTTTGCGTACATGGATGCCAAATATCCTACTGTGAAGGATGCGTCCGGCAAACTGACCTACGGTTTGATTGATTCGATTAACCGGGCAATCAAAGCGGGAACGGTACGCAGCGACGATCCCATGGATACCTCCAGCGCGTTCAATCAGATCGTGAATCAAATCACTGGCTTTGACTGCATTGAATCCTTGCGGCTGTATTATGTACAGGAACTGAAAAATGGTACTTGGGCATTCGTCGGATTCGGAGATTACAGTGATAATTTTATTACTGAAAATCTGCCTAATGTTGAAAATCCTGTTTATCCGATGGTGACTGAAAAAAATCCGGGAAGCAAAACCGCAGTCAAGTTAGCGTCCGCCGTAACAACCGGCGATAATCTTTGCAGAGACGCGTCTATTTACAGGGTGTCCGGTCAGGTAAATAACAGCGAACGCGCGGAACTTCTGATTGATGGAAATATAGCCACTAAGTGGTGCTCTACTTCCGGTACCGTATCCGATCAGTCCTACAGTCTGGATGGTACGAAGCAGTGGATTATCATTGATTTAGGTGCCATAAAAACCTTCAATACTTATACGATCTACAATACCAGAACCAAAGAGGGTTATGGAAATATGACCGAATGGGAAATCTTGGTATCGGACGATGCTAAAGTTTGGACCTCAGTGGATTATCAGCCCTCCTGCAATGAAAGCTTGGTTTCCTTTAATGTAGGCAGTCAAAGCGGACGATATGTCATGATTCGGGCGTATAATCCGGATGATTCAGGCGTAGGTACCATTCGTTTGTACGAGTTTCAGCTATACAATAGGTGATTAAATAATTTAAAAAACAGACTGCCGCAATTAGCGAAAGGCTAATTGCGGCAGTCCTGCTGTTTAAGGGTGTTTTTTTAGGATTGGGGTTTGCAGAAAATTAGTTTTTTTCCGCGAATGAATGCGATGACTTGCCAAGCTTTGAAAAATATCGGAAGGTCATGGGCCATACGCCGCCGCCTAAAATTACTACAATACAATAGCGGAGACCGTCTGCCAGATGGTGACCGTTTGTAAGGGCAAGCAGCGGCTGCTTTAATATTGTTTTGACTGCCAGAAGCAGAAGCGCGCCTCCGATAATCTTCAAAAGCTGAGCCCACCAGACGGCGGACGTTTTAAAGTGCGTCACACGGCTGTCCATCAGATAGGCAAATACCAATCCCACTG
This sequence comes from uncultured Lachnospiraceae bacterium, assembly GCA_964569225.1. GTDB lineage: Bacteria > Bacillota > Clostridia > Oscillospirales > CAG-272 > CAKSQF01. The sequence goes on along the minus strand of CAZMTU010000064.1, from coordinate 6,409 downwards.
TAAGACCGGCAAGCGTCCATGCGTTTTTCAGCGCTTCGTCAAAATTAGCGGCGTCGGAGGAGGAAAGGGTGGCTGAGTTTACGGTTCCCGCCGCAGCAGTCACATAAATCAGATTGGCGGCGGAAAGCAGAATTAAACCGCCTATAACCCCCCACATCCAGCGAGGCTCGGCGGAAGCCTTTTTCATAAGCGGGTAGAGAAGCAATAAAGCTACCGTGCCGAACAGCCAGCCGAAGCCTACGTCATAGGGCGTGTGGACGCCGAGATACATGCGTGAGAAACCCACTAAAAAAATAACAATTACCGAGGCGAAGCGCAATCCGTTTTTTTTCGTGAATCGGGCAATGGCGCCGAACGTAGAGGTGGTGATCAGCGTGTGCCCGCTTGGGAAGGAGTAGCCGGTGGCGGCTTTGCGCGCGCTTTCCACAATAGTAAAGTCAGGATCCTTCACCCATGGACGCGGAATTTTGCAGAAGAGCTTCAGAAACTGTCCCGCCAGCGTTGACACAAAGCCGGTGACCATCAGGTAATACCCCTTCTTTTTGTCGATACACCAAAAAAGGAGCAGTGCGAGCACCAAAAAGACGGTTTCTTCACCTATATAAGTAATAATCTGAAATAAGAGATCACAGAAAGGATTACGGATTTTTTCCAATAAATAAAGCAGCCGCATAGCGTTTTTCCTTTGGTTTACAGTACTGTTTGGCATTACTGCCTTTCGTCATAGTCTACCATATGAAGATGGATTTGTCAATAACGAACGCGGTGAATCCACGGAAATCAATTTTCAAAAAAGCAGCCTAAAGCAAGCGTTTCTGGCTTAATCATTTTCAATAAAACTAATAACCAATGGCAGCACGATATGTGGGCGATTCCGAATTTTTCCTTCAACAATTCGCTTACTCGCTCACCTTAAACCCATCGATGGATTTGTCTGATATTTTCAGCCCGCACAGCCTTCCCAGCACTGCTATGCTTACCGCTTCCGATACTTTCAGAAGTATCCCTTGTATTTTTTTCTGTTTCCACTTCTTCAAAATAGTCGATGATTCCTTAGTTTTCTATGCCTATATTCTATCATAGCTTTTTGCCTTTTGAACAGTTTTTTTTGAAAATTGATTTCCGTGAAAATCTTTCTGCTTTCATTGACAAAAAACGTCCGGGGTGGTATAATAATTTTGAATTAAAAACCGGAGGAAACTATGAATTCTTTTTCCATTTCTGCCTTTGCAGACGAAGCCAGTCCGCTTTTCTATGAACAAATAGACGCTATGATTGAAAATAACGTCAGCCTGCTGGAAATGAGGGGCGTAAACGGTCGGAATGTTTCCGATATGACGAAAGAAGAACTGCAGAATGCGATGCATCAGCTGAGAGAGGCCAACCTAACGGTGTGGTCGATCGGCTCGCCCATCGGTAAAATTAAGATCACCGATCCATTTCAGCCGCATCTTGAAAAATTCAAGCGGGTTCTGGAAGCCGCGCTTCTCTGCTCTGCCGACTGTTTAAGGCTTTTCTCCTTTTACGGCGTAGAAACGCAGGGAGAAAAGGACGAAGCCATCGATCGGCTTGCCCAAATGACTGAAATCGCTAAAGGCAGCGGTGTACTGCTTTGTCATGAAAATGAAAAGGGCATTTACGGCGCCGATCCCGAAAGCTGTCTGGCAATACTCACGGCTCTGCCGGCGCTTGGCAGTGTATTTGATCCCGCCAACTTTATCCAGTGCGGGATAGATCCGTGGACAGCATGGGAGAAACTGGCAGACCGCACCACATATCTGCACATCAAAGATGCGTGCCCTAACGGGAAAGTGGTTCCTGCCGGCGCAGGCACAGGACATTTGGCAGATATTATTGCTGATTTCGGCCGCAGGGGCGGAAAAGTGCTGTCGCTGGAACCCCATTTGACAGTATTCCCCGGACTGGCCGCACTGGAAGCAGATCAAAAAACAGAGATTGAGCCCTTTACTTATGAAAGCCCCCGCCAAGCCTTTAAGGCTTCCGCAGACGCGCTGAAGCGCATTTTGGAGAAATGCTCATGAGCTACGATCTGAACCTTTATCTGAAATATCCGCCTGTACTGAAACCGGAAGCATTTCAGGAAGCCTGTAAAATCTTTGGATTGACAGCTGAGCCATCCCCCGATTTCATTGCCGATGGCAGCTTATCCCCTCTTTGCTGTAAGTTGGGCGGTTTTTTGAAGGATGATCCTAAAGCGTATTTGGCAGTGGTGGAATATGTCCTTACCCCGCTTACAGAGGAAACAGCCGTTGAATTGCCCGCCCCCCGCAGGAAATGGTGGCAATTCAAAAAAACGCGGGGAGAAACACTGATTTTCCCCGCCGGAGGCGTCCGCGCTTCTTTTTCCTGCGGCATAGACTCACTGGAAAAGCCGTTGGCACTGTTGATTGCCTATGCGCTGGCAGGTGAAGACGGTCTGCTGACCGATCCTCAGACTAATATGATGTGTATAGGGCAGACTGAGATCGCCCTGCCGGTGCAAGCGGCACTGAACGAGTTAAACGAAGCCCCTCCTGACCGACTATTGCTTCACGAATTTGACGGGTGGCTCTAACAAATGATTAAATTGGGCTCCATTCCAATATATCCTTTTATCTTTGTACCATCTATTCAGATCACTGTAGGAATCATTTGTCTGCAAAATGAATAAATTATACAATTTGGAGGAAACACGATGAAAACCATCCGAATCGGCGTTATCGGCGTCGGAAATATGGGATCCGGTCATGTCCGGATGCTGACCAACGGGGATTGCCCTGAATTTACCCTCACCGCCATCTGCGACCTGATCCCCCAGCGGGCAGAGTCCAGTCGCCGCGAAGCACTGGATAATCTAAAAAAACGGGGACTGACCGGTGAAATCACCCTCTTCACTGACGCCATCGCTATGCTGGACAGCGGATTGATTGACGCCGTCACCGTCGCGACCCCCCACTATGATCATCCCAAATATGTGATCGCCGCTATTGAACGGGGCATTCATGTTCTGTCTGAAAAACCGGCAGGCGTTTATACAAAAGCTGTCCGTCAGATGAATGAGGTTGCAGGCGCCCATCCGGAGGTGGTATTCGGTCTGATGTTCAATCAGCGTACCGATCCGGTGTACATTAAAATGAAAAAACTGATTTCTTCCGGCACGTTAGGCGAAATCAAACGGGTCAACTGGATCATTACCAACTGGTACCGTCCTCAAAAATACTATGACAGCGGCGCATGGCGCGCCACATGGAGCGGCGAAGGCGGCGGCGTATTGCTGAATCAGTGTCCTCACAACCTCGACCTGTGGCAGTGGATCTGCGGCATGCCTATCAAAATCGACGCGCATCTGCATTACGGCAAATGGCATGACATTGAAGTAGAAGACGATGTGACTGCCTATGCGGAGTATGCCAATGGCGCTACCGGCGTATTTATTACCTCAACCGGCGACGCGCCGGGCACCAACCGACTTGAAATTCTCTGTGACGGGGGCAAGCTGATCTGTGAGGACGGCCGTCTTACCCTGTGGCAGAATGAAATTCCTGAATCGATATTCCGTGTAAACGCACCCTCTGCCTTCTCCGCCCCGCCCTGTAAAAGAACCGATCTCACACCATCCGAAAATGCCCCTCAGCATAAGGGAGTACTGAATGCTTTCGGCGGCGCCATCCTCCGCGGAGAGCCGCTTATCGCCAGAGGTCAGGAAGGCATTAACGGACTGACCATTTCCAATGCTATGCACCTGTCCTCATGGCTTTCCTGTCCGGTGAAACTGCCTCTGGATGAGGATCTTTTCCTGTCCGAACTGCAAAAACGCATTGCGGCTTCCCGCCGGAAAGAAAACGTATCCGAACTGCTCTCCGATACCGCCGGCAGCTACGGTAACTGATATCCTTACAAAGCGAAATCACAGCACGCGGAAGTTTCGCTTTGCCGATAAAGGCTCACATTTCTTATTTCTGTTTTAAACGGAGGTATTTATGGCCCTTTCCCCTATGATGCGTCAATATTTAGATGTTAAAAATCAGTACGGCGACGCCATTCTGTTTTTTCGGCTGGGCGATTTCTACGAGATGTTTTATGATGACGCCAAACTGGTTTCCAAAGAACTGGACCTGACGCTGACCGGTAAGCAGTGCGGGGATGTGGAGCGGGCGCCTATGTGCGGCGTGCCCTACCACAGCGCTGAAAGCTACATCGGCAAACTGGTAGATCGGGGATACAGTGTAGTGATCTGCGAACAGACAGAGGACCCTGCCACTGCCAAAGGATTGGTAAAGCGGGAGGTTGTACGAGTGGTTACACCCGGTACTGTCACCGATCCTGCTCAGCTAAACGAGGGCAAAAACAATTATCTTGCCTCTATTTTTCTATCACCGGAGGGAAACGCCGTTGCGTTTGCCGATGTTTCTACCGGTGAGATCCGGTCTACCTTGCTGGACAGCAGCGCCAGCGCTATCGCCAATGAACTGGCGGTCTTCGCGCCAAAGGAGATTCTGCTGAACACGCCTCCCTCCGAGGAGCTTAAGGGACTCGTCACCTTGCGGTTTGCCGCAGTGCTAAACAATACCTATCAGGACCGTTTTTCCGCTTCCGAAGGGCAAAAACTGATCTCCTCACTTTTTCCGGACCTTTCGACCGATAGTTTGGAGCCGCCAGCCGCCGCTGCGCTGAATGCGCTTTTGGTCTATATTGAGGACACCCAAAAAACCGATCTCTCTTATCTAAAAAAACCGCTGCTCTATCAGGGCGGGCAATATATGGAGATCGATGTAAATACCCGCCGTAACTTGGAGTTGACGGAAACGCTTCGCAGCCGTGAAAAACGAGGAACCCTGCTTTGGGTGCTGGATAAAACATTGACTTCTATGGGCGCACGCCTGTTGCGCAGTTATATTGAACAGCCGCTTCTGTCGGTTCCGCAGATTCTGCGCCGACAGGGAGCGGTTGCAGAACTGGCAGATGATTATATTCTCCGTGACGATTTAGCGGAGCTGCTTAAAAACGCGCTGGATCTGGAGCGTCTGCTTACCCGCGTGGTCTACGGCAGCGCGGGCGGTAAGGATTTGATTGCCATTGCGAATACGCTTTCCATTCTTCCTGCTTTAAAGGAACGGCTTTCCGGCTGTCAAAGCGAGGAACTGACCGCCCTCTCCGCTGCGATCGATCCCTTGACCGATCTGTGCGGGCTGATCAGTCAAACGCTGGTTGAAAACCCGCCCTTCTCAGTCAGAGAAGGCGGATTCATTCAAAGCGGCGTTCACTCCGAACTGGACAAGCTAAGAGATCTGCTGCATAATACCAAGGGTTATCTTTCCGCACTGGAGGAACGGGAGAAGGCGGCAACCGGCATTAAAAACATGAAAGTAGGCTACAATCGGGTATTCGGCTATTACATAGAGGTTTCCAAGTCCAACCTTTCCGAAGTGCCGCCTACCTATATCCGAAAGCAGACTCTGACCACCGGCGAGCGCTACATCACTGATGAACTGAAAAATTTGGAGGCTACTATTTTAGGCGCCAATGATAAAATCTGCGCCATCGAATATAGCATTTTTCAAAAGCTGCGGGAAGAGGTCACTGAAAATGTCAGAAGAATTCAGAAGGCGGCTGAGACCATCGCCACCATTGATGTATACCGCTCTCTGGCGGCTGTTGCCGTCAAAAACGGCTATACCTGTCCGGAGGTAGACATCGGCTTTGTCACCGATATCAAAGAGGGACGTCATCCTGTGGTAGAGCAGTTCACCGAAGGGGATTTTGTTCCCAACGATACCTTACTGGATATTGAACGCAATCGGCTGCTTATTATCACAGGTCCCAATATGGCAGGCAAATCTACTTATATGCGGCAGGTCGCGCTAATCACAGTCATGGCGCAAATAGGCGCTTTTGTTCCGGCCTCCTCCGCCAGAATCGGCGTAACAGACAAGCTATTCACCCGCGTGGGGGCATCCGATGACCTATCTTCCGGTCAATCCACTTTTATGCTGGAGATGAACGAAGTTGCCTATATCCTTAAGCATGCCACAAAGCGCTCGCTGATCGTCTATGACGAGATCGGACGAGGTACCTCCACCTTCGACGGCATGAGCATTGCCTGTGCTATTGCCGAATATACCGCAGGCAAAAAATTGGGCGCACGCACCCTTTTCGCTACACATTATCACGAATTGACCGAATTGCAAGAGCGCAAAGAGGGCATTGTCAACTATCATATTACAGCAAAGAAAAAAGGGGATGGCGTAGTATTTCTGAGAAAAATTGTCAAGGGGGCGGCAGATGACAGCTACGGTATCGAGGTCGCTTCACTGGCAGGAGTTCCCCGTGAAATTATCCGGCGGGCAAAGGAAGTGCTGGCAGGACTTGAGTCAGGCGAAAAATCCCCTTCTAAACCTGCTCACAAGAG
>CAZMTU010000063.1:0-14096 GCA_964569225.1 uncultured Lachnospiraceae bacterium | reverse complement strand
AGCAATATAAGAACTTTAATTTGGTGGCAGATAGTAAAAATAGAGTAGTTTATTACAACAAGATCCCCCGACCAAGGCTGCTTGGTCGGGGGAAAAATTTTCGTTTATGCAAAAAATGGAGAAAGAGATTATCAAGGTAAAACAGCCGCAAATGCCCGTTTTGCGGCTATAACAATTTATGCGATCTCGTTGCTGTTCAGTACTCTTCCGTAGAGCCGAATTTCCTGAATGGGCGTACCGCGCTTCTCGCCGCTGCTTTTACGGACAGTATATTCACACAAAATTGACAGTTCCTTGTCTGAAGCATTGGAAGAAGTAAATGGCTGACCTTCGGTTAGTTCTATCCAAACGACATTAGAGGGCAGTTTATAAATAAAACAGCCGTATTGGTTGGTGGTAGGATTGTCTTTTACGGAAAGAAGCTCATTTTTAGCGGAAACCAAATGACTGACATTGGTATAAGCGATGCCGATCCGGAAGATTCCCATGGTAGACAGGAGGTTCGTCTGAAATACAAATTCCGCGCCCCAAATTTCTACTGGACGGTCAAATTGAAGCTTAGCGGAGAAGTTATCTTCCGGCGCAGCCGAAGTGCCGTCAAATACAGTATTCGGATTGCCGTCAAACGCGGCGGCATATGCTTCGTCTGTCGGCAGCAGATATTCGTTCAGGCAAACCCATTCGTTGGCTTTGCACCGTTCCTGCGCGTTTTCAAAGCACTGGTCATATTGAATATATCCTGCCGTATCACCCTCATCAAGTTTTTTTCCGTAAAATTTGATTTCTGTCGGCAGATTATTTGTGTACTCCCAATAAATATTTTCAAAGGAAAACGATATAGCGGTGGTATTATAATCTGCAGTTTGATTGGTCAGCGGGTAAATCAGTTCATGATAAATCACAGACTGCGGTGCTTCATAAGCTGTCCACTCGGTCAAACATACAGTCCTTTCATCAAATTGCAGAAAATAGTCAACATTGAGATATTCTGTAATATATCCATTTCCAATTTCTATATTACTGCATAAATTAAAATAATTATTTTGAAAAGTTAGTTCAATTCCGTAGATTTCAACGCTGCAGCTAAAATATATATCTCCCCAATCACTGAATTCTATTGCCGTTTCCGGATTGTTGTCAAAAACTTCCATGATATCCTCGTCCGCAGTCAGATAGTCGTTCAAACAAACCCAGCCGTTGGCTTTGGCACGTTCCTCCGCGTTTTCATAATAGCAGCCATCTACCCAGTCGTGACGGTGTTCCACGTAATGCGGAATGATAATACTCGGTTCGTCTTCTGTTTGAGCGGGGACTCTCGGACGGTCGGTAAAGGCGGTGTTGGGTGTGGCTGCTGCCGACTGTTGGCTGGCGCAGCCGGCGAGCAGACAGCCGATAGTCAACAGGGAAAGAAGAAAAACCAGTATCTTTTTGGCTTTCATAGTGCAGTTCCTTTCTGAAAACAGCGCGAAAATAAACGGTGAATGAAAAGTTGAAGCTTTATTCAATTTCACTGCCGGCAAGTATTCTTCCGTACAGTCGGACCTCTTGGAGAGGAGTACCGTCCTCTTCAAAGTGCCAAAATGAATAATCGCATACGAGCGGACGATCTTTAGTAGGCTCAGGATAGTACTCAGGTTTTTCATATGGGATGAATTGCTGACCTTCGCTTAATTCTATCCAAACGGTATTGGACGAAAATTGATAAAAGAAAGCGTCAATTTTGTTGTAATGATAATGCGATGCAAGGCTTTCAACGGCAGCATCAGCACTACCTATCGTAAAATAGCCGACAGTAGATAAAAGATCGTTTGAAAAGACAAACTCTGCGCCCCAGACCTCTACGGGTCGATCAAACCGAAGCTTTGCTGTTAAAGAGCCTTCAAGCCAAGTATTTAAATCGCCGTCAAACGCGGCGGCATATTCGTCTTCTGTCGGAAGCAAATATCCATTCAGGCAAATCCAATCATTTTGAGTGCATCTTTCCTCAATATCTTTCATGCATTGATCAAATTGAATGAGGTCTTCGTTATATGGACTGGGATCGTAAATAATGACTTCTCCTGAGCTATTCGGAGCGATACTTGCGGGAAATTCCGGTCGATTAGTGGTGGGGTTGGGTGTGGCTGCTGCTGACTGTTGGCTGGCGCAGCCGGCGAGCAGACAGCCGATAGTCAACAGGGAAAGAAGGGAAATCATTATCCTTTTAGCTTTCATAGTGCAGTTCCTTTCTGAAATGTTTTTTACAGCGTATGGGTCAAAGTCCGATTTGTTTAAGCGGACTGATCTCTGTTTGGTAAATCGGCAGAGAAGACGATGCGGAGGTTTGTGTAACCGCTGCCATTTGATAGTACATATAACTATTGCTGCTTGAACGGTTAACAAAGCCGGTCGTGACCTTAGAATAGGTGCTACCCAGTCCGGTTCGGGTGAGGATCAATTGACTGGAGGTCATTTTCTGGTTGACGCCGCTATAAATTCCGGAGGCGTTCTGATAGATCAGCAGCACCGAAGCAGGGGTAGAGGAAGAATAGCCGTAAATAGTTGAAGTGACGGACAGCGTATAAGTACCGCTTGAAGGGGGCAGAAAATCCCGATAAATACAGCTAAGCGGATTGGTGGAGGTTCTTAACATGCTAAATGGATAACTGCTGACCGAGCTTACCGACGGCGACGCACACGACTGCCAGCTGCTGGAGTAAATTTTGAAAAATTGCTGCGGATGGTGGCATGCCATAGCAAAATTGTCATAGATCGACTCAATGGAAACACCTTTTTGACTGATGGCGGTTAAGGGGGGCGTTATACTGAGAATAATAAACTAAAATCGTTCGGATCGTATTCATGCCGTTGTATGCGTCATATAAATACATAGGAAAAAGAAAAGATCCGTAATGCCGCTGTCCTGTGACATAAGTTAGCTTGTTTGCCATCGAATTAATAAAGCTATTTAATATGCAGTGATTGTCAGTATATCCGCCCATGAGGATATTTGCAGAAATTGAAAGATCAGACAGGTTAAGACAAAAAAACAATATATTTGGTTTTCATAAAGCAATTTCTCTTTACAAATATTATAGCGCGAATCGACAAACATGTCAATATAATTTCGGATATTTAATTTACTTTTGTTAAAAATAACAAATAAAACTAATGTTCAACGCGATAGCGTATCGCGGTCAACAGACAGTACCTTGTGCTGCTTGGCTGTTTGATATAAGGAAATTTCACCTTCTTTAAAGTAATCAATGATCTGCTTCAGATGAGTGGTTAAAATCCATTGACTGCCGCTTTCCGCCCAATAGCGGAGAATCCACGACAACCCTTCCGCGCCTTCCTCATAGGCGGTGGTCTGAAAGGTTTCGTTTAACAGAATCAGACTGTTTTCGCCTATTTCATCCATGATACCGGCTATCTCGCGTACCTCCTGTTCAAAGCGGCCCGCTTCATTTCCCGCTTCAAACTCCTTTTCGGCACTGGAAAAATGAGAAAATATCTTTTTGTAAAGACCGACTTCCGCAGATTTGGCAGGAACAGGCAGTCCTGCCTGTGTAAAGATGTGCAGACAGCCTACTGAACGCAGCCAAACCGTTTTTCCACTGCCATTTTCACCGAACACCGCACAGCCCATGCCATTGTTCTCAGTCAGATCGTTAGGCGTTACTTCGGCACAGGTTTGGCAGGCTTGCAGCAAAAGCCAGTCATACAGCATAGTACAGCTTCTTTGCAGATCGCTGCGGATTTCGGGAAAGCACAGCGGAGCGCCCTTTTCGGTAATCAGTGAGCGGCAACGGAGCGCCGTTTCATAAAAATCCAGTTCGCGCCCGACCTCTGAAAAGCGCTTGAATATCTGTTCCGTGACGGTATCCATCAAATCAGACAGCGCAATTATGGGTGAAGCTTGAAGCTCATTCCGCAGATTGCTGAACGTCAGATCCATTTCGGCGCAGGGAATGTGCTCAACTGTTTCCTTTTTGCTGAAAAAGCGCCGTTTCTTTTTTAAATCAGGGCTCTCAAATTTGACATATCGGTGGTCAATCAGTTCACATGCACTGATTTGCCCCGCATGATTTAGCTGCATACGGTAATAGGCGCCGCCCGTTTGACTGTAAATTTCAAATTCATTGCAAAGCTGGAGCAATTGACCAAAAGCGTTGGATGAGGTAACATTTTGCGCCTGTATCAGTAGCGCTTGCAGCCCTTTAGCGTTCAGCGGGTATTTTCGCAGGGCATTGGTAATGGCTTCTATAAAGAATAAACAGCGTTTCAGCATCAATGCCGCGCTTTGCAGCAGGTTTTGGGCACAGGCGGATTTGGTTTCTTTGGATGCCGAACGGAGCAAAAAACGTTTTTCTTTTCGGAGATCTGAGTAATCAGCTTTCGCTTCCCAAAATTGTTCGTATATGCGGTATAGTTCGGACAGCAATGCGGTATTTTCTGAAAAGCATTGAAAAATTTCACGGCGATAAAGGATCGCTTCCTGGTCGGTTAGCGGCATGGAAAGTACCTTCATGAAAAAATCTGTCTTTTGGGACGGCAGATCAAGCCCTGACATCAGTTGGTCAATAGAGAGCCGACAGAGAGTATCCTTTCCGATGCCGCCTGTCGATGTACGGGCGCTTTCATTCGGATATAAAAGACTGATATTCATTTTTTGCTCTCCTTTCAGCCAATGACATACGGTCGAGCCTGTATTTTTTTAAAATATCCCGGGCATAAGATGATTTTTCACCAATATTTCGGTAAATCTTGTAAGTTCTCCGATGCCCTTCACCTTCTTCCACGCGGACTGAGAGGATCGGAAAGCCCTGATCGGCAATTTCGTGAAAATGGGTAACGAACAGACCGAATATCCCCCGATCCCGCAGATTCTGCGCGGTAGAGCAGGCGAGCTGAAATCCTTTTATCTCATCGGTCGCGCTGAAGGTTTCATTAAAAAGAATAAAACTGTTTTGGTCGGCTGCATCGATCATCCGGTTTACCCGATTCAATTCAGCGTCCAACCGTCCCATACCGGAGAAGCGTTCGTCCTCCGGGAAATGAGTAAACAGCCCGGAATAGGGATATATTTGCGCTTTTCGGGCAAAAATAGGGCAGCCGGAAAGGAAAAATAGCAGGTTGATTCCGACGGTTCGGAGGTAGGTGGTTTTGCCGCCGCCGTTAGCGCCGGTCAGAAAGCAAAATTTGTCAGCTTCGGTAAAATCAATATTGTTGGGAACAATGTGAGGGCAGTTTTTGGCGAAAAGGGAAATGTCGGAAGCATCCTCGGCATAGTAGAGCCGTTCCGGTGAAATGGTTGGCAGGCAGGTGGCGATTCCGGCGGCATGAGCTTTTTCGACAAGAGCATGAATTTCAAGAAAAAAATTCAGTTCTGACAGCCAGCTAAGGGGCGCGTTGATTTCCAGAAAGGAATAAATTCTTACAATTGTCTGCAGCCGGTTGATCTCATCACCGTACAGTTCGGTGATGGCATTAGACAGCGGAACGTCAATTTTTATAGGCCGTTCGGACGTCAGCTTGACTGAAATTTCAATTTGTGCCGCAAGCGCTGCTATCCTTTCACAATAAGAAACGCTGTTACTGTCTTTTACCAGCCAAGCTTTGTCGGTCAGCACCAAATCGGAAGCTGATATTGACTGTAAAATCGTGTTTGCGTCAGCAAGATCATTTTTCATTTGAGTTAGGAGCGTTTGATGATCAGGGGTATACAGTGCGGCGATGGCCTCGTCCAATAGAGGCGTGAAATTTGCCAGCGCGGAGAGGGCATCGCATACCTGACAGTAGGCTTTCAGCGTTTGAACAGATTGGCAGAGCAGTTCAATTTCTGTTTGGACTGTTTGTTTCAGCTCTGACTGCTTTTTCAGCGTCAACAGTGCGGATCGGAACGAATCCAGCCGGATCCGAAATGCCTGGTCCTCCATGCATGAAAAAAAAGCCTGTCGATTTGCAATGGTTTGGCTGTACGGCGGCAGGCAAGGGGTACGGAGTATCCGCATGGCGTTGCTTGAAAGTAAATGATTCAGCTGTAGATCTTCGGTTATATGAGAATCGTATTGTCTGGTTTGATCCATGCGTAAAAAGGGAAGAATTTTCATATAAAGCTCCATTTGACCGCCAAGCGAATAAACATGGCAGGGCATAAATCGTTATGAATTTCATCTAAAAGACAGATTGATTTTCATTTTTAGGCGAATTCGGCGTGAATACATAAAATGAACCGTTTTTAATCCGTTAAATTTTACGCTGTAATCTCTAATTCACCGATCAGTCCGGAAAGAGAAAACAACGTCATGTCCGCGAATGTTTCGCGGTTGCCGATAACTTTTTCGCCTGTTGAAGTGGCAACGCGAACCTCCATACAGGTAGGACTCAGCAGCAGTACGGAGCGATGTGCTTTCAGATACCATTCGTTCCGATACCGGTACCGAAAATTGTAGGGTGGAAACGCTTTGGAATCTGAATCAATTGGGTAAACTATGCTCATGGCGATGCTGGATATAAAGGCGATATGCCGCCGGATGACATACCGGCCGTCCCGCTGAAAGACCAGTTTATTAGTATGCCGTAAAATTCCGAAAAGTTTTACAGCATAGACGGCATTCGGTGTATCAATATAGAAATCGCAGCGCCGCCCGTTTCGGCTTCCGAACAGCCATAGCCGGTGAGCGGGAATCAGCGCGAACTCTTTTCGCCGGCATACAGAGCGGAGTTTATGGCGCATAAGTAAGCGTTTTACAAAAATTCGAAAATAGGGAAAGCATGCGATCAGCAGCAGAAGGACTGCGGTAAACAATAATAATTCCATAAATTTATTATACGGTAAAATTGTAGGAAAGTCAATCAATTCATACTTGATCTTCCCTTATTATAACAGGATTTTCAATAAATCAAGGGGACCTAAAAGTCCCCTCCAGGCTGTAAAAAAACTATAATTATTGGGCAGCTTGCGCAAAAGCTTGGATCGACCTTTTCTCAAAAGGTCGTGAGTTCTTAGGGCGAAGCCCTGAGTCTCCCTCCGCAGAGGAAGAAATGCCCTGGTCTTTCTCTTTTTGTTCGCTTTTTCTCTTGGGCTTTTTTAGGCAAGAGAAAAAGCGGACAAACGAATTTGGGCATTTTTACGAATAGCGCAATTTATTCTGGACTTTCTCGACAGACTCAAGGGGACTTAAAAGTCCCCTTGAAAGAAAAAACAATTTAAATTTGCCCCGCTTCTTTGGCTATGCGCTGCGCGATACTTGCGGGAACGGCTTCGTAACCGGTGAAGGCAAAATCGAAGGTTCCGCGCCCTTGCGTGAGTGCCCGAAGAATAAGCGAATAATCGAAAATCTCGGCTGTGGGGATGTCTGCTACAATAGTGGTGTAATTGTGCCGGAAAGCGGGATTCATGCCTTTTACAATGCCGCGGCGGCGGTTCAGATCGCCCATAACGTCCCCTACCATAGATTCGGGAACAGTGACCTGAAGCTCGCCTACCGGCTCCAACAGAACAGGCGCGGCCTTTTTCAGCATTTCCTTGTAGGCTAAGTTGGCTGCCATTTTAAAAGAAAGCTCATTGGAATCCACATCATGATATGAACCGTCATAAAGGTCGGCGGCAATATGGATCATGGGATAGCCGAAAGCGCCCTTCTGCATGGACTCTAAAAGTCCCTTCTCAACGGCAGGGTGGAAATTTCTGGGGACTGAGCCTCCTACGGTGGATTCAGTGAATGTAAGCCCTTCCGCCTCGCCGTAAGAGAAACGGATCTTCACATGACCGTATTGACCGTGACCGCCCGACTGCTTCTTATGCTTGCCTTCCACATCACAGGACTTGGTAATGGTTTCACGATAGGCAATTTTAGGCTCACTGATCAGTACAGAAATGCCGAAACGGGATTTCAGCTTGGCAATCAGTACCTCCAAATGAATATCACCCAAACCGTAGATCATCATTTGCTTGGTTTCGGCATTGTTTTCATAGCGGAGTGTATGGTCTTCCTCCAGCAGCTTGGTAATACCTTGTGAGATTTTATCTTCATCGCCGGGGGTGGCGGGCGCAATCCCTTTAGCCATATAAGGCGTTGGATATTGAATGGGCGCGTAACTGAAGTCGCCTGACGCGGTAAGCGTATCATTGGTATTGGTATTGTTCAGTTTGGTAGTCATACCGATATCACCGCAGCAAAGGCGCTCTGCTTCGATCTGCTTTTTACCCTGTACCATATAAATACGGGACAGCTTTTCGGCACCGCCGGAGGTGGTGTTTTTCAGGAGTTGATCGCGGGTGATTTCACCGTTCATCACTTTAAAATAGGATATTTTGCCTACAAACGGATCGGCGACCGTTTTAAATACAAAGAGCGCGGCATCGCCGTCTTTTTCAATTGCCTTTTCGCTTCCATCAGAGAGCGATTCGTGTTTTCTGGCGGTCGGGCGGGGGAAGGAAGCTCCGATGGTATTCATCAGTGTACGGATTCCCCAAAGCTTAGCTGTAGCACCGCAGAATACCGGTACGATGCTGCCGTGAATGATGCCTTCATGAATAGCCTCATGGGACTCTTCATTGGTTATTTCTTCACCTGCAAAGTATTTTTCCATGAGTTCATCGCTGGTTTCAGCGATGGATTCCAAGAGAATATTGCGATAAGCATCGGCTGTTTCGACAAAGGGTTCGGGAATAGTCCCCTCAATCAGATCACCTTCCTTGTTGTAAACCAGTACTCGCATATCCACCAGATTCAAAAATCCTGTCACTTTGTCTCCGTCGATCATGGGAATGATCACCGGACAAACGGCAATGCCAAAGCGTTCTCTCAGAGCGCTGAATACTCGGGCGAATCGTGCTTCCGGATCGTCAAATTTATTGATGAAGAATGCCTTTGGAATGCCCGCGTCAGTGGCAAAATCCCATGCCAGCTCGGTACCGACTTCGATTCCCGCTTTGCCGTCTACCACAATGATGGCGCTGTCAGCGACCCGTACAGCTTGGCGAACCTCTGCTTGGAAGTCTAAATAACCGGGCGTATCGATAAGATTGATTTTAAAATCATCCCATATCACTGAAGCGATGCTGGAAGAAATGGTATATCCGCGTCTGATCTCTTCGGGGTCAAAATCACAGACGGTATTTCCGTCGGTGATTTTTCCCAAACGATCTGTTGCTTTCGAAAGATACAGCATTGCTTCCGCAAGGGAAGTTTTGCCGCAGTCGCCATGACCGAGCAGGGCAATATTTCTGATATTCTTGGTAATAATGGGTTCCATAACCGACGCTCCTTTAAAAATATAAAGTATAGGAAATCCTCTTAGGCAAATGCTTTTAAATAAAACCTTTTTAAAGCTTAAGATTCTAAAAAAGGTGTAAAAAATGCTTCACATAATGCGCTATGAATCACTCCTGTTGTCTATTATACCTGAAAAAAATAAAAAATGCAATAGATTTTTTGCAATTATTATGACTAACAGTAGAAATAGCAAGGGGTTTTATTGTGCATAATTAACTAAAATGAAGCAAAAAGTAATTTTGAAGGTAAGGTAAAGGAAAAAGCTGCCGCAAACGTTGCGGCAGCTTCAAAATGTATAAGGATGTCAGTCTTTTTTAGGCAGTTCTATTTTTACACTTTGTCCCGGTGTATAAGGCATGGGAAGCGCAATGGTGCCGGTGTAACCTGCCACCAAGTGTTCCTTTACGCATTCCATTGCCAACAAATGGGCGTTTACATTTCGGGCGGTGTTGTCATCAAAACCGTAATCGGGAACCGGCCAAAGCGCTACCGCCGGGGATGTCAGATCATAGGTTTCAATGGTAGAACCGTTAAAGCCGTGATGGGCTACCTGAACAACATCAGCCTTCAGCCGTCCGGCTTGCATAGCTTCCAATTTCCGACAGGAAGAGGTGTGTAGATCCCCTAAAAAGAGAATTTTGCAGCCATCCGCGTTTGCCATGAGCACAGTAGAAGTATCATTAAAGGAGGTGATTTTTTCGGGATAAATGTCTTCATGGGTGAAAAGGACTTCTAACTTTAATCCGCCGATCTCAAATACTTCGCCGGTATGCAGGGAATAGACGGGGACGTCGGGCAGATAAAGCTTGCGGTCGAATTCGAATTCCCGGATGGAAGCGTTATCCGATGCCTTCCAGCGCGCCGCTTCGGGAAGTGAGAGAGAGGGAAATGTATAATACAGCCCTTCTATTTTGCATTCTGATCGGTAGCAGGTAATGAAATCCATAAAGCAGCCAAAGTGATCCTGATGAGCATGAGAGAAAAACCAGCCCGCAATGGGGAGCTTGCCTTCAGGACAGAGCGAACGGAGCAGACTGTACAAACGGTCGCATTCACCGTTTGTAAAATAACCGCCGTCTAAAATGAAAAAACGTCCATCCTTTAACTGAAAAACGTAGGACATGCCGCAGTTGATTCGCCGATTGTCCAGATCAATTTGGTAAAGCGTCAGCGCCCCGTTGGACGCTTGGTCAGGTTCTGAAGGCGGCAGATCTCCGGGGGATTCTGCAAACCGAATTTCGTTTCTGCCCGGAATGTAGTATAAATAAAGGTGTCCGTCTTTTTTCTGATAGCAGGCAAACCGATTACCGGTTGCTTCTTCATGCCGCAGAAAGCAGTTTTGACCTTCCGCTTCCGCAGTTTTACAAAGTGATTGAAATAGGGATAGATCGGCATTAGGGTATACAGTAACCATAAATCCTCCAAATAAATTATAGATAAAAATAATAACATAAAGCGAATCGATGGGCGCTGACAAAAATGTCGAACTTTTTTTACTTTTGTAGCGCCGCGCCGATAACTGTACCAAATTGTGCGTTGACGGGAATCAGAAAACGCACTTCAAATAATTCATTCAGCGCTTCGAAAATTTCTCTTGTTTGAGGCAATCCGGTCAGATTGCCGGTCAGAACGATGTTCCGAATATCTTTTCCTCTGGCGGCAAAAACCGCCAACATCCCAATGGTTTCGAAAATCATATTAATGATGCCTAAAGCAAGATCGCTTTTGGAGGCAATATCGCTGATTTTTCCGAAGTTAGAGGCGGTAAGATCGGGGGCAAGCCCCGGATGAACATCTTTTTTGGTAATATCGCTGACGCGAAGATCAATCTTGTGCAGATCGCCGGAAGATGCCAGTTCAATAATATGTCCGATATCTCTCATGCCCAGCAGCTTTTCAGACAGTCCTAACAGTGTGCCGCCACCGATGCCGGTTCCGCCTAAATAGGCATAGCTGCCGTCTGAACGGGCGTGTACCAGCGCCGTACCGGTTCCCATACTGACAACAATGGCCTCATCCAGTCCGGACAGCCAAAGTCCGCCTCTGCCTACACAGTCAAATTCCGAGCATTTAACACAGGGAATCTGATAAATTGGTCCTGTAACAAAGGTGGAGCCTACACCGGTGACCATAATTTTTTCAATTCGGTCTAACGGAAGATTGTTCTGTGTTGTAAATTTGCCGAGTGCTCCGTAGACTGAGGTGATCTGATCGTTTGCGCGGACAAACATAGGCGCGATCAGACGGCCGGTCTCCTCAAAGCCGACTATTTTAGTGGTGCTTCCGCCTACATCGATTCCGACTACTGTTTTCATAGTAAAGGTTCCTTTAATTGAGTGAATAGATTAATGTATTGTAGCACAAAAAATGGAAAAAATCAATAGGCGGTTGAGATTCGTTAATGGCAAATGCTATGAAAGGTTGATTTTCATTGCGTACTTAGTCAGCATTTTATAAATGCCTCTTTTTTCATCCGCGTATCGTTGTAACAGTCAATCTATTGGCAGCTCATGCGGGTCCGAAAGCTTGAAAGTTATAAAAGCTGCCGATTTATGCACATTATATACTTAAAAAATGCAATATAAATATAGGTGCTTCGGAGAAAAATACCTCTTGACAAACGGGCAAAAATAGGTTACAATAGGAGCAGGAAAGCAGGCAGTCAAAATACGGTCTGTCGGCGATCGGACTTTTTCGGAATAACAGTCTGAAGCTACTGGAGGAAATCATGGAAAAAGACGAAAAGCTTGTTGAAGATAATGAAAATATGGAAGAAGCTGAAATTTACACGCTGGTGGATGAGGAAGGAACCGAAAGCCAGTTTGAGGTTATCGGCAAGCATGAACTGGACGGCGTGCTCTATTTTGCACTGATTCCGGCGGAAGAGGAGAGCGATGAATATGTGATTCTGAAGCTGTCCAAGGATGCTGCCGGTGAGGAATGTCTTGTTTCAGTGGATGACGATGACGAATTTGAAAAAATCGCCGATATTTTCGATGATGAACTGTTCGGCGAAATTGATTACGATGAACAGTGAAAAATTTCCTTGTAAGGTTTACCGGATGCGGCGCCATACTATGATCGCAGCGGCAAACGGCCAATGCATGTGAATTTTCCTGTCCTGTGCGTGATAGCCATGTAAATAAACCTACAGAATGATATTGGAGCCCGAACTACAATTTTTTCGGCTGCGGAGCGCAGACCTCCTCATCCTTTCCTGCTTATGTCACGATTGGCTGGGACGTTGGGAGCACAGAAGCAGCGGATAGGGCGCCGCCTTGCCAAAAGCAGGGTTATATTTCAGGGTTACACGGCAGGCTGGGTATCAAAACGGGGATAACGTATTATCAATGCGTTATCCCCTGTGTTTTTTCGGTATAAAATAACGGCTATACGGAATTGTTATGATAGCAAATAATAAGCAAACCGTTTTTTCGGATCCAACCCGGAAAAACGGTTTGCGGTTATTCCAATGCGCTTACAGACAATTCAAGCTCAATCAGCTCGGTAATTCCCGGCGTAACGGCATCTGCCAATGCAAGAATCGAGGGAACGGCGTTTTCCATAGCATATGAGCGAAATTCTGCGATCATAGCGGTATCATTGATATTGTCGCCTACTGTGATCAGATCATCGTAGGAGGCATTCCACAGCGAAAGCAGACGGTATAGTCCCTGCGC
The DNA here is from genome assembly GCA_964569225.1 of uncultured Lachnospiraceae bacterium. Lineage (GTDB taxonomy): Bacteria > Bacillota > Clostridia > Oscillospirales > CAG-272 > CAKSQF01. Next base: position 1,153 of record CAZMTU010000063.1, on the reverse strand, counting down.
TTTATCCATGCCGGCAGGGACAATGTCAATGCAGACTCCGTTTTGGAGCGGATTTACCCATTGACCAAAGCGTTCTTTGATGGCGGCAGTCACCCGTGCGGCTTCTTCAAATGTGGGCAGAATGGTACTGATTTGGTTAAAATGGGAAATTTTGGGTGCGTTTTCAAGGGTATAATCCTTCGGATGACGGGCGGAAGGAGTTGCTCTTACAACAAAGGGAGGTTCAGTAGAAATACTTCCCCACGGGCAGCCCAGGTCAAAAAGCACTTTTAGCAGGGGAATCGCAATACTGCCGTCGCACCGACTTTCGGCCAATACGGTTCCGTCAGGTGCGGCAATTAGCGCCCCATTGTTGGCAATAAAAAAATCACATTCGAAACGGTCATGACTAAGAATATCCGGAAGGGCGTCCATTCCTCGACCGCTTACCAAGCCGAATCGGTTGCCGGCTTTGCGCCAGCGGGCAATAGCCGCCCGTTTGGCGTCATCTACGCCATGGTAATTGAGTGTTCCGTCGTAATCACTTGCAATGATTTTCATAAAATTATGCCTCACATGTTTACAGATGAAAACAGTATAGCACGTACCATTCTGAAAATCAAGCGATTAAAGCTGTTTTTTTTGTTTTTTCAACAAATATTTTCGGCGAGTAGCTTCACCGCCCCGAAAATGCCGTTCGGCCTTATTGGTTTCCAGTAAATCTTTAATTTCAGCGTATAATGCGCCGTTGCGTGTTTCCAATATGGTAGTAACGTCCTTATGTACAGTAGATTTGCTTATGCCGAAATAGGCGGCAGCGGAACGAACGGTAGCATGGTGTTCCAGCATGTAATGTGCAAGCTTTTCGCAGCGTTCTTCACTGATATCTGTCATTTTGTCACCTCCCGCCTCACTGACAGTATATGTGCGGACGGCGAAAAAATGATGCGCATGATAAATATTCGTTTTTTAAAAAAAACGAAGAAAAGTTCTTGACAAACCGAATTGGATGTGCTAAAATATAACACGTTGAGCAACCAAGTCACAAATACATGGAGAGATGGCTGAGCTGGTCTAAGGCGCACGACTGGAAATCGTGTGAACGCTAATACCGTTCCAAGAGTTCGAATCTCTTTCTCTCCGCCAAACCATAGCGGTCAAGATAACTGACCGC
>CAZMTU010000062.1:0-14140 GCA_964569225.1 uncultured Lachnospiraceae bacterium | reverse complement strand
TAATTCTTTGTTTATTGATTCAATGTTATACGCAATTTACTTCTTTCGATAATACTAAGTAAACGCCTCACTTCTTATGTTCGTATAACACATATAATTACCTGTTTGTTGACGAAGGATCAGCAGCTGTTTGAGCTCAGATAAATCAAAAAAGACGGCTGCCTGTTTGGAAAGCAGCCGCCCCACGATGGGAAACCTTATTTAGTTAGCAATGACATGAAGATTGTCAAATGCGGCGGTTTGATCGGAGGTAAAACCGATACTGCCGGTTTCAGCGGTAATCCGGGCAGTCACATCAGCGCAGTTACAAGTTACGGTTATCTCTGTTTCTTTTACAGAAAGCGTAACTGTCAGATATCCGCTGCCGATTTCCATCGGGGAGGAGGAAGCCAGCAGCGTAGACACGCCGCTTTTTACCTGATAAATTTCCATGCAGGCGCGCGTCTGATTCAATACCGCCTTGTAATAGCTTGACTGATCCTCCTTCATTGCGAATATTATTCCGGCGCAACCATCGGTTATTTGAAGATTGAATGAAGCGGTAAAAGTCGTAAAAGCGGTATTGTTGGCAAGCGTCAGTCCGCTTCCGGTATAGATTTCATCTTCAGCGGACCACTGTCCCTGCAAAGCCGTCCATTTGTACGCCTTTCGGTCGAAAAAGCTATCGGAAAACATATATTGATAGCGGTAACTTCCAGCAAGGTAAGGTGAAACCGTCTGTTCATTCATGTTTACTTCAGTGTTGGCAATAGCGGTGATATCCTTTATTGAGTAAACACTGCCGTCCTCATAGAACAAGCCGTTATACATTTTGTAATTGTTGCGGTAGGAATTCAGATAACAGGGATGCACCATCAATGTCCAATAGAAAGGCGCCCATTTACCGGTTTCCATTAAGCTGTTGCAGGTTTCGGCAAGTCCCGCGTAACTTGGATAGTTGATGCCGGAAGGACCGCCAATCCATTGAACCTCTGTGCAGTAGATCGGCAGATTGGCAAGACGGGCCGCTTCGATTTTTCCGTTTGCGTTGGAGATAAAAGCGTCCGCACTGCCCGGAAAATTATCATGGTACTGTAAGATATCCATTCCCAATTTAATCGTATCGTCCAGCGTAAATGCGTCCGCCGGTGCGGTTCCCGCAATCAGCGGTACGCTGCCCTGAATAGAAACTGCCCATTCGCAGAGATATTTCGCCAGTGCGGCTCTTTGAGCGCCCCAAGGCTCGTTGTACAGCTCGATTGCCATCAGGCGGCTGTCATTGCCGAAACGGGTCATGAACCATGTGATAAATTCCTTCGGCTCATCCCAGCGGGATTTGTTATTATAAATCTCCGCGGAAGGCGAGGTAATCGCCCATCCGGCAGTTTCACCGGTATAGATACGGTTCCAAGTATTGGCAGAGCCGTAGCTATAGCTGTCACCGCATCCTTCAAATAAGGAAACCATAATCACAATTTCATGTGCCTCAGCAAGCTCCAGAAAATCCTTGAAGGCAGTTTCAAATTGAGCGGAATCCTCCAGCCAATATTCATAGCTTACCCATATCCGGAAGGCGTTTATCCCAATCGAACAAGCATAAGACATGTCCCGATCAATAATGTCATGATCGTACCATTTCCAGAACTGAGGAGCATTCAGCGCGTAAGTAGGATAGTAAACCGCCCCTTTTAGTTGACTGATCACATTAGTTTGATCGCCTGTAAGCTTGAATGTAGCTGAGATTTTATCAGTATCGCTTGCGGCATCGCTGAGAGAAACCGCGCCGTTTTTGGCAGTCAGGTATTGACCGTCCGCCGTTTTAAGCGAGCAGAATGCATCCGAGTCGAGTTTGCCCCATGAAGGCAGTGAAAGTGCTTCAGTCTGATAAAAGGTTGCGAGAGATTTGTCCTCATCATCCGCAATTGCTTTCAGACTAATACTGTTGTTTGAAACAGTGATATATTTATCGGTGCCGGTAAGTCTAAGGGAAATGCCCTGGTCGTCTGCGGCGCCTTTGGTAATGATGAAGCCCCTCAGTGCCGGCTCAACATTGTAGCTTACAGTCAGTTGATCATAGCTGGCTTTCAGGTATGCGTTTTTGGCAGCGGCACTTTGTAAAAAGATCACATTGTCCTCCAATTCACCCATAGGCTGTATACAGGTAGAATAAATTCGGAGATCGTCCATCCGTCCTTTGAAATAAGCGTCTGTGAAGCCTAATGCGTTGCTGCCGTATTCAGAAGACGCTAAACCGGCGGCATCCAAGGTTTGCGGTATAATGGCGCCAATGCTGGCGGTAGTGGCAACCAATGATCCGTTTATATATAAGCGGGCAGTTCCGTTTCTTTCACTGCCATCATAGGTAACGGCAACATGGATCCATTGATTCAATGCGTCTTCTGTAAGCAAATATTCACCGACAATATGCGCTTTTCCGTCTGTCTGGGCTCCCCGACCGGCCGCGACGGCTGCCTTAAGTACGCCGTTCTCTATTCCGATGGCGAGTCCCTTGGTTGCCTCCCCCTGTTCATAAATGATCTGCTTGCCCTCCAATGAGTAGGGCATAAAGTAAAAGGCTACCGATAAAGTTTCGAAAGCCGGATGAAGAAAGGTGCTTGAAGTAATCTGGCTTTCTTCGGTGAACTGATTGTTCAGCTTTACCTTCTGACTGCCATTGAACTCGATTGCACCGCCTTCTACGCCTCCGTCGGACAGCAGCGTCGCGTCTAACAAAATACTGTCCCTTGCGGCTGGCAGTGAAGAAACTAACTTGGTTGCCCGTCTGCCTTCTTCAAACTGGTACCACAGAAGACCGTTTCCTCCGCTGATGGTCCCAATCAAAGATAAGATTGAATCGGTATCAAAGGAAACCAATTCCGGAAAATCCGGCAGCTTGTCCGTAATTCCAGCCGTGGCTTCGCTTGATTGATCCGGAGAACCGTCTGTCTCCGGTTGGATTCCCTTACAGGCAGGCAGCAGCATACAAATGGCGAGAATCAGACTGAGCAGATTCAACTTTTTCATAGAAAAATCAATCCTTTCTGAATTGCCGTAACATCGGAGCGGCAGGAAAAGGGGAGAAAAATAAGAAAGCGTCCGGTTATCGGAGATTTGTTTTCATTACAATATGAAAAATTTGAAAATATGCCGAGCGGCAACTGCCGATAAAATGCTTCCGGTCAAGAAACCGTTCATTTTTGTTATCCCCGGCTTTTTCATTATAACGTATTCATTCGATGATTTCAAGCTTTTTGTGAACGAAATCAGACTTCGCGGTTAATTCCGTAAAAAATTGGATTGTAAATGGAATCGATTTTGTTGCATTTATAGGAAAAGTATGCTATAATAAAAATATTACAGAATTATAGTGGATTGCGCGTATTTAGAAACTGTAGCAAGTCATTGCTTTTTTGTTTGGCGGCAGACGCTTTACATTTTGGAAGCATCAGAATTTATAATATTCTGTATGAAACAAATTGACGGAGGCTGAAAATTTAAAATGAATAATTTTACCTTTTATTCCCCTACTTATTTTGTGTTTGGCAAGAATACTGAAACAGAAGCCGGCAGCTATGTCAAAAAATTCGGCGGCAGTAAGGTATTGATCCATTACGGCGGAGGCAGCGTAGTGCGTTCCGGTTTGCTTTCGCGGGTGGAAGCTTCACTGGAAGATGCCGGCATTGAGCATTTAGAGCTGGGCGGCGTAATGCCCAATCCCAGAAGCGGATTGGTCTATCATGGAATTGAGCTGTGTAAAAGAGAAGGAGTTGACTTTATTCTGGCAGTAGGAGGCGGTTCGGTTATTGACTCCTCTAAAGCCATTGCGCTGGGCTGCTGTTACGACGGTGATTTTTGGGATTTTTACGAGGATAGAAGCAGAACCGCATCAGCATGCGCGCTTCCTGTGGGTGTTGTGCTTACCATTGCCGCGGCAGGCAGTGAGGGCAGCTCCGACAGTGTTATTACCAAAGAGGAAGGTATGCTGAAGCGTGCGACCGGCGGCGACTGCCTGCGCCCTAAATTCTCCATTCTAAATCCCGCTTTAACGCAGACGCTTTCCCCTTACCAGACCGCTTGCGGCGCCACTGATATAATGGCACATGTTTTTGAGCGCTATTTTACCAATACCCAACAGGTGGAAACCACAGATCGGCTTTGCGAGGCGGTGCTGATGGCAATGATTCATGAGGTGCCTAAAGTAATTGCCGATCCCAACGATTATGAAGCCAGAGCCAACATTATGTGGGCGGGCATGGTGGCGCACAACGACATCTGCGGCGTCGGCAGAGAGCAGGATTGGAATTCACATTGGCTGGAGCATGAAATATCTGCTGTAAACGACTGTGCTCACGGTGCAGGGTTGGCCGTAATCATGCCTGCTTGGATGACCTATGTAGTTGACCACAATATAATGCGATTTGCACAGGCGGCAAATCGGGTATGGGGGATCCAAATGGATTACGCAAATCCCAAAGCTACCGCACTTGCCGGTATTGCTGCCTTCCGCCGCTTCTTAAAATCCATTGGTATGCCGCTGACTATGGCGGAGCTTGGCGCAAAGGAAGAAGATATTCCACTGTTTGTAAAGAATTTAGGATTAAACGGTGGTGAAACAGGCGGTTTTGTTCACCTAAAAGAAACCGATGCGGAAGCCATTTATCGGCTTGCCTGCAAAGGCTGAATATAGAAACGGAAATGAATTTAAAAATGGGATTTGCGGAAAGGAACCTCCGATGAGAAAGCTGCTCCTCACAGGATTTGAGCCATTTGGCGGGGAATTGCGTAATTCGTCTATGGAAGTGGCGGAGCGTATGGCGGGAAGCATAGGGGACTGGCAAGTGATTTCTTTAATTCTGCCGGTTTCCTTTGATCGTTGTGCGGAAAAGCTGCTTGAAGCGGTAAAAAACGATCGACCGGACGCGGTGATCTGCTTGGGACAGGCAGGCGGAAGACAGGCGGTGACGCCGGAAGTGGTCGCTATCAACCGAATGGATAGTGCGTTTCCGGATAATGATGGACAATGCCGCGCCGATGCTTCGATTCGGACAGACGGTCCTGCGGCTTACTTTACTACGCTTCCGGTAAAAGCCATGATAGCCGCAATGCAGCAGTCGAACATTCCCGCAGCGCTTTCCTATACGGCGGGAACTTATGTATGCAACTGTCTGATGTATCGTTTATTGGACGCGTTGGCGAGGGAAAAATCCGCAATCGCAGGCGGCTTTATTCATCTGCCGTACAGCAGAGAACAGGTTTTATGTTATGAAAAAACTCCCTTTTCACTTTCCTTAAACGAATTGATAAAGGCAGTAAAATGCTGCGTATCGGTCCTTTGATGCTTTAAACCCGGGCGCGTCACGCGCCTGGGTTTTTCTCAAGCTATTATAAAATAAATTCATTAATAATATTGCACGAAAAAATTGCTCGAAAATCCTGTAATATTTTCAATTTAGCGCTTTACAAAATTAAAGTAATAGTGTATAATAGTGTCATTAAAAAAACAAGAGGGAATGAATGATGGATTTGATTCACCACGAAAAGCGGGACAATTCCAAACTGTATCGAATGCTGGCTTCAATGCAAAGCGAAGAGGATGTGCGAATGCTGCTGGAGGATCTGTGTACCAATAAAGAGATTGAGCAGATGGCGCAGCGGCTGGATTGTGCCGAACTGTTGATGCAGGGAAAAACCTATGCGCAGATCAGTTCCATGACCGATATTTCTACAGCGACGCTCAGCCGTATTTCCAGATGTATTCAGTACGGAAGCGGCGGATACAGCAAACTGCTTTTTAACTATATGAAGAACGAAGAGAACCGTCAGAAAGAGGATGACCGATGAAGACCACTGTGCAGACATTGACTAAGGACGAACAAGTATATCTGGATTTGCAGACGTTGTATGAGGCTTACGGCTATCGAAAATTCAGAATGCGCAAATTTGAGGAATATTCGCTGTATGAGGAGTATAAAACCTTTCTTACCAGTGAATTTGTACTGACTTTCCATAATCCGGAAGGAAAGCTGATGGCACTGCGCCCTGATGTTACCCTGTCGATTGTAAAAAATACGCAGGCAGATGAAACCCATGCGGAAAAGGTATTTTACAGGGAAAATGTCTATCGGATGGAAAAGCACACGAAGGAATATCGGGAGATTCCTCAGGCGGGTCTTGAATTGATCGGTACCATTGACGCTGCTGCGTTGCTGGAAGTTATCACGATGGCAGGTAAAAGCCTTGCACTGATTGATCCTTCTTATGTGCTTTGTTTATCGCACATGGGCTTTGTGGAAGGCATTCTTGGCGCTTGCTCTGATCTGACTTTAAGAAGAAAGACAGACATTTTGAATTGTATCCGGTCACAGAATGTGCATGACCTTTCCGCTTTACTTCGCTTAGCCGGAGCAGATCCCGATTGGGCAGAGCAGCTTTGCGGTTTGCTGCAAATGCAGGGAGATTTTCCCGCTTTGCTGACAGAAGCAGAAAAGGCTGCGGTAAATGAGGCTATGAAACGGGCGGTAGCGCAGCTTAACGCTGTTTACAGCGATTTAACCGCTTGCGGAGAAGCACAGCGGATTCGGCTGGATTTTACCATTCTCAGCGATCTGGATTATTACAACGGAATTGTGATGCAGGGGTATGTGGAGCGTTATCCCAAAGCCATTCTCACCGGCGGTCAATATGATCGGCTGCTGGCAAAATTCCATAAAAACATGGGGGCCATCGGTTTCGCGTTGGGTTTGGGCGAACTGAATTCCTGCTACCCTAACCGTCCGCAATATGATCTTGACATTTTTTTGCAATATGATCTCTCTGATGATCCGGTGAGGGTACTGGCAAAGGCGAAGGCGCTTAGAGAGGAAGGCGCCCGTGTACAGATCGGCAGAGCATTACCCAACGGGTTGTCTTGCAGGGAAATCCGTACTATGAAGGGGGAGGTGATCTCATGCTGAATATTGCGCTGCCTAAAGGAAGACTGGGCATGAAGGTTTACGAGATGCTGGCGGCTATCGGCTACGAATGCGGGGAGCTGTTGGAGGACAACCGCAAACTGATTTTTGAAAATGAACAGAGCGGTGTGCGTTATTTTATGGTAAAACCATCCGATGTGGCGATCTATGTGGAAAAGGGAGCCGCCGATATTGGGGTGGTCGGCAAGGATATTCTGTTGGAGCAGGGCGCTGACATTTATGAACTGCTGGATTTAGGCTTCGGAAAATGTCGGATGTGCGTGGCCGCTCCTGACGGCTATCGGGAAGATCCCGAACGTCCGGTAAAAGTCGCCACCAAGTTTCCTCATATCGCAAAGACCTACTATGAAAGCCGTAACAGGGAGATTGAAATCATCAAGCTGTGCGGTTCCATTGAAATCGCGCCGCTTGTAGGGCTGTCGGACGTCATTGTAGATATTGTGGAAACCGGCACCACACTGCGGGAGAATCACCTCTCGGTGTATGAAGAGATTGTATCGATCAGCGCCCGGCTGATCTCTAATAAGACCTCCTCGAAATTTAAATCAGAAGAAATTGGGCGGATTGTCGCCAAGCTGAAAGAAGGAAAAGTATGATGCGGATGATGAAACTGAGCGAGATTGACCGGAACGAGATTTTAAACCGTTCAATCGGCGCTTATCCCGAATATGAAAAAACAGTCAAGGAAATCATTGCCGATGTAGCAGAACGGGGAGATGCGGCGCTTTTGGATTATGCTGAGAAGTTTGATAAGGTCAAACTTAATGATTTGATCGTCAGTCAAACCGAATTTGATGAAGCCTTTGCTAAGGTTTCGCCCAATTATATCGCTGTTCTTGAAAAAGCGCGGGATAACATCAAGTCTTTTCATGAGAAGCAGAAGCGGGAAGGCTTTTGTATCAGAGAAGAAAAAGGGATTGTGCTGGGTCAGAAGATTACCCCTATCGAAAAGGCGGGGCTTTATGTGCCCGGTGGAACCGCGTCATATCCCTCCACTGTGCTCATGAATGCGCTGCCCGCTAAAATTGCCGGCGTCAATCAGCTTGTAATGACTACCCCTCCCGGAAGGGACGGCAAGATCAAAGCTGAGATTTTGGTGGCAGCCCGTTTGTGCGGTGTAGAAACGGTGGTCAAGTGCGGCGGCGCGCAGGCGATTGCCGCGCTGGCTTACGGAACCGAAAGCATCCCCAAGGTAGACAAGATCGTTGGTCCGGGCAATATTTTCGTGGCGCTTGCCAAGCGCGAAGTCTTTGGAAGAGTGAGCATTGATATGATCGCCGGACCTTCTGAAATTTTGGTAATTGCCGATAGCAGCTGCAATCCCGCTTTTGTAGCGGCTGATTTACTGTCGCAGGCGGAACACGACCGTTTGGCTTCGGCGGTGTTGGTCACGGACAGCGAAGCGCTGGCGGTCGGTGTTCAGGCAGAATTGGATAAGCAGCTCGCAGAATTGCCTAGAAGCGAGATCGCAGGTGCTTCTATTGAAGCGAACGGAAAAATTATCTTAGTTAGCACGATTGAAGAAGCGGTGCAAACCGCTAATCTTATTGCACCTGAGCACTTGGAACTGTCAGTACAAGACCCCTTTAAATGGCTACCCGCTGTGCAGAATGCCGGTTCGGTGTTTCTTGGAAAATATGCGCCTGAACCGCTGGGTGATTATTTTGCGGGACCCAATCATACGCTGCCCACCAGCGGCAGCGCCCGTTTCTCATCGCCGCTGTCAGTAGACGAATTTATCAAAAAGACTCAGTATATTTACTACCCGAAGGAAGAGCTGGAAAAGATATATGAGGATGTAGCGGTTTTTGCCAGAAGTGAAGGATTGACCGCACATGCGAGAGCAATGGAAATTCGCTTTGAAAAGGGGCATGACGAAGCAAAATGAGCAAATTCTTTTCGGAAAAACTGTCGGCACTAATTCCTTATGTGCCAGGTGAGCAGCCTAAAGACACGAAATATGTAAAGCTCAACACCAACGAGTCGCCTTTTCCGCCTTCACCAGCTGTTATTAAGGTGCTGGAGGGTGGGGAAGCCGCTCGACTGAATCTGTACAGCGATCCAACTGTACAGCCGCTGTTGGACGCTATCGCGGCCCAATACGGAATTATGTCCGATCGGGTATTTGTAGGCAATGGTTCGGATGAGGTGCTTGCCTTTGCATTTGATGCTTTCGCCGGGGATAAAAAACTTTATTTTCCTGATGTGACTTACGGATTCTACCCGGTATTTGCCGATCTGTTCGGTATCCCTTATGAAACCGTTCCGCTGGACGCTGATTTTCGCATTCGGGTGTCTGATTATGACAGCAAGAACGGCGTAGTAGTAATTGCCAATCCAAATGCGCAGACTGGCACCTGCCTGTCGCTGAATGAAATAGAAATGTTGGTCAGACAGAACGATGACCGCATGGTTATTGTTGATGAAGCCTATATAGATTTTGGCGGTGAAAGCGCCGTATCGCTTACCGCTCAATACAGCAACTTGCTGGTTGTGCAGACTTTCTCAAAATCCCGCTCGCTGGCAGGCGCTAGAGTAGGCTTTGCAGTAGGCGCTCCGGAACTGATTGCCGATCTGACAACTTTAAAATACTCCTTCAATCCCTATAATATCAACCGCCTGTCTATGGCGGCGGCAGTGGAAGCAATAAAGGATGAGGCTTATTTCGAATCCTGCCGCAAGGCAGTGATCGATTGCCGACAGTGGACGGCAGCGCAGCTTTCGAATTTAGGATTTGCTTTTCCTAAATCTTCCGCTAACTTTATTTTAGCCCGCCATTCAAAGCTGGACGGTAAAACGCTTTATCAGAAGCTGAAAGCGCGCGGAGTGTTGGTGCGTCATTTTAATGATCCGCGTATTGAGGACTATGTGAGAATTACGATTGGCTCCAAAGCGCAAATGGCTGTGCTGATCGAGAAAATTAAGGATATTTTGGAGGAAATAGCATGAGAAGTGCGGAAATAAACCGTAAAACCGCTGAAACCGATATTCAGCTGATTCTGAACCTGGACGGGACAGGACGCTATGATATCAATACGGGCTGCGGTTTTCTGAATCATATGCTGGAGCTGTTTGCGCGTCACGGATGCTTTGATCTGACGGTCCGTTGTCAAGGGGATACTTATGTGGACGATCACCACACTGTAGAGGACGTGGGTATCTGCCTTGGACAGGCTTTTCGTCAGGCAATAGGCGATAAAAAGGGTATTACCCGTTACGGATTTTTTATTCTGCCTATGGATGAAGCCCTGATCCTCACTGCGGTGGATTTTTCCGGACGCTGTCAGTTGGAATATGAATTGGAGCTTCCTGCTGCTAAGGTGGGGAACTTTGATACCGAGCTGGTGCAGGAATTTATGCTGGCACTCAGCAGGGAAGCGGCTATCAATCTGCATGTTCGCAGGCTTTCAGGCAGAAATACCCATCACATTATTGAAGGCGCCTTCAAAAGCCTTGCACGTTCAATATCAATGGCGGTCGCTATTGATCAGGCGCGTAAGGATGAGATCCCTTCGACTAAAGGAATGCTTTAAAATGATTGCTATTATCAGTTACGGCGTTGGAAATCTGTTTTCACTTTCCAGTTCTCTCAATTATCTTGGACTGGAAAATAAAATTACCGCTTCAGCAGAGGAAATTGCTTTAGCGGATCGGATTATATTGCCTGGTGTGGGCGCATTTGCCGATGCTAAGGCAAAGCTGGAGTCCACCGGATTGGTACCGGTGCTTGCCGAACAGGTAAAGAACGGCAAGCCGCTGCTGGGGATTTGTCTGGGGATGCAGCTGCTCTTTGACCGCAGCTATGAATACGGTGTACATGAAGGCTTGGGATTGATTCCCGGCGAGGTCCGCCCCATCGAGGAAGACTTGAAGACTAATTTAAAGGTACCTCATATGGGCTGGAATGCACTGCATTTTGTGAAAGACGATCCTCTGTTTCGCTATGTAAAGGAAGGGGACTATGTCTATTATGTTCATTCCTATTACGCTAAAAACTGTTCGGCGGACACCATTGCGCTTTCCGATTATGAGATTCCGATTACCGGCGCAGTGGGGCGTGGAAAGGTGTACGGTACTCAATTTCATCCGGAAAAGAGCGGCAGGATCGGACTTTCCATCTTGAAGGCTTTCTCAGAGCTTTGACGCTTATCGTTAAATAGAAAAAACAAAATAATTCCGTAAAATTCTATCGCGTATTTCTTGCAAAATTATTCGGAATGTATTATAATGAGTGAAACTAAGGAAGGGTAGAAGCATGAATATTTTTCCTGCAATAGACCTACGGGATGGACAGGTGGTGCGGCTTACTCAGGGCGATTACGAGCGAATGGAGGTTTATTCCTCCGATCCCGATGAAATTGCCGGTAAATTTCTATCGGCAGGCGCATCTCACCTACATGTAGTAGATTTAGACGGCGCCAAAGACGGCAGACTCTCAAACTATGATACCATCGTAAAGTTAGCAAAGCATCCGCTGTTTGTGGAGGTGGGAGGCGGTATTCGGGACGAAGAGCGGATTCGTTCTTATTTGAATGCCGGCGTAAATCGCATTATTCTCGGCTCTGCGGCAGTGGAAAATCCCGATTTTACGGCTGAAATGGCAGCAAAATACGGAGAAGCCATTGCCGTTGGCGTGGATGCAAAGGACGGAAAAGTAGCCATTCACGGCTGGCGGACTGTTACTGATGTGGATTCGGTTGACTTTTGCTGTTCGCTTGCTCAAATGGGCATAAAAACGGTAATTTATACCGACATTTCCAAGGATGGCGCTCTATCCGGTACCAATCTTGAAATTTACCGCCGGTTGACCGCCATTGAAGGGCTTTCGATCGTGGCTTCCGGCGGGATCACCTTTGAAAGCGAAATTGAAGCGTTGCGAATGTCGGGCGTTTCGGGCGCAATCTTAGGAAAGGCACTCTATACCGGAAGGCTTGATCTGGCAAATGCTGTTCGGATTGGCGAAAGGAAAGGGAAATAAGCAGTATGTTAGCAAAAAGAATTATTCCCTGTTTGGATATTCGCCAAAACATGGTGGTAAAGGGCACCAATTTTGAAGGGGTAAAGAATGTTTGCGATCCGGTAGAGCTTGCTGCCTTTTACAGCGATTCGGGGGCCGATGAACTGGTATTCTACGATATTACTGCTTCATTTGAGGAGCGCAAGCTTTTTACCGAAATTTTGACTAAGGTAGCGTCGAGAATTTTCGTTCCTCTGACAGTAGGGGGAGGTATTCGTACATTAGACGATTTTGACCGAGTGCTGAAATGTGGTGCGGACAAGGTAAGCGTCAATTCAGGGGCTTTAAACGATCCGTCGCTGATCGACAAGGCAGCTCACAAGTATGGCGATCAGTGTGTCGTACTCTCTATGGATGTGAAACGGGTGGACGGCGTGTTTCGGGTGTTCCAAAAAGGCGGTCGGGAAATGACTCAGCGGGATGCAGTTGCATGGGCAGTCGAAGGCGAGGCAAGAGGTGCCGGAGAGCTGGTGGTCAACAGCATTGATACTGATGGGGTAAAGAATGGCTTTGATTTGGAAATGCTGGACGCCATAGCCAGCCGTGTGTCGATTCCTATTATCGCTTCCGGCGGCGCGGGCTGTATAGATGATTTTGTAAAACTTTTCCGAACGCTGCCTCGGGTTGATGCGGGACTTGCCGCATCGATATTTCATTTCAAACAGGTTTCGATCAGCGATCTGAAAGCGAACCTATCGGTCGAGGGTATACCGGTTCGCTGCTGATTATCAATAATATTTCTCCGAAAGGATTGTAAAATGGTTACACTGAACGAACTTAAATTTGATGAGCGAGGGCTGATTCCCGCCATTATACAGGATTATTATACGAAGCAGGTGCTGACGCTGGCGTACATGAATAAAGAAAGCTTAGGCATCAGCATGGAAAAAGAACTGACCTGTTTTTTTTCCCGTTCCAGACAGGAGCTGTGGCTAAAAGGGGAAACCTCCGGCAATTATCAGCATATTGTTTCGATTGAAGCGGACTGTGATCGGGACGCGCTGGTGATTACGGTTATAAAGGACGGTCCTGCATGCCACACCGGCAGCGAAAGCTGTTTTTCCGATTCTCTTTATATCAGCGAATCGAAAACTCCCTTCTCCTTTGACGGACTGTATAAGCTAATCAAAGGAAGAAAAACAGAAAAGAAGGAAGGCAGTTACACCACCTATCTGTTCGAAAAAGGCTTGGATAAAATTCTGAAAAAAGTGGGGGAGGAATCCACTGAGGTAATTATCGGCGCTAAAAACAGCAGAGAGGAAGCGATTTATGAAATTTCCGATCTTGCATACCATGTGATGGTGCTGATGGTAGAAATGGGCATTTCTATAAATGATATTCAGGATGAACTGGCCAGCCGTCATGTAGTCGATCATAAAGTCAAACAGGAAACCATGAAATAAACCGCACTGGCGCAGTATCAATACAAAACGCCTGCTCCTTACAGACAGGAAAAAAGCGGTTTTGACGATTACTCAGCCAGCCTGACCGGTAAAAATTATATATTTCGAAAAGGAATGGTTTATTATGATGCAAGCTCTAACTTATCACAAGAATCAAAAAATTCTTCATGAAGGCTGTGAACCGCCCAGAGCCTATTATATTCCCTATCATTCAGAAGCAGCGGCACTGACCGGCAGAAGAGATGTTAGTCGTTGTTTTAGAAATCTGTGCGGCGAATGGGATTTTCAATTTTATGCCACTCCGGCGCTTCTGCCTGACTTTACGGATAACGAATTTGCTCCCGCATGGGACCGCTTAACTGTTCCCATGAATTGGCAGATGGCGCTGGGCAGAGGTTACGATGTACCTAATTATACAAATGTCAGTTATCCCATCCCTTGCGATCCGCCTCATGTGCCGGACGATAATCCTTGCGGGCTATACCACCGAACCTTTGACCTGTCAGAACGCGATCTTGATGGAAAACGGATTTATATTAACTTTGAAGGGGTTGACGCTTGCTTTTACCTCTATATAAACAACCGATTTGCGGCGTACAGTCAGGTCAGCCATATGACAAGCGAGATCGATTTGACTCCTTATGTTCATGCGGGTAGTAATGATCTGAAAGTGCTGGTATTCAAATGGTGTGACGGAACTTATATGGAGATTCAGGACATTGGGCGGTTGCCGGGGATTTTAGGGGAGGGTAACTGGTGGCTGCGCCCCC
>CAZMTU010000061.1:0-14168 GCA_964569225.1 uncultured Lachnospiraceae bacterium | reverse complement strand
TTACCACTGCTTTATTTAATTTTATAGCTTTGCAGCCTTTGTTGCCTGGTTTTATGCTGCTCTTTTATTCATTTTTTATGCGTTTTGCATTTGGTCGATTGTTAAGACGGTACTCTGATTGCCGCAAGTGGGGGGAAAGTGTCATATGTATTTTATTGATTTTATGCCTGATCATTATATTACTTTTGGGCCGTATTTGCTAAAGACATTGACATTTGTTTTTTTCGTGTTATAATATTTATGAGGTGATTATTATGCTTATGCGTTGGCTTTTGCGACGGCTCCAACACCGCCCTTATTTGCGCAATATTGGTTATTGGGATGATACGCGTCAAGAGCGTTTGCCGCCAGCGTTAAGGCAACCTCGTGCGCTGCGTCCTCCTCGTGCCCTGCGTCCTCCTTGGGAGCGTTGAGCTGCATTAGCCGATCGGATTTTTCTATCGGACTTAGTGTTTTCTCAGTCGGCTTGTTTTCTTTTCAGCAGGAAGCACGCCCGCCGTGCGCAGCGCAGCACCCTCAAAGCGTAAGCGTGGGAAGCCTATGCACCGGCATATTAACCATAGTGGTCCGAAGGAACGCTGAAAAAACACGGTCCCAATACTGGGACCGTGTTTTTTTAGCAACCGGAAATTCGACGGTATTATTTTATTGCCATTATCTTTATTATCGGCGGCGGATGCTGACACGGCTTACTAACAGCGTGTTAGCGCTTGGCTTATATTTAAGTTTTTCTAAATTTCTTTTTTAAAATTTATGATTTGTTAATAATCCTGTAATAAAGTGGTTTTATATCTCTCGATACTGCTACTTTGATGATCGAGCGTATCACGATTAATGAAATGTTGGAACAGCTTGGTTTGTTGGATTATGTTCCGGATGATCTTGCTTGTCGGTTTTTGATTTTGTTCCCTGTATCTGAGACATTTTCTTATGATATTTATGACGTCCAATTTCGCATTCCGAAGAATGCTTGCTTATTTTTTAAACTTGATCCTAACGCTGAATCAACTTTGAATTATAGGTTTGATAAGATTTCTCTTAATTTTGGCGGCCATGATCGTGATCCCGGCGCATTTGTTTCTTGTGTTCATACCGGTCGTCCTTATCAATGTGAGATGGATTTATCTAGTTATGGACAAACTATTTACATTGGTTCTAAGCAGTCCGATCAGCGTTTTAGGATTTATGATAAATTTTCATAGTGTACTGACGGGTATGGCGTTTGGCTGCCCAATAAAGTACCAGCTTTCCCAACTCTTACACCAAATGAAATACATTGAACTCGTCTTGCGTAATCGTAAAGCGATTGAATTTACCACTATTCGAGGCAATAGCTTCCCTTAGCCGGTTGGAATTGATTACCAATCAATTTGACAAATATTTCGGGATACTGTAACACTGTAGTACTATCAAGCATTTCGAGAGTAAGAGTTCTGGAAGCCAATAAAAGACGATCTCAATGTAATAGTACAACGTAAAATTATAGATAAAATATCGGTACCGACGAGTGATCGCGTTATCATGTCGCTCCCCTCGCGGGGGATTGAACTGCCAAGGTACTGGACAAAGCTCGTGCGGGTATACACCTTCAAAAGCGCGCAAGTGTTTACTTTTTACCTTCCAAACACTTGCGCGCGCTTCCTTTGTTGACAAAATCCGTAAAAATATGATATAATAAAAGTATATGCAGCGTAAACTCAGAAAGCGCTTTTACCCAAAATCGCCTCATTGACTTTCACTGATCGCGCTTTCTAACACACACATTTTTTAGCCGATGGAAGCATTCATTTTCATAGAAGGGATTGCATGATAAAGCCTATTGTAACCGATGTAATTTTTTTAGGCGGTAAATCGCAGCCTGCGGTACCGGAGGATATTCCCGCCGCGGATGATCTGCTGGACACGCTGAGGGCAAACAGAGACCGCTGCGTCGGAATGGCCGCTAATATGATCGGTATCCGAAAAGCAATTATCGCCGTTGAGGATCGCGGTCGCCTGCTGGAACTGTTTAACCCCCAAATCATCGCCCGCGCCGGCGCATATGAAACCGAAGAAGGCTGCCTGTCACTGCCCGGAACAAGACCGGTCCGCCGTTGGCGCAGCGTAAAGGTACGATGGCAGACCCGCGCCTTTCAAACCCGTACCCAGACCTTTACAGGTTTGACGGCGCAGATCATTCAGCATGAGATAGATCATCTGAACGGAATTATTATATAAAGCAATCAATACTTTACATAAGAAGGAGGTCCCCGATATGAATAAACCTGATTGGATACTTCCCAGCCTGTTTTCACTGAAAGACAGCGCCTATCGGGATTTTAACTGCAAACTGCTTCCCACTGTTGACCCTGAAACAGTTATCGGTGTGCGAACGCCTGCGCTTCGGACTATGGCGCGGCAAATAGCCGGCTCTGCAGAAGAAACAGCCTTTCTCTCCGCCCTCCCACACCGGTATTATGAGGAAAATAATCTTCATGGACTGCTCATCAATACCTTTCGGGATTTTGATCGAACAGTGGAGGCGCTTTCCGTTTTCCTTCCCTATGTCAACAACTGGGCGACCTGTGACCTGCTCTCGCCAAAGGCGTTTAAGAAAAATCCTGTCGGCCTTATCCCTCAAATCAGGGCTTGGCTGATATCCGAGCATCCTTACACCGTCCGTTTCGGGATCGGCACGCTTATGCGCTTCTATCTGGATGAACCGTTATTTGATAAAACCTATCCTTTCTTAGTTGCCGCCGTTCGACCGACTGATTGTCCGCCGCCTCCTATTCCCGCCAAAACGGCGGCTTTGACCGGTCAGCTTTCCTCTGAAATAGATGAGTATTACGTTCAAATGATGATGGCGTGGTATTTTGCCACAGCGCTCGCCAAGCAATACGGCACGGTTCTTCCTTATTTAAAAGAGCACAGACTTTCCCCTTGGATTCACAATAAAACCATTCAAAAAGCCATAGAAAGCTACCGCATTGCTCCTGCACAGAAAGAAGAACTGCGCGCGCTGATTCGCCGATGCCCAATTTCCGAATAATACCCGCGAATTTGCCGATACTGATTTTAAACACGTTTAGTATATTAAAACGCTTAAAACCGGAAGCGCCGCACGTCTCTCCCATTTTTGAAGTCCGCTTTACCAAACAGGATTGACACACGGAACGTTTTGTGCTACACTGTAAGCAATATTTAAGCAAAAGCTATAAAAGGAGCATATCCATGTTTACTCAAATAACCGATTCAGTTCTCTATATTGGGGTAGATGACAAAACTATTGATCTTTTTGAAAGTCAATATGCGGTACCCAATGGCGTATCCTATAATTCCTATCTGATCAAAGACGAAAAATACTGCGTCATGGATACAGCCGATGCCCGCAAGAGCGACGAATGGCTGTCAAATCTTACCGAAGCGCTGGACGGTCACGCCCCCGATTATCTGGTGATTTCTCATATGGAGCCGGACCATTCAGGCAGCATTAAGCTGCTGTGCGACCGCTATCCCCATATGAAGCTGGTCGGAAACGACAAAACCTTCACCTATTTAGGGCAGTTTTTTGACTGGGATTTCAGCGGTCAAAAAGTGATTGTGAAGGAGGGAGACAAGCTCCCCTTGGGTGCTCACGAGCTAACCTTCATTATGGCGCCTATGGTCCACTGGCCGGAGGTCATGGTCAGCTATGACAGCAAGGACAAGATTCTCTTCTCCGCCGACGCCTTTGGCAAATTCGGCGCGTTGGACTGCGCCGAGGACTGGGTTCCGGAAGCTCGCCGCTATTACATCAACATTGTGGGTAAATACGGCATGATGGTACAGTCCCTGTTGAAAAAAGCGGCCAAATTAAACATTTCTCTCATCTGTCCCCTTCACGGTCCAATTCTCTCAGAGGATATTGAAAAATACCTGAACTATTATGATATTTGGAGCAGCTACCGTCCGGAGGAGCAGGGCGTATTGGTCGCGTACGCTTCGGCGCATGGGCACACCGCTGAAGCCGCTCAAAAAATGGCAGCGCTGCTGACTGCTGCCGGCGCCCCTCAGGTAAAACTCTGCGACCTTGCCCGAACGGACATGGCGGAAGCCGTAGGGGAAGCATTCCGTTACAGTCATCTGATGCTGGCAGCTATTTCCTACAATACCGGCGTCTTCCCCTGTATGGAACACTTTCTGCTGCATCTGAAGGCAAAAAATTATCAGAACCGCACTGTGGGTATACTGGAAAACGGAAGCTGGGCGCCCAGCGCTGCCCGCTGCATGAAGGAAGTGCTTTCGGGTATGAAGGATATTCGCCTTTGTGAGCCGGTGGTGAGTATTCGGTCTGCAATGAAATCCTCCGATCTGCCTGCTATGGTTCAGCTTGCAAGCGAATTAGCTTCAAGGTAATTTAAAACACGCAAACCGCGCTTTCGCAAAGCCAAACAGACGATATCCGGCTGATAAATATTTAAAAGGAGAAATTTTATGGCAATCATTCCAATTCAAAAAGGGCAATTTGAAAATGAGGTGCTGCGGCAGGACGGTCCTGTGGTAGTAGATTTTTGGGCGCCATGGTGCGGCTACTGCCGTCGGCTCGCGCCCGCTGTGGAGCGGCTGTCAGAGTCATTGGCAGAAAAGATCCGCTTTGTTTCGGTCAATGTAGACGATCTGCCCGATGAGTCGGAAGAGATCGAGGTTATCCCCACGCTGGTACTCTTTCAGAACGGCAAAATGGTAGATGCCGCAGTCAATCCCGGTTCAGAGGACGCGATTACAGACTGGCTGACCGCATTGGGCGTGCTCTGAGCATCCAGTGAAACGCTAAATTAAAAAGGATTAAAAATGGACAAAATTTATGATACCGCCATTATCGGCGGCGGACCCGGAGGTTATACGGCGGCGCTCTACTGTGCCCGCAGCGGACTTTCCACAGTGGTGCTGGAAATGATGGCGCCCGGCGGTCAAATGGCGACCACCGGACAGGTGGACAATTATCCCGGATTTGACGAAGGCATTGACGGCTTTGAATTGGGCGAAAAAATGCAGAAGGGCGCCGAACGGTTCGGCGCTGAAACCCGCTTTGTTCGGGTAACTGGCGCTCAGCTTACAGGCGCTGTAAAGGTCATTTCGACCACTAAGGGCGAGATTTTAGCGAGAACGGTCATCATTGCCACCGGCGCTTCCCCCAGAAAGTTAGGGCTGCCGGAAGAGAACACCCTCACCGGCCGGGGGATAGCTTACTGCGCCACCTGCGACGGTATGTTCTACCGAAATAAGCCGGTGGCGGTAGTAGGCGGCGGCAACAGTGCGGCGGCAGACGCGCTCTATCTTGCCAGACTGTGCAGCAAGGTCTATCTGATCCACCGACGGGACCGCCTGCGGGCGTCCGCGGTCTATCTGAAGCCGTTGGCTGAAAGCGGTGTGGAACTAATCCTGAACAGCCATGTAACCGCTATCCGCCATGACAAAAAGGTGACCGGCGTAGAGGTTGAAACACAAGCAGACGGCGGGCTTTCCCGTCAGGAGATAACCTGCGACGGATTGTTTATCGCGGTAGGCCGCACCCCTGATACAGCGCTCTTCAAAGGGCAGCTTGAAATGGATGAGGCAGGCTACATTATAGCGGATGAAACCACTCGCACTTCTCTGCCGGGCGTTTACGCGGTAGGGGATGTGCGGCAAAAGCCCATGCGCCAAATTGTCACCGCCGCCGCCGACGGTGCCGTCGCATCATACTTTATTGAGAACGATTTGCTGAATTGATTAATGCTTAAGAAAGTTTTGAAAAACAGTTCGAGCCAAGTGCAAATCGGCTCCCAAAATTTAAAAAGCCGGAAAGATTTTTTTCCGATTTAGCTTAAAGTCAACGTCAAATAGGGCTTTACCTTTTAGTTTTTTTACTTCAATCCCCTAAAGAACTATCAAAAACTTTAAAATATAGATTCGTTTCTATATTTTAGGCTTTTTAACCTTAAATCTGCCTATGATTTAAACCGGAAGGATTTTTTCCGGTTTAAATCATTTTAGCGCACGATCTTCCGCTTGAGCGGAACAAACAGAAATCCCAAACCGGAAACGGTTGGCTGTTTGATGCGCATGGCATGTCCGGCACCAGGCCTGAGCGCTTTGGCATCCATACAGTGAAAACACGGCACAAAATGGAGCCCTATCGCATCAAACGGGAAAAACACTGTAATAGGGATAGCGTGCTCAGTATAACCGCATGAGCGCATTAAGTTATAATAATACTTATATTTTTATTCGCGTTATAAAAGTATAATTTATATTCAATTATATAAAACAGGAATAGAAATACGCATCGCCAACTATATTTTTTATCAGACGGAGCGTCAACTGCGAAAATAATTCTAAAAGATTTTCAATTTCAAAACCGACACAGCAATGCATTTATTCAAAACATTGTATAAATCCTCCAAATAACCGTTAGCTGCGCACAATTTTTTAAAACAGTAGAAGAATTTTAAAATTAGTTACGAATAACATGTGATTTTCAACAATTTTTTGCCATATGCCTTGCTTTTTCTTTACAAATCTGATATACTGAATCATATCAAAGGTCGTTTGGATAAACCGGCGCCTGGAACGCTTTTTAAGGTTTTTGAGCATATTTTTTGGAAAAGGTTTCCCAAATTAAAAATTTATTCAAACATAATCCATGCAGGGCAAACATCCAAACAGATTTAAAGGAGATTTTACATGAAACAACTGGGTAAAAAATTACTGGCGGCTTTGCTTTGCGGTCTGACCTGTCTCTCTTTATTCGCGTGTAATTCAGATACGCCTGCCGATACAGATGCCGCTCCCGCCGAATCCACCGCCGCTGTCACCGACGCCCCTGAACCGGAAGCGCCTGTCGACACGGGCTGGGTTTCCGCTATCTTTGGCGGCGGTCCCATTGTCACCGGTGGGATCAGAGGACTGAAAGCGGTTAAGGAATCGGGCTTCAATACCGTTATTATTTGGTCGGTGCATGTTCACAGCGACGGCACCCTTTATCTGAATGATCTTGAAGTCTGCAAGGACGGTGAATTCACCGGCAAGACTGCTTGGCAGGAGGGGTGGCAGAGCTTAAAGCAGGGCAGTACCAGCGTCACACGGATAGAACTGAGCGTCGGCGCTGCCGGCTGCGCTGACTTTGAAGCCATTCGGGACATGATCCGTCAGGACGGTGTGGGAGAGGACACCTTGCTTTACCGCAACTTTAAGGCGCTCATCGACGCTACCGGCGCCGATGCGGTCAATTATGACGACGAATCCTGCTATGATATTGACAGTGCCTATAAATTCGGTCAGATGTGCGAAAGCATGGGCGTAAAGGTCACGCTCTGCCCCTATACGAACATGACGTTCTGGGTCAACCTCAAAAACAAATTGGGCGAAGAGTTGGTAGACCGCATCTATCTGCAATGCTATGACGGCGGCAATTACAATAACGTAGGGGAATGGCAAAGAGCCATGAAAATGGATATCATCCCCGGCTACTGGGATATGCACAACAGCTTCAACGGCAAGACCGCGGCCGACGTCACCGAAGCGCTGAAACAGAACAAACGCTACGTCACCGGCGGCTTTATGTGGCTGTATGATGATATCCGGAATCTCGCTTCTCCCAACACCACCGCCGATTACGCGCAGGCCATTATGGACGCACAGCCCTGATATGCCTTTAAACATTTGCCCCCGCCTGTAGAAATACAGGCGGGGGAGTTTGTTGGTCCGGCAGGAGGCTTGCCTTTCGTTAACAGAACAATGCCGACAAAGAACAGCTGCGGCGGAGACAGCGGCGGCACGGATAAAGATCCTATTACCGATCTGCTGGGCGGCAGTCGGTCGAGCAGCTTACCGTCACTGCAGTTTATTCTGAAATCGGCCGTATTACCGCTACTCACACAGACGCCGCTTCAGTCGCATCTATCAGTGCGCTGTTGAAATCATGCCCGTTAAAGAGAGCTGAACAAGCTTTTATCCAGAATAAAATGGACAATCAAGCGATACAATCCTTTACATCACCTTCACCGATGTTGAAGGCGCGGCGAATGAATGCACTTTTTTGATGCATTGCTTACTGATCGACGGTATATGGGGGGAAATACCTGCTGAAACAGGCGGTGAACTGTTCGAACTGCTCATAGGCAGCCCACTCCGCTGAAAGAATTGCTGCAAGTGAAAAACATCAACGGAATTAAAACAACCGGCATATTCAACAACGGTCAGTTTTTAGCTTATACATATAATTTGGAGCACTTTTATGCTTAAATACATTGCAATAAGCGCATTCCTCTCCGGGTGAAATTAACATTTTCCGTCGCTCTGCCTTTCTAAAACAATGTCGACTGCATATTGGGATATAACTAACTATTTTCCCATATTATATGGTTTATTATAAACATACGCTTCCAAGGACAGGACGTTTTCCGATTTAAGCGCATAAAAACCTTATTCCGGCTAACCGTCAGAACCTGTCTGTTTTTCAATAATTGAAATTCAATGTTACTGTGTAAAAGTTGAAGCTCAATCGTTTATTATACGTCAAAAAAGCGAACCGTTTTTCGGTTCGCTTTTTAACTTGATATTTACAGCCCCGCTTCCTTAAGCGCATGCACCAGCTTCACATAAAATTCCCGCACGTCAAATCCCGACAGGTTAGAGCGGTTCAGATCTATCATATCGCCATGGGAAATGCCCTGCCTTCCATTTGGAGTAAGAAAGGTATACGTTTCTCCCCAACGGAAGGATTTTTCCGAAACCAGCCCATCGTTAGGACCGTCAAAATACTTTGCCAACCAATAAGTAAAATTCAACGGAAAGGTGCCGCCGGAGGCGTGATCAAGCCGGGAACCTATGCTTTGCCGCAGAATACCGCCCGAACAGACAGACGGGGCGCCTGTAGATAATTCGCTTATCAGTCCCTTCTCTGTCCGTTTTTCCGACTGCGCCGCGGTTAGCGTTTCCGCCCGCGCATCCCGATAAAGCGTCCTTTCCGTTTCCTCCAATTTTTCGTTCAACCGGCGGCAGCTTTCAGCAGTCAAATCCCGTACCGCCGCCATAAAATCAGGCGATTCATCTCCCAGCTTCTTCATAGCGCCGTTGTAGGCAGCCTCCACCTGCCGCTTTACCTTTTCCGGCACAGCGCCCAACAGATATTCGGCAAACTCGCACCCCCTATGCGGAGTATTAACAGTAGTCAGCGACGCCACATAGGGCGAAGCACCGGCGCACGCAATGGCATAACGACAATCCAGCCCGCCTTTAGAATGCGCAATAATGTTCACCTTTTTACAGCCGGTTTCAGCCACGATCTGCCTGATTCGCTTCGCCAGTTCCGCGCCGCTGTCTGCCACCGATGCAGCCGATTGATGATTTCCATAGTAAATGCGGGCGCAGTTTTGCTCCAGTGCCTTCGGGATGCGTCCCCAGTAATTGGGAAATTTATAATCTCTGAAAAATACGCCGTGTACCAACAAAATAGGATAACGGGTATCGCAGATCCTCGCCTCTGCCCTTGCCCGGTCGGTAAGACGCTTTTCGCTTTCAAATACCACTTCTGCGGACGTTCGGCGAATTATAGCGGTCAGCGCAAATAAATGCGCTACCGGAATCGGTCCGCAAAGAACGCCTATCACTCGCAGCTTCAGTCCCAACTGCCGGGAGGTGCAGTAAACCGACAGAATACCGTTCCAGAAGAGAATAGCCTCAGACAATATGCAGACAAGAATGCTCCACAGCCAATCGTTCCATCGGTCAGGCAGCCAAAAAAATGCCAAAGCAATCTGCCAAATCACTGACAGCACCGCCGAAAAGAGAAACGCCCGAAGGCAAATCGTCCCGTGACAGCAAATTCTGAGTCGGCTTCCTTCAGCCGGCCGGCTGAATAACAGCGGCAGCAGATTAGCCGCCAGCCCAAGCGCTGTCATAACGGGTATCAGCGCCGACCGCCCGGTAAGCTCTATCCAATAATAGCAGTTTGACGCCAAAACCGCACACAATCCGCAAACTATCCACCCCGCCGCGGCAGTCCGCCCGATTTTGCTTTGCCTCATTAAATCCCCTCCCAAAACAAGCTGAATCACTTTATGTTTATTTTAACATAGAATTGCCTTTTACGCAAGCTGTTTTGATGTATTTTTAGCTTCGAATTCCCCTATCCTCCCAAATTTATATGTCATTTCCCGCCTGTTCTTCCTTTGAAACCGCTTTTTCTCTTGACAAGCTATTCTTCCTATGTTATACTTGCTTCACAAGTTTAACATAGGACCGTAAAAGGAGAATCATGATGGATTTGTACAGAATGCAGGTCAGAAAGAGCTTTGGCTTCTCGGCAGAGAATCCCACCGGACAAAAGGGCGGGGGTACTCACGGCAAAGACTGTGAAAAACTTCGTCCCTGTATTCGGATTGAGCCTGGGGAAACAATCACGCTATGTGACACAGAGGGACCCGGTATGATTACGCACATCTGGTTTACCGGTTATATCGGCCATTCCTTTGTACTGCGCATTTACTGGGACGGTATGGAACTGCCCTCGGTGGAAGCACCGATCTCCGCTTTTTTTGGCTGCGCATACGATGAAAATTTCGAAGATCGGGACGGAAAATATCCCGTTCTGAACTCCGCCGCGGTCCTTGTCGCGCCCGGACGCGGCTATAACTGCTACTGGGAAATGCCCTTTCAGAAACACTGCCGCATTACAATGGAAAACCGAAGCGGAGAGGCGCAAACACTCTATTACATGATCTCCGGCTGGCACGGCATACTTCCTATGGACTGCGGTTACTTCCATGCCGCCTATCGGCAGGAGCATCCCGTACAGAAGGGGCATTCGTATACGGTAATTGACGGTGTTAAGGGCAGCGGCTGCTTCGCCGGCATGAGTCTTTCCGCCGGTATGAACGGACACAATACCTGCTGGGTAGAAGGCGAAGCCAAGATGTATATTGACGGTGATATTTATCCGACCATGAATTACACCGGCACAGAGGATTACTTCTGCGGCTCATACGCGTTCGGCAATGATATTATCTTAAATCAATACCAAACCTTCAGCGGATTGTATGCCGGTTTGTACGCAATCTTCGGGGATACAAGCGAAATGTACAACCATCAAAAGCGATTCATGCTCTACCGATGGCACATAAAGGATCCCGTTTATTTCAATAAGGATTTCCGCATGACGCTCGATAACCTAGGCTGAACAGGTCCGCGCTATGACGATTACACTTCTGTCGCGTACTGGTACCTGACAGCACCTGCCGCTTTGCCGGTCACGCTACCGGAGGACAGCGAACTGATCATGAAATAGAAGATACAAGAAGCCTGCCGACAAGCGTAAATCCTTTTCGGCAGGCATGGTTTTTTATATTGCGGTAAATTCTCTTCTTGAGGTATAAATTATTTCAGTTTGTTTATTAAGCCAGTAGCCTGTATTCGCGCTCGCCGTCTGTTTTACCTGAAAATACATTTATCTGTTGACAATTGACTTATCCTATGCTATACTATGCCTTATAAGTCCGAAATCGGACTTATAAGGAGGACTCCATATGGAACTAACCGCTGCTGATGCACTCACACAGTTCAACCGCTTAAATGACGGCATTGAATCGCTCTATCATACCATTGCTGTCGAAGCGGGACTGTCTGACAGCGCATTTCTGATCCTTTATATAATGTACAGTATGGGCGGCGGCTGCCGTCAAAAAGATATTTGTCAATCCTCTTATACCAGTAAGCAAACAGTTAATTCCGCTTTGCGCAAGCTTACCGCCGAGGGGATCATTGCCCAGCGACCGGGGAAAGGTCGGGAAATTCAGCTCTATCTGACCGATACAGGCAGACGGCTTTCCGAAGAGAAAATCGCCCCGGTAATCGCCGCCGAAACCGCCGTTCTTAATCGCATGACATCGGAAGAACGGCAGGAACTGCTTCGCCTTACCGAGAAATTTTTGACCGGTATGCGGCTGCAAACCGGTCGCTGATCCCGCCGGGACGGTTATCCGCATAAACTTGCCTTTTAGGAGCGACCTATGAAAATTCAGTTATCTGATCACTTCACTTACCGAAAGCTGCTGCGTTTTGTGCTGCCCTCGGTAATTATGATGATTTTCACCTCTATTTACGGGGTAGTAGACGGTTTATTTGTTTCCAATTTAGTTGGAAAGACCCCTTTCGCGGCTATCAATTTAATTATGCCCTTTCTGATGATGTTCGGGGCTTTGGGCTTTATGATCGGTACCGGCGGCAGCGCGATCGTTTCCATGACTTTGGGAACCGGCGACAAACCCCGCGCCAATCGCTATTTTTCCCTGCTGATCTATGTTACGGTAGGCGCCGGTATGGTCCTTACCGTTATCAGTCAGCTGCTGCTTCGTCCGGTTGCAGGTCTGCTGGGCGCTGAAGGGGCTATGCTGAAATACTGCGTTCAATACGGACGGATCATTCTGGCAATACTGCCCGCCTTTATGCTTCAAAATGTATTTCAAAGCTTTTTAGTAACCGCCGAAAAGCCGCAGCTTGGTCTTTTCATTACAGTGACCGCCGGGGTCAGCAACATGACGCTGGATTTTTTGTTTATTAGGATCTGTTCTTGGGGCTTGGAAGGCGCCGCAATCGCTACCGCTATCAGTCAGGCGATAGGCGGCATCATTCCGCTGATCTATTTTATAAGTCCAAACGGCAGCTTGCTGCGGCTTACAAAGACTTCCTTCGGCGGCAGAACGCTGATCAGGACCTGTACCAACGGTTCCTCGGAGCTGATGACGAATATTTCCATGTCATTGGTCAACATGCTTTACAACAGTCAATTAATGAAATTCACGGGCGAGGACGGCGTCGCCGCCTATGGCGTAATCATGTATGTAAATTTTATTTTTATTTCGATCTTCATAGGCTATTCTATTGGCAGCGCGCCCATCGTAGGGTATCACTATGGTGCCGGACACGCTTCTGAACTAAAAAATTTATTTCGCAAGTGCCTCTCGGTCATCGCGCTCTGCGGATTTGTCCTGACACTGCTGTCCGAACTGCTGGCACTGCCGCTGGCTCGGCTTTTTGTGGGCTACGATACCGATCTGCTTACGCTCACCTGCCGGGGGTTTCGGCTTTATTCAGTTTCTTTTCTGTTTAACGGCTTCAATATTTTCGGGTCATCCTTCTTCACGGCACTGGGTAACGGACTGATTTCCGCCCTGATTTCTTTCCTGCGCACCCTTCTCTTTCAAATGGCGTCTGTGCTGTTTCTCCCGTTAGTCTTTGGCATTGACGGCGTTTGGCTGTCGATCGTTGCCGCCGAGTTATTGGCACTGTTTATAACAGGAACCTTCTTTATTACTCAGCGAAAAAAATATGAATATATTTAATAGATTGAATGAGGGAGTCCTTTTTTGAATGGCTCCCTCTCATTTCAGATAAAAAATCGAGCATTAAAAATTTCCTCTCCAAGGAAAAACGCGCTTGCATGAAACGCTCGACTGTGCTACAATAAAAATATATAGGTCGGCGCGGCCTCTTTAGGATAGCCGTTGCCAAAACACCGATTGCAGCGCCGCCTGTCGGATTTTTAAAACACGCAGCTATACTTTACAGTAAGACCGTCATATATGTCATATATAAGGAGGATTTTTATCATGACTGAAGAAGAAAAGCGTTTAAACGGCAAGCTGTTCTGTCCCGGCGATCCCGCGCTTCGGCAGATCAAGCTGCGCACCCATAATCTTTGCACCCGCTATAACCGGACCTTTGAAGATGAAACCGAACTGCGAACGACGCTGCTGAAAGACATTTTTTTCAGTTTAGGGGACGGCTCCTTTATTCAGGGACCCTTAACCGTTCATTACGGCAGCCATACTTCTATCGGCAAGCGATTTTTCGGTAATTTTAATCTGACAATTCAGGATGATGCCCCTGTAACCATTGGGGACGACTGCAATTTCGGCCCCAATGTCACCATTGTCACCCCCATTCACCCCATGCTGCCTAATGAACGCAAAGCCATGCTGACCGAATCGGGTGAAATTAAGCGGCTTTGCTACGCCAAGCCGGTAAAAATCGGGAATGACTGCTGGTTTGGCGCCAATGTATTGGTGCTGCCCGGCGTCACCATCGGAGATGGCTGCGTAATCGGCGCGGGCAGCGTGGTAGTGAAAGACATTCCGGCGGGAAGCTTCGCCGCGGGCAATCCCGCG
>CAZMTU010000060.1:0-14191 GCA_964569225.1 uncultured Lachnospiraceae bacterium | reverse complement strand
GTGCGGCAGCACTTTAGGCTGTCGCGCCTTGACTGCCCAACTGCAAAACCGGGCGGGGCTGTCAACGGCGGGCGCAGCCCGTTCATCTTGACCGTTGACTGGCTCGGCTGGATTTGCTATTTACCCGACAAATCTGAATTGATGAAAGAGGGTCTATATTGAAATCCAGTATCGTTGAATAATTCCACTTTCACTAAGTCCTACTGTATCAGGGATTTCTTTTTCCAACACGCCCCCATTTTTTACAATCGTTTTTTGTGATGCTTCATTCTTTTTATCGCATGTTAGTAAAACTTTGCTTTCCCCAAACTCACGACAGATAGGTAAAATCAATCTTAACATTTCGGACGCATAGCCTTTCTGCCGTTCCGATGGACGAACACTATATCCGATATTACCTCCAAAATTAAAGAGGAAGTCGGATAATGGGTGTCGAAAATCAACCATGCCAACAACATAGTTATCTTTTTTTCGTATAGCCAAAAACACTTCTGATGGAACATATCCGTCCTTGTATTTTGCTTTTAATCTTGCTTCAAAATCAATCCATTCCTCAAATGATTGTACATTTTCAAGACCAGCACAACCGTCAAAACTATCTCCATTTTGTGACATTTCTTCTTTATATGACATAACTTGGTCTGCATATTGTTTAGACGGTCTGACTAACAATATTTTACACATCTCACTTCTCCCCCTAAAATCCAGATTTGTTTCTCGGCTACTTGGGTTAAGTATATCATCTTTTCCAACGATTTTCTATATCGTTCCCCTTTGTTTTTACGGAATAGCAGGGCTGCTGTCTATCAAATTTTTGTGATACTTTACCGCACATGAGCATTATACTCGGAGGTTTAAGCTTTTACTTTGTGGTAGATACGATTGGAAAGAACAAGAAAGTGATTGCGGAATACATAAGAAACCGGTTAGAGGACGATTATGCCGAAGATCAGGCAAACGTCAAGGAATACACCGACCCGTTTACGGGTAACAAGAGAAAGCAGGCAAAAATAGACAGCCGCACGTGTGCGGTTGCCTGTGATGGTAATGCGGTGTCAAACTTTCAGTGCCTTTTCCAGGGGCTACGCCTGTATTTGCCCCTTCTAAGGACTGCTCAAACCGCCGGTTTACTGGTGGTTATGATTTGGACATAAGGTTAAGTCGAAAATCCGGCGTACTGGGTCATGTACAGCTCATAATATTTGCCTTTTTGTGCAAGCAGGCTGTCGTGATTGCCGCTTTCTACAATCTTTCCTTTATCCATTACAACAATAATGTCAGCGTCTCTGATGGTAGACAGTCGATGCGCAATGATGATACTGGTGCGGTTTTTCATCACAAGCTGCATGGCGTCCTGAATGGCTTTTTCGGTTCGGGTATCTACATTGGAAGTAGCTTCATCCAAAATCAGTATTTTGGGATTAGCAACAAAGGCCCTTGCAATAGCAAGCAATTGGCGCTGTCCCTGACTAATATTTGCGCCTGAACCGGTCAGGAGGGTGTCATACCCCTGCGGCAGCATTTGGATCATATCTTTGCAGCGGCTCATTTCAACAGCGCTATCCAATTGAGCGTCCGACGCGTTTTCGTTTCCGTATTTTAAATTATTTCGGATCGAATCGGAGAACAGAACAGTATCCTGCAATACGATGGCAACATCCTTCCGCAGACTGTTTCTGGTAACTTCTTTAATGTTCTGCTGATTGATGAAGATATCGCCGCTGTCAAGGTCATAAAAACGCATCAACAGATTCACTACAGTGGTTTTACCGCTGCCAGTGGCGCCTACCAATGCCACTTTTTTGCCGGATGGAACTTTCAAACTGAAATCGTGAAGAACAGGATGTCCCTGTTCATAAGAGAATTTAACATTTTGAAAGGTTACGGTCGCGGTATTTTCGTTTTTCAGCATTTCGCCGGTCTTGTCCTCGCTGGCTTCATCAAGGATGCAGAATACCCGTTCCGCGCCTGCGACAGCAGTTTGAAGCTGACCGTAAATCTGAGCGATCTCGTTAATGGGACGGCTAAACTGCTTGGCATAAACAATAAACGCGGAAATAACGCCCACTGATATAAGACCGTTAACGGCAAAATATCCGCCGAATGCCGCAATAATGACAAACCCGATATTGCCGATGCAGTTCATAATGGGTCCCATGACCCCGCTAAGAACATCTGTCCGGATGCCTGCCTTCGTCAGAGAATCAGAGGTGGCGCAGAATTCTTCTGTAGTTGTATTTTGATGATTGTATGCTACAACAGTCCGGTATCCGGAAACCATTTCTTCTACAGTGCCGTTCAGTGCGCCCAGCAGCTCCTGACGGCGGCGTGAAAACTTCCGTACCCTTTTAGACAGTATTTTGGTTGCAAATACTGTCAGGAGCACAGTCGCACAGCTTAAAAGCGCTAATTGCCAGCAATACCAGAGCATTATTGCCACAGTGCCTGCGATAGTCAGAACACCTGAAAACAGGGAAGGCAGCGACTGCGAAACAGTGGTAGAGATGTTTTCAATATCGTTGGTCATGCGGCTCATAACGTCGCCGTGAGAATGCGTATCCAAATATCTGACAGGCAGATCGACTATTTTTCCGAACAGTTCCTCACGCATCCGTTTTACGATCCGCTGGCTCAGATGAGCGCTCAACAGTCCCTGAAGCAGTTGGCTTCCGCTGTAAAACAAATAGACTGCCAGCATCAGCGCCAATGTACACATTAAATTGCCCTTTGCTGTGTCCGCAATAATATCAATGGCTTTACTTTGCAGACTGGGCGCGTAAACGCCGCATAGCGTGCCGAAAATGACAATGCCCAGCATACAGATGACCAGAATTTTTTCACGGCCAAAATAGGTCAGTATCCTTCGCAGTGTACCGCCTACATTTTCCGCATGCTCTACTTCAGCGAATCTGGCTTGTCTGGTCATTGCCGGAATATTGCGGGTTACATCTTTCGGCTCGTTGTTTTTATGCTCACTCATTGCTCTCACCTTCATTTCCCATTTGTGAATGATAAATATCCTGATATGTTTTGCAGGACTGCATGAGTTCTGCATGAGTACCGCAGGCGTCTATACTGCCGTTATTCAGAACAACAATTTTATCCGCGCGGCGCACCGAAGCGATTCGCTGCGCAATAATAATTTTCGTGTTTTCAGGTCTGGATTCATTCAATGCCGTATATAAGTTTGCTTCTGTTTTCAGATCAAGCGCGCTGGTCGAATCGTCAAAAATCAGAATTTCGGAAGGCTTTAAAACCGCTCTGGATATGGAGATTCGTTGTTTCTGACCGCCGGATAAGCTCATTCCGCGCTCCGCGACCGGTGTGTCATATCCGTTTGGCGTTGTTTGAATAAAGCTGCTTGCTTGAGCAATATCGGCGGCGGCACCGATCGCTTCATCTGTTGCGTCAGGATCTCCCCAAGCGATATTTTCTTTGATGGAGACGCTGAACAGCTCGCTCTTCTGCAGGGTAATGGCAAGCTTATCCCTCAGCGCATTTTGACGGTAGTCACGGACGTCTACACCGTCTACCAGAACAGCGCCGCTTGTAACGTCATAAAAACGGGGAATTAAGCTGATGAGCGCGGTTTTACCGCTGCCTGTCGCCCCCATAACGGCAATTGTTTCACCCGGATTAACGGTGAGATTGATATGCTTCAGAACCGTCTGCTCTGTTCCGGGGAAGGCGAATGATACATCACGGAATTCGATTTTTCCGGATGCCTGTGTCTTGCCGTCGAAATCTCCGTCTTTCAGATCCGGTTCGCTGTACAGCACTTCTTTTACCCGTTTCCATGAAGCAATACCTCTGGAAATATTCTGGAACAGCATGACAAGCATCAGAATACCGTTAAGAAGCTGTGTAGTATATGTGATGGCAGCCATAATGGTACCCGGTGTGGTAGTGCCCGCGCTGACCTGAAAGGAACCTGCCAGCAGAATGATGATAACAACTATATACATCAGCGCGTTCATGACCGGATTCATAAACGCAAAAATAACCAGTACACGGAGCTGTGTTTTTATCAATTCGTCATTGGCTTTGCCAAAGCGCAGTTTTTCATAAATTTCACGCACACAGGCTTTGATAATGCGAATGCCCGATACATCCTCCTGCAATATGCCGTTGATCTGATCCAGCTCCGCCTGTAATTTAGAGAAGAGAGGGTTCGCTTTCCAAAGGCAAAAGACCATGCAGCCGAGGATAAGGGGAGACGCGCACAGTACGATGAATCCGAACTGACGGTTTAATTGAAACATGAAAAAGATACTGCCTGCTGTCAGCATAATTGTACGGATCATGCCGCGAACAAACTGCGCGACAAAATTTTGAACCTGCGTAATATCGTTGGTGACGCGTGTCACCAATGAACCGGTTCCGAATCGGTCTATTTGAGGAAAAGAAAAGGTCATAATGTTACGGAAACAGTCTTTTCGCATTTCGTTTCCAATATTTTGTCCGGTCATATGAACAAACACATTGTTCAGAGAGCCGCTCAAACCGCCGAATAGAACAAGTCCGATCATGATAATCCCCAGCTTTAGAATCAGATGAATGTTTCCGACGCCATTGTTGTTAAGTCCAAGTACGCCGTCGTCTACGATCTGACTCATCAGTCCGGGTTGGATTAAATCCATTAACACTTCGCCGATCATAAATAACGCGGCAAGTACAGCAAAGTGCAGATATCTTTTAATATATTTCCACATAATCCATCTCTCCCTATCTGTCAATGCCGGTGAAAACCGTTGTGATGACTGTGCTGTTTATGAAGGTCACAGTTTTTTTCCTGAGGTTCAGAATATCCTGCGTCCCTTTCGTTATTGCGGTAACGGCTGTCCCAGTCCGTATTTATTTTTTCGGTTAGTGTCAGTAGGGTTTGCTTTTCTTCTTCAGATAAGCATGAGAACATTTCCTGATGACGTTTTTTTCTCTGTCTAATGGCCTCCTCAGCCTGTAGCTGACCGGCTTCGGTCAATCGGATATCGGCAGTTCGCCGGTCGGATTGGCTGAGTGTACGCTGAATAAGACCGGCATTTTCAAGTTTTCCGATTACTTCGCTGGCAGAACCGGGCTGAATCCCGATTCTTTCAGTCAATTCCCGCTGCGTCATACCGCCTGTTTCGTGCAGTATGATCAAAATTCTTTTTTGACTTCCTTTTCCTTCAAAAAGGAAGCGGATCATGTGTCCCAGATCACGCAAATTAATAATAAGCTTGTTGTCTGTATCCATCGCGTTATAGTTTGCAGTGCAAGATACATTTGAAAATTTGGACTGCTCACGCTTGCATTCAGGAATGACGCCTGTTCGAAGATACGCGCTTCCTCGGTCACAGTGAGGTTTCGTCAGATCGCAATGTCGCCCGCAGCAAGGGCAGATATTGTTTTCGGTCATATAAGTTCCTCCATAATTTATTAGGTACCTTAATATTAGCACAATAAATCAAATCTGTCAAGGTACCTAAAAAATATTTTGAGTAAATTAAAAAAATGTATTGACTTTTTAGAAAAAGTCATATATAATTTAAGTACAGCGTGTAGCAAGCCTGCGTAAATCCGGTTGATTGCTACACGCTGTATTTTTATGAAACAGGGATGGTGTGAACGTATGAAAAAATTGATTTCAATCATTTTGACGGCAATATTAGCTGCTGCGTTGAACGGTTATAATGGTATTGTGCCTGAGAAAACAGCAGAGTCACAAGACAACAGTTCTCAGACAGTAAATACTGTGCCTTCCTCGCAGAGCGGCGGATCGGATAGTTTGAATTTGATAAATCAGACGGAACAGGCGCAGGAGGATGCGCGGGAAAACGGAGATAGTTTACAGGCGACAGATGGTTTGCCGTCCTCTCAGACGGGAACGGTGAGTGGGGTGGAAACATCTTTACAGGCGTTTACCAGCTTAGAAATAGAGATTACGGCAGGTTCGCTGTATATCCGTTCCGGTGCCGCTTTTTCATTGACGCATCATGACGGAAAGGCCCTTGATTACCGGATCAGCGATGGAACGCTTTATTTTAAAAATAGTCGTTCAGGAGATGTGGTGCTTGTTTTGCCTCATGAAAGCTACGAAGCATTGCATTTGAAGGTAAAAAACGGTCATGCTTATGTGGAGAGCGCATTAACGTTTGGCACGTTCAGTCTGGAGGTGGAACAGGGAGAAGCGAAGCTGGAAAAGATTTCCGTTTCCGAAGGCAGTTCTATTGTAATCAATGGCGGCGCCGCTTTTTTGTCAGGTGATTTGGGGAGCTCTGTAACCGCAAGCTGTCAAAGAGGACAGCTAAGTCTGCAGGTTCCTTTTGAACTGACAGACTGTAATTTGGAGCTTGATTGGGCTTACGGAAATATCCGTTTGAACGGAGTAAGCTATCATGGCAGAGCGGATTCGCTCACCTTGAACAACGGTGGGGCGCGTCAAGTAAAATTATCCTGTGTTCAAGGGGATATTTCGATGGTTTTCGGAATAAAATAATGTTATTCAATGAATGGGCAGATAAATTTATTCGCTGAAAATGGGCAAAAGAGAGCAGTCTGACAGAAGCCGTAGGCTTTTGTCAGACTGAGGGCTGTAGGGTCTTTGTGTCAAGTGATATGGTTTTAGCTGCTTTGAGATGCATTTTATTCAAGCTGGCGATGTATGGCAGAAAGCAATGTTTTTTATTTTTGAGCAATAGAATTAGCATATGGCTTTTAAAAGCGAAATATTGAGCATTGAGAAATACGTGGAGACAATTAAGGAATCAAATTAATTTAGCAGGAGGATAAATGAAGGTGAAGACAGAAATGGAAACAAATGAAGAGAAGGATGAAGTGTGTCCTAAGTGCGGGAATCATTGCTCGCCGGATGAACTGCGGTGTCGGAGAGGAATGGAATATTTCGGTGTAAAAACTGAGGAAAAAGGGGAGCGCCGTCCATCTGGCCGCCCTGAACCGGATATTTCTACTTTATCCACAGATGATGCCGTAATCATGCTGCTGCGTAAAAGCGGGCATTATCTGCATCATAACGCGGGTCACGGGGAAGGGATTAATCAGGCACTGCTTTCCGCGCTTACCGAGGAAGAGAAGAAAACGTTGGTTGAACTGCTGAAAAAATGTACGCGGGATTGGTCCTGATATAAGTGATTGTACTGCCCGGAAGCTTCATTGTTTACAATGAATGCTTTCGGGTTTGTTTAGTCTGTCAGACTGTCTTTGAAAAGTATTTATATTTTATGATGAATAATGGCGATAAAAACAATTCATTAAAGGAGAGATTGGGGCTTGACAAGTGATCGGTGAGGCGATATGATATAACTTAGTAAAGTGTTTCCAAAATCAAACTGTTTAAGGAGACTAAAATGAAAGATCAAAGATTGACCGATGTGCTTGAGGGAAAAGAAGATAACTATCTGCTGCCTTTTTACTGGCAGCATGGCGATCATTATGAACGTATTCCGGAGCAAATCCAGCGGATCGCGGACAGCGGATGCAGAGCGCTTTGCGTAGAATCAAGACCGCATCCTGACTTCTGTGGAGAGGGCTGGTGGCGAGATATGGACCGTATTCTTGCCGAATGTGAAAAAAGAGATATGAGGGTCTGGATTTTAGATGATAAGGAATTTCCTACCGGTTATGCCAACGGTCTGCTGACCGCTCAATATCCGGAGCATCGGCAGTGGGAGATTCGTGAACACCATGTAGATGTAATGGGTCCTATGAAGGATGCTTCATTGATAATAGATTCGGGCAATACGGAAGAGGAGCTGCTTGGCGTATATGCCTATCGGCGCAGCGGTACTGATGAAGATCTGACCGGCGCGCCTATTGATCTTACCGCCGGTGTTCGGGAGGCATTTTTGTATTGGGATATTCCGGATGGCTGTTATCGGGTCTTTTTCTTCTATAAAACTCGGCGGGGTGGTCATGCCCACTACATTGATATGATTTCGGAAGAGTCGGTTGCGGTGCAGATTGAGGCGGTGTATGAGCCTCATTATGCGCATTATGCCCGTTATTTTGGAAATACGCTGGCAGGCTTTTTCTCAGACGAACCAGCTTTCGGAAACGGGATTATCGGGCAAACCCGTGTAAACCGCGGCATTTATGAACAACGAATCGGAATGGAAGGTCAGGCGCTGCCTTATAACGAAAAGCTGCTGGCAATGATGAGCGATGAATTAGGTGAAGCGGCGCTGCCCTATTTTGGTGAGCTTTGGTACCGAAGCGAGCATGCTCATCTGGTTCGTCTGGCGTATATGAATGCCGCAACCCGTCTTTATCGGGATTGCTTTTGCCGTCAAATCGGAAACTGGTGCCGGGCGCATGAGGTAGAATATATCGGTCATGTCATTGAAGATATGAATGCGCACACCCGATTAGGATATGGCACCGGACATTATTTTCGGGCGCTGGACGGTCAGGATATGAGCGGCATTGATATTGTGCTTCATC
The DNA here is from genome assembly GCA_964569225.1 of uncultured Lachnospiraceae bacterium. Taxonomy (GTDB): domain Bacteria; phylum Bacillota; class Clostridia; order Oscillospirales; family CAG-272; genus CAKSQF01. The sequence continues at coordinate 5,752 of CAZMTU010000060.1, read as the reverse complement.
AGGTGCTGCCCGGCTTTGCCCATTATATGCACACCAGCATCGCGTCAGGCGGAATGGTGGATCCCGAATTTTTCCATTATGTGCTGGCAAAGTTAGGCGCTTCTTTAGCGCACCAGTCTCCGCAAATGAAGGGAAGGGCGATGTGTGAGATCTTTGGCGCCTATGGCTGGGGAGAGGGTGCTCCCATGATGCGCTGGTTGATGGATTTTCTGTTGGTTCGGGGAATCAACTGGTTTGTCCCTCATGCTTTTTCGCCGGCTTATCCTGATCAGGATTGCCCGCCTCACTTTGGGGGAGAAGGACATGATCCCCAATTTGACGGCTTTTCCGCTCTCATGCGCTATACCAACCGGATGAGCCATCTGCTGAGCGGCGGACGGCATATCGCGTCTGCGGCCATTCTTTATCATGCTGAAGGTGAATGGATGAGCTGCCAGTCCATGCTGACCCAAAAGCCGGCTAAGGTCTTATATGACGCGCATATTGATTTTGATATAGTTCCTGCCGATCTGCTGATGACTGATGCAAAGATTGCAGACGGACAGCTTTGGATTCAGAATGAAACCTTTGGCGCATTGGTTGTGCCTTACGCACAGCATCTTCCGGAGAAATTGGTAAGGCAAATGGAGGTCTTTGCCGCTGAAGCGGGAGATCTGCCCTATCGTGTGGTACCGCTGGAAGGGCTGGCAAGCGTAATGCGAAATGAGGGAATTTATGATCTGACTGTGGAAGGGAATTTTCCTCTTCTGCGAACTTATCACTGTCAGCGGGAAGAAAATCACTTGTTTTTCTTCTTTAATGAGTCGTCCAGTCTTACGGCGAATACGCTGGTCCGATTGCCGGTTCGGGGAAATTTTGTTCGGCTGCGCTTGCTGGAGGAGGTTATTGTCCAAGACAGTGCTTCAGAGGGACGCGCCGCATTGCATTTGCTTCCAGGGCAGTCCGAACTTTGGATTTTTTGCGATACTGAAGGGTTGGCGCCTGTTGCACAGTGGACTAATTTGAGAGAGCTGGCGCCTGATTTTACGCTGAAGCTGGCAGAGAGCGATGATTTAACCGACTGGCGTTCTTATATGATCGAAAACCGGCTGTTTAACATAACTTCACCCGATAGGCTGCCTTACTTTTCAGGAAAAATGCAATACACTTTTTCGCTGATGCTGGACCGGCTGCCCGATCGGATCGCGCTGGATCTTGGACGTGTGGGGCAGACTGCCCGGCTGACGGTCAATGGTAAGGATTGCGGCATTCGAATCGCTCCGCCATACCGTTTTGAACTTACAGGTATATTACAGTCAGGGGATAACTGCATTGAGATAGAGGTGGCAAACACGTTGGTTCAAAAGCAGAGGGATGGCTTTTCCCGTTTTCTGCAGTTGACTCCTTCCGGTCTGCTGGGACCGCTGATGCTGCTGCAAGCTTCTATGAAAGGAACCGATGATGAACCGCAAAAAACTGATTTCTGATAAATTTGCTTTATGGCTACCGCTGCTGCTGTCATTTTTCTGCGCTATTGTAACCTCTGTGCTCTATACCGGTCTTTCCGATGTCCAGAAGCTTTCTGCCTATCTTCAGATTTTCGGAGTGGCCTTGGTTCCGGCTATTCTCCCGGTTTTAGGCTGCCTAACTAAGAAGAATGTGCCTTGGGGAATCAATCTTTTGATCGCGTTACAGACCGTTTTAGCAGTAGATCTTGGCAGTATAGGGGGCTTTTATGACCGCTTTTTTTGGTGGGATTTGCTGCTTCACGGCGCCTTTGGATTTCTTTGCTGTACAGTAGGCTTTCTCCTGCTGATTTGGTGGAAGGGCGACCGATTGGCGCCGGCGGGCTTTCTGGTGCTGCTATTTGCAATCACCATGTGCGCTGCTGTTCTTTGGGAGCTTTTTGAGTATTTTTGCGATCTGACGGTGGGGGAGGATTCCCTGCGGGTTGCCGAATCGTTAGCAGCAGGCCGACATCCTATGGCGGATACGGTGGACGATTTACTGATAACGATAATCGGATCGATCCTCTTTTACCTGACCTTATTGCTTGACCGTCTGAGAGGCTGGCCGATTTTCGCTCATCTTTATCGGCAGATTAAGGGAGAATGCCAGCCGTTCTGAGCTTTTGTAAGGAAAGACAGTTTCTCGGATCGCTCAACGGCAATTCGAATAACTGTTGTGCGTTTGCAAAGAGGGAAGGGGCGTTATCGGCATTCGAGTTCTCTGCGCAAAAAATCTCTGAGATTTAGAGGGGCTTTTTTGCGGAGCTTCCGGATGGCGAAGAAGCTGCAGTATGGTACGGTAAATGCCATCGGTTTGGGCACCGAATTCAGGCAGATATTCGATTTCCAACTCATAATCGCAGGCGCCGAGGTACCAGTTTTGATCCAGCGTAAGGAGAATACCTTGGGTAGGGGCTGTTTCCAATCGTTTAGTAAAAAGTTGCCCCTGCAAGTAGACGGTGCGGTCATTTACTATAAAGCGATATGGCAGTGTTTCGACGGTGAAGCTCTGTTCGATACTGGTGTCTTTTGAGTCACTTAAATGGCTTTTGATCGTTCCTTTTAAACGGCTGCCCTTCTGACGGATGCGGCAGGTGATGCCCTTTCGATGAAATTCCTCATAAGGCGTATCATAATAATAGTTCATCTGTTCGGTTAGCGTTACTTCATTTTTGCTGAAAAACAGTTTTTGAAGCATGCGGTATTCTGCTTCGGAAAGCAGCAGCTTTTTTTCAAATTCCGGTGTTTTCATTTTTTCTCACTTTCTTTATTAATCTATCGGCAGTCCTGAAATGAAGGCTGCTGAAAGCGCTTTGCGCAATTGGCTCCTTCATTTCTATATATTTATCATATCCATAAAACCGGACAAAACCTGTCCGGTTTTATGAAAAAAATAAATTTTTAGAATGAAATATAAAATAACCGCCCCTATGCGGCACCTTTTAAGTGCTGTGTAGGGGCGACCTGCTATTGAGAAAAGAGAACTGTCTGCGCAAGCTCAAAGGGCGTCAAAGAAAAGCGGTTAATTCGGTTATTCTGAATGATGAAGCGCCCGTTCAATTCTGTCAAGCGCTTCTGCCAGCGTAGATCGCGGGCAGGCGATGTTGATGCGCTGGAATCCATTTCCGCCGGCGCCGAATATGTAGCCGTCATCCAGCCAAACGCCTGCTTTATAGGTCATCAAATGCTGCAACGCACTGTCCGAAAGTCCGGTCTTTCGAAAATCCAGCCAAAGCAGGTAGGTGCCTTGAGGTTCAACAAGACGAAGCTCAGGCAGTTTTTCGCGCAAATAACTGCGGATAAATGCCAGATTTTCTGTCAGATAGTTTTTTAATTGTGCCAACCATTCATCGCCGTAAGTGTAGGCGGCTTGACAGGCGACAATACCCATTACACCTGACTGACTGTATCCGGCGGCGTCCAGCTCAGTGATAAACTGTTTATGCAGCGTATCGTCCGGAATGTAGGTGTTGGCAATATGAAGACCCGCTAAGTTAAAGGTTTTGGTGGGAGCAGTACAGACGGCGTAACGGGCATAGCCGGTCCGCGAAAGATCCAGCGTGGCAAACGAAGTGTGTGTATATCCCGGATAAACAAAATCCGCGTGAATTTCATCAGAAATTACAAAAACTCCGTGCCGATGGCAAATTTCGGCAAGCTGGGTAAGCTCCGATTTGGTCCATACTCTGCCGACAGGGTTGTGAGGATTGCAAAGAATAAAAACTTTGACCTGATTTGCTATGATTTTTTGCTCAAAATCCGTGAAATTTATCTGATAGATGCCATTTTCTTCCGTTAGTTCGCTTACGATCAGTTGTCTTCTGTTTTCGGTTACAGTGGCGGCGAAGGGGTAATAGACTGGCTGACAGATGAGAATGGCATCATTTTCCGTTGTCAGTACCCGGATCAATGTGCTGATGGCTTGCAGTACTCCGCAGGTAAGCGCCAGCTTAGAGGCATCTGCTGTCCACCCGTAATGTCTGGAAAACCAGCCCTTAATGGCTTCAAAGTATGCTTTATCCGGTTCGGAATAACCAAAAATACCGTGAGCAACCGTTCGGGAAAGGGCGGTAAGCACTTGTTCGGGGGCTGGAAAATCCATATCTGCTACCCAAAGCGGAAGAATATCCGCCGGACGTCCGCGGGAAACGGCGAAATCGTATTTTAGGCTGTTGGTGTGATGACGGTTGATCGGTTGGTCAAAATTATATTGCATAATTTAATTGGCTCCTTTTTCGTTAATTATCTAATTTAGATAAGCTTTTAAAGCGTCAATAGGCTTAAGCTGCGTGCGCGATACAGAACTTCTTGAAAGCGATTAGTGACAATAGGGACAGAACCTATTAAACAGTTATCAAAGGACCGTTTGGGTACGAAATTGGATCGATTTCGGATGGACTCGAAACAAAATCAGGTTTAAAAATGAGAATGCGGCGCTGGCAGTACCGCCATGTAATCAAGCGGGAACGGTAAGGAGAATAATTTGGAATAACCGTTTTCTGATGTATTCTGCTGCATTTGCGGCTTAAAAACATATAAAACCTATATAATAAATATATTATAGCGTTTGATTTGATTTCTGTCAAGCCTTTTATAAAGAAATAAAAATGCGATTGTTCAGCGTGATACTAAGTTTTTTTGTTTCATCAATTCAATACGCACCTCAAAAGTGTCTAACTTTTGAGGTGCGTATCATTTCTCCTATTTTTTTTCGTCATCCAGCTCTCGGACGTAGTCCTCCAGTTCACTTTTGATTACTGCTACCTGCGGACCGTAAACAACCTGCACTCCGTTTCCCTTTTGAATTACACCTGCCGCACCGCTCTGCTTCAGCAACGGTTCGTTTACGAGAGAAAAATCCTTTACCGTCACACGCAGACGGGTGGCACAGCAGTCAAAACCGGCAAGATTTTCACGCCCGCCGAGTCCCTCCAAAATCAACACGGAGGTTTCGCTTTTTTCGCCGTCCGCGCTTTGCCGGGACTTCTTTTTGGCATTATAATCGGCACGGGTATACAGCTTAGTTTCAGTTTGATCCTCCTCCCGTCCGGGTGTGATATAGTTCAACTTTCGGATCATAAAGCGGAACAGTAGGAAATACACGATAAAATACACGACTCCCACGATGGGGATCATGATCCAGTTAGTTTTCGCATTTCCCTGTAAAATTCCGAACAATGTCAAGTCGATCAAACCGCCTGAGAAGGTCATGCCGACACCCACTTTCAAAATATGCATAAGCATATAGGAAACACCGGCAAGAACAGAGTGAATCACGTATAGAATCGGGGCTACAAACAGGAAGGTGAATTCCAGAGGTTCTGTAATACCGGTAAGCATAGATGTGAGCGCTGCGGAAAGCAGAAGTCCCCCTGCCACCTTTTTTTTCTCGGATTTCGCGCAGGTATACATTGCCAGAGCCGCCCCAGGAAGTCCGAAGATCATGACCGGGAATTTACCGCTCATGAAGCGGCAGGCTTCTACCGAAAACTTTACGGTAGAAGGAGAGGCCAGTTCGGCAAAGAAAATATTTTGGGCACCGTATATCATGGTACCGTCAATCAGTGCAGAGCCGCCTACGCCTGTCTGCCAGAACGGCAGATAGAACACATGGTGCAAACCGAATGGAATCAAAATACGTTCGATGAAGCCGTAAATTAATGTTCCGGCGTAACCGGAGCGCAGCACCAAATCACCCAGGGCATATATTCCGGTCTGTATATACGGCCAAATGAAAAACATTAACACTCCCACCAACAGATAGA
>CAZMTU010000059.1:0-14389 GCA_964569225.1 uncultured Lachnospiraceae bacterium | reverse complement strand
CAAGGAAGTTATGCGATATACCTATAAGGTGACCAATTATCCCGAATATGACGGCGTAGTTTATGCCAATTTATTGGTCTATCGGAACAAGGTGATCGGCGGGGATATCTGCTCGGCAGATGTAAACGGATTTGTAAAAACATTGCGGGGCGACTGATCGACCGCGCGAAAGGACGGAACACTGATGGCAGATCGACTGACATTTGTGGCAACTTGCCTGTTCGGGCTTGAAAAGCTGTTAGGAGAAGAAATTGACGCACTGGGCTATCATCGGATAGAAACCATCGACGGCAGGATCACCTTTGAAGGAGATCCTGCCGCTGTGGCGCGTTGTAATCTTTGGCTGCGCTATGCCGAACGGTTATATATCAGAATAGGAACCTTTGAGGCGGACAGCTTTGAAGCGCTTTTTCAAGGCGTGAAAGGGCTTCCATGGGAAAATTGGATTGGCAGGCAGGATGCCTTTCCGGTGACAGGGCATTCAATCAAAAGCAAACTGTTCAGTGTGCCGGACTGTCAGTCAATTATTAAAAAAGCGATTGTGAATCGGTTATCATCGGTGTATCATCTTAGCTGGTTTGAAGAAAGCGGAACTATTTATCCTGTGGAATTTTTCTTGCTGCGGGATCAGGTTACGCTCATGATCGATACCAGTGGGCTTACTTTGCACAAGCGTGGTTATCGTCCGCAGTCCAATACAGCGCCTTTACGAGAAACGCTGGCTTCGGCACTGTGTACAATTGCCCGTCCCAGAGAGGATGTGCTTTTTTGGGATCCTATGTGTGGCAGCGGAACGATCCCCATTGAAGCGGCGCTGAAAATGGCGAATATTGCACCGGGGCTGAACCGCAGCTTCGCGGCGGAGAAATTTGTACAATTTGCCCCTAATTTATGGAGTGAAGCGAGAGAGGAAGCAAAGTCGGTGATCCGTCAGGATTGCGCTTTTGAAGCTTACGCTTCAGACATTAATTCGGCCGCAGTAGAACTGACCAAGGAAAATTGCCGCAGAGCAGGTGTTACTAAATGGGTAAAGGCGTTTCAGCGTGACGCGCTGGAAATTAAAACAGGCGGTCGGCGGGGGACGATCGTTTGCAATCCTCCTTACGGGGAGCGGCTTTTTACGGTGGAGCAAACTGAAGCGCTTTACCGAGCCATGGGCGAGCATTTCAAAACGCTGGATGCTTGGCAAATTTATGTGTTAACTTCTCATGAAAGCTTTGAGAAGCTATACGGCAGACGGGCAGATAAAGTGCGCAAGCTGTATAATGGCATGATAAAATGCAGCTATTATCAATTTTTTAAAAATCCGAACAACCAGAAAGAGGCAGGAGCGCGAAAAAGATGGGAAAAGAAGTAAAAACCAATGCCATGCGGCAATTGGATGCTCAAAAAATTCCCTACGAGCTTAATCTATATGAATGTGAAGAATTTATCGACGGTGTAACCATTGCCGATAGGCTTCATCAGCCCTATGAATCCTCATTCAAGACTTTAGTGACGGTAGGCAAAAGCGGTGGCTACTATGTTTTTGTGCTGCCTATTGCTGAAGAACTGGATTTTAAGAAATGTGCCCGCGCAGTTGGCGAAAAGGCGATTGAAATGATTCATGTAAAGGATATTAACCGGGTTACCGGCTATATTCGAGGCGGCTGCACCCCTATCGGAATGAAAAAGCAGTTTCCAACTGTAATTCACGTTTCCGCAAAAAAGTATGACCGTATAATCATCAGCGGCGGTCGTATCGGTGCACAAATATTTATCGCGCCTGACGATCTCGCGCTTGTTACCCATGCGCGTTTCGCAGATATTGCTAAGGAATCGTGTGATTGATTTAAAAAAATGTTCCGCTCAGAAAATAATTCTGAGCGGAATTTTTCTTTAGAAGAAAAATGATTAAATATTATTCTAAAGCAAAAAAATATATATCAGCACGGCGATTATCATATTGGCAATATAGTTGTAGATCGGAATGGACAGTATGTGATCATTGATTTTTCCACAGTGATTGTGGCGATCCATGGTCGGGAGTTGCGGTTATGCTTCAATAGGGGAAGAAAGTGGCGCGGCGGTATGATAACATGAGAGATCCCCGTTCCAGTATTGGTGTCAAAATGCACCGTTAAATGAGAGCATTTCCCGCTCAGAAATAAATGAACCGCGCCCAATTGTACAGATGTTACAATTGAGCGCGGTTCAAAATTATTCTGCTATATCAATTTGAGCGAAACATTTACCCCAAGGTAACAGCAGCCAGCGATACATTTCCGCCATTTGAACTGGTGCAGGTGAATTTTACAGTCAGCTCGCTGACGTCATATTTGCTGAGATCAATTGTTACCAATGCCAGTTGAGCGCTGCTGCCGGCGCTCAGCAGTTTTACGCTTTCAAGTGCTGTGCCCTTTTCATCATAAAGTACCATCATGTTCGTTGCATTCCAACAGCCGGGAAGCAGCTTTACCTGAGTGCAGTTCTCAACATTCAGCTTCACTGTTATCGAATTCGACGTGTTAATGCCGTGACGGGTTTCTGCCGAATTAAGCTGAGCACCGTCACTCCATTTAACAACCGCTTTATTGTCATCATGGGTTTGTGAGCTGTCAAATACCGTTTCAATGCGGTCCGCGGCATTGGCTTTGCGCTGTTCAGTGGTGTTGTCAGTATTGTTGACTTTGCCGTAATATTCCCAGTCGACAATGCCTTCAGCAGTCAGGTCAAAAGTGCCGGTAAAAGGCGTCACGACCGAAATGCCGGAATCAGCAGGCGTGGGATCTATGGGTTCAACATCAACCACCGTTCCGTCGGAAGCGGCAACTGCGGCAAGCGTAATATTATTACCGCTGAGAAGTGAATAGCTGATATACAGTTCACTTTCGGCATCGGAAGTGCAAGCTAATGTGATTATGCGGTAATAGTTGGTTTTCAGATCTCCGAAGGTGAAGGTTTTAACATTTCCGGCACGATCTCTTACGGTTAGCTTTGCTACCGATTGGTAACCGCCCAGATAGAGCTTATAGCAAGTTGTTTCAGGTGAAACCTTCAACGTCAAATTAAAGCTGTGCTTTGAGACCATTCCGTTAGTAGTGAAGCCCGTACTGCGTTCAGCGCCGTCTGACCATGAAATGGTATAATTATCGGTAAAGCCGAAGGGTTCGTCAATAGAAACCGGTGTACCGATCAGATGGTTTTCTGTTTGTTTGCGGAAGGTGGTATTTACATCAATGGCGCCGAAGATTGCCCAGTCCTTATTGCCGTAGGCGGTAAGGTTTACATCGCCTTCAGATTTTGTAATTTTTTCAATATCTACCGTAAATTCTGCGGCAGTCTTATCATAACCGGGATTATCGGGGTAGGTTTGGGCTGAACTGAATTCTATTTCCAAGGTACACGCCTGTGTTACAGAGGCGGAGAAGGTAATCTCGTAGATGATACCGTCCAGCGCCCCGCCTTGATTCGCAAAGGGATCCCCTTCGGCATCCTGTTCCAGTACCGTCCATTCTACTGCTTTGCCGTTCACTAACAGCTTTGTAAGTTCGCCCCAGTCGGAGCGTCCGTGCAGACGAATAGTCCAGCTTCGTTCGGTAAAGGCGAGCGCGCCTTCAAAATTGCCCTTAGCAGCTTCAATTTGCAAGGTAATCAGCCCTTGTTTTTCCGAATTCGGTATAAGTGAAATGTTAGTAGTGCGGTACTGCCCGTCTTTATATGCAACGGTTTTGGTATCATCCTCGTATAATACAGTTGAAGCGTCTTTATCAGCGCTGGGATAAACATCCAATGTCAGATGGCTCCAATCTTTTTCGCCGGTATTCGACATGTTGTCCGCAAGCGGGATCACAGCACCCATACGTACAAAAATAGGGGAGGTTTCCAGCCCGTGGGTAACTGTAATAGTGGTAGGACCTACAATGCGTTCGCCTGTCCAAACATCCATCCATTCGCCATCGGGAAGGAAAACATCACGTGAAACGCCTTTATTCGAAACTGCGGTCAGATAAAAATGGGCGTAAGAGGTGGCGTCAAAGTACTCGATTTTAATTGTGTGAGTGGAACCGGCTTTTAAAGGATCAGTGGAGAATTGCTGATCGTAAACTGTCCAGCCGTTGGCAACCAATTTATCATCTATCCAAACCTTTAGACCGTCATCGGCCAAAAAGCGGAGAATGGTATCTTCTGAGCCGATTGTAATTTCGCCGCTCCAACGAATGGAGAAATTATCGCTGACCGACAGTCCGTCAGGAGCGCCCTGTCCCCAGTCGAAGTAAATTGATTCATCTTGCCGGGTGAATGCGGGATCACCGCTTAGGCTCTTATTGGTATAATATTCGCCAAGCAGTCCCGGTTGACCGTTTGAGGTAAGGATAAAATCGCTGACGGCTCCGTAACTGTCTGTCAGTGGCGCTACCAAAATTGTCTGCCCAAGCAGATATTCGTCATTAGCGGACGATTCCGCATATTGAGGATAGGCAATATCCAGCCGTCTTAGCAAAGGCAGACCGGTTTCATAATTTTCATGTGCCAGCGCATAGTAAAGAGGCAGCAGACGGTAACGCATATCTACATACTGATGTGTAACCTCTTCCGCCGTTTTGCCATATAACCAAGGCATACGGGATAAGGGTTTGGTACAATGGACCCGACAAATAGGTGAAAGTGCGCCGAATTGCATCCATCGTACATACATATCGTCGCTTACTTCAAACCGATGTCCGCCGATGTCTGCACTGACGTATGGAAGCCCCAGTTCAGCACCGCCATAAACAGCATTAAAAATTTCATCTTCAAGATCCTCAGGAAGGCTTTCAATATCGCCTGTCCATTGGATAGAGAATTTATGCGCGGAAATTTCCGGAGCATACTCCAATACGCCATTGAGAATGCCATCTACATTCCCCATGATCAAAGCTCTGCGGGCGTATTCATTTACGTCAGTAATGCTGTTATAGTAATCTTCGGTGATCCACTGGAAAGCATACATGCCGGAAGCGTAAATGGAAATGCCGTCCTTGATAGGATTCAACGCAACGCTCCAGTTACGGTCATACCACCAGTAATCAAGTCCCAGTGACAGGATCAGCTTCAGATTGTTATTGCGGTATTCAACTTCCTTTTGATCCAACAGACTGCTGGTACCGGATACCGGTTCGGGATGATCGTTAAAAACAATGCTGACGCCCATTTCGTGGGCTTTTTCCAGAAATTCCGCCATATTGGGGAAGAGCTGTTTGTTAATGTTATAGCCTACTCCGTTTTCTGTAGTTCTCCAATCGGTGTCGATTACCAGTACATCAATGGAATAACCGCGGTCAAGATAGTCCTGAATTTGCTGCAGCGCTGTTTCGGTAGTATAGGCATACCAACGGGAATCCCAGTATCCCAGCATATTCAGGGTGATCATTTCTGAGGAGCCGGTGAGCGAAATAAAATCCGAGGTAAAATTTTCATAGCTGCCTTGAGGAAGAAAAACGAACAGATCGGTAGCGTCGTTGGATAAATCCCAGCCGTTGTTCCGCTCATTGGAAGGAGAGTAACCGTTTTCAGAAGGAATTACTCTGGGCGCATCGGTAAAATACCAGCTGTTAAGCTCATCGGAAGGAGAAGGCAGGTATACATTGCTGTCGGTATTCGATTCATATGTCCAGAGAACGGTTCCGTCAGGCGAAGTAATGTAAGAACCTGCCGGCGTTTTAGCATCTTTGGGCAAATAAATTTTATAGGCTGAAGTGGTGATAACATTATAATCTCCCTCTTCGGCAGCAGTGTAGTCAACGTCCGGGAAGCCGCGGCGCTTGACTACAGTATAAGAGGGGCGGTCTTCAAAGCCCTTAGGACCTTTTACCTCGATTCGAACCATACGGTCGCTGAGGAGCTGTACGCGAAGCTTACCTACTTCAATAGAGGCAGGCAGCGGAAGATTCGCGTTTGGGTCATTAGAATTGCCGGAATCATCAGGAGATGTGGTAGTGGCGGGATCTTCACTGCCAGAAAGCGTGGAAGATTGATCAGCTGAATCATCTGTTTGACTGCGGCAGCTAAACAGGGCGATACAGGGAAGCAGCAGACAGAGTGAACAAAAAGCGCTCAACAATCGAATCGGTTTGCTCATGAAAAAACTCCTTTTTTGAATGTCAATTATTCACTATAATATTATGTATAAATTGTACCATATTCTTTAACTGATATCTATTAATTTTTTTACAATTTAATGAAAAATTTTGATTATTCAAAAGGGGAATAAACCAAGGGATCAAGACAGCGCTGTAATTTTATTTCACTTTGAAAGACAGAAAAACGCTGCGTTTTTTGCAGCGTTTTTTCAAAGAAAATTATATATTTTTATAAAGCCTGTATTTTTCTGCGACCACTTTCATATCGGTAAGCATTTGTTCTTTATAAGTAGGATTGCCGCGAAGCAGCAGAGAAGGATGATAGACAGCGGTCATTTCAAAAGCGCCCTTTTGAATCCATGTACCGTGCTCCTTTGTAATTTTATAATTTGGTTTGATCAGCCGCATGGCTGCAATACGACCTAAGCAGACGATCATTTTCGGACGGATCAGCTTGACTTGTTCCCTTAAATAGTCAATGCAGCAATCTTGCTCCCCCTCTTCGGGATCACGGTTTTTAGGCGGTCTGCATTTTAAAATATTGGTGATGTATACATCTTCGCGGGGGATATCCACCAGCTCCAAATATTTATCCAATAGTTTGCCTGCGCGTCCCACAAAAGGCGTACCGGTCAGGTCCTCGTTTTCACCGGGCGCTTCGCCTACGAACATCAGAACGGCGTTTGGATTACCGATACCGAATACCAAATTGGTCCTTGTTTGTCCAAGCGCGCATTGCTGACAGCTCATGCATTTTTCCTTAAGTTCATCCAGTGTCATAATACGTCCCTTCTTTTAGTAAAGTTTCCTGTTCGGAAAAAATTTTATCAGACTGCCAAACGGCTGAGCTGTTCTACAGCGTCATGTTCGATCAGACAAACACAGTGCTCAGTAAGAAAAGCGGCGTTGTCAATAGGCGTGCTTACGGGTAAATTACCGATAGACAGACTGTTCATAGATGAATTGTTTAGCGGCATTAACTGCCCAAATTCTGCTAATATGCGGGAGGAAGTTACTGCCTGAGCAGTATTTTTTACATTTTGATTGCCCTCTATATAAAGGTAATAAGCTGAATCTTCGTGCTGAGCAGATTCGGCATTTATACTGTCTGGGCAATGGGAGGTACGCTGCCAAGCGCTGCTTTCACAGTCGCAGCCTTGCGCGCTGAGTACTTTGCATGCAGTCAGCAGAGCGGCAAGCGAATCAAATTTACAAATCGTTTTTTCATATAACTTAGGCAAAATACCGCATACGGTCAGTGCCATAGATTTCTCATTGACTGAAGCATCGGCTTCGGTTACAAACATTTCACAGCCTCCGGTTTTGGATGTGTAAATCTGTACACAGACTTTAGTAGCCGCCGCATCAAAGCCTGTAGCGTGCTTAGCATCATCCAAAATAGCCCAAAATGCCCGTCTGGTTTCGGTGCTGGCATAATCCAGTGCGGAGAGATCCATTCCGTAAAAAAGGAGTTCTTCTTCAGTAAGGGTAATTTTCAGTTTGCTGTCCCCGATTCTAAGGTAATCCATATGTATACTCGCTTTCTGTAAGATAAGTGCGTCTACTTGCAATATATACATATTATAAACGACTGGTTCAAAAAATGAAAGACAAAATTTTTGCCAGTTCAGGAAATCATGGAAATAAGCTGAGGCAGCGCCTTTTCAAATTTTACTCCATAGTAATGAGCGGGATCATTCAGCGTCTGTTGAATCGCCTCCAGCGTAAAATCTACCGCGATTTGCAGACTTTTTTGCAGATCAAAGCCTAAGGTCAATGCGCCTGAAAAGACTGCGGTAAAAATATCACCGGTGCCGTGAAACTGACCGGCGATATGTTCGTTATAAGCGGCGGTAAATTCTCCGGTCTGGACCGAATAAGCGATCGCTCCCTGCAGATGATCCGCGGGGCGCGCGCCGGTAATTACCGCATGGCGGCAGCCGGTCGCCTCACAAAGACGGGGAAGCAGTGATTTCAGCGCTGCTTCATCGGCAGATTTCGGTGGAGCAATGTCCAACAGAAAAGAAACCTCGGTTAAATTCGGAAGGATATAGTCGGCGCCTCGGCAGAGTTCTTTCATTTTTCGGGCAAAAGATGCATCGAAACCGGCATAAAAATGACCGTGATCTCCCATGACGGGATCGACGATTTTAAGTGCGTTTTTTCCGAATCGTCCGAACAGCTCATTCACCAGTTGGATTTGTCGGGTGGAATCCAAATAGCCGCTGGTAAGCGCATCAAAGCATAGATCCAGTTTTTCCCAGTGGTCACCGATAGCAGGCATGTCCTCGGTCAGATCCCGAAAGGTATAACCTGTAAAGCCGCAGCCTGTATGGGTGGAAAGTACCGCTGTGGGCAGGACCGCGCATTCAATCCCCATTGCCGAAACAATAGGCAGTGCAACCGTCAAGGAGCATTTTCCGAAACAGGAAATATCCTGAACGGAAAGAAGTCTTTTCATAGTCATTTCATTAAATCCTTCTTAAAGAATGTTGATATCTTTGGATATTTCTTCATAATCTGACGTATTAACTAATTCTCTTGCTTTGGAAACAGTCAGATAGAAAAGAATTGCCCATATAACGCGGAAAAACGCTGAAATCAGCCAGAAGGCAGGAAAAAGAAAGGACAGCACGGTTTGGATAGGGGTCATGGCGGCGCAAATCCATCCGGAGATTTTCATACAGGTGACTCTGCTGTAAGCAGCAACCGGCGCAAAATCCTTGACGGAAGGCAGAGATACGTCAAGAGATTCCTCTTCAGGATTGCGGACAGCAGAATACTTTTCAGGAAGGGGCGTATGCTGAAGCAGAATGCGATTGAGCAGTTTCGTAAGATGGAAAACCAATATGGAGAAGCAGATCGCTTCCAGCAGTGTGAGAACACAGAGCGCAACAAAACCATCAAGCGCAAAAAAGTCTTTTTGCACCGCCAGCTTCAGTACGCTGGCATAGGAAACGGTAAGACCTTCTTCTGTTGAAGCCAACATATCTCCAAAGATTAACTGTACATAAATAAGATTATAAATCCAGACAATTCCGCTGACAATGGTATAAAGCAGTGACCATTTAGCGGGTTTGGATGCGTCTGAACCCATATAAGGCGTCAGATGAAATGCCGCAATGGTGATCAACAGGGCAAAGACCGTATGGGGCAGATAATTAAAGCCGTCAAATGGAAGCTCCAATGAGAGAGGAGCCGCTATTGCCAGCATAATCGTTGAAAAACGCAGTGCATATCGGCGAAGAACCGATTGATTTTCTCCTATTTGGATGCGGTATTTTTCTTCCAGCGACGTCATATAGTCCCGATCCTCTTTTATACCCTTGAAATATTTTCTGATTTTGATAAACCAGAAGATACCTATAGCAAGAGAAAAGATTGCGGCAAACAGATTGAAGATTAAGCGGTATTGAGCAAGCGATTGCACTCCCCAAACGGACACTACGCCATAGTCGCTGCTGGATAGCAGCGACAGCTCTGGAAGAATGCAGAGCGCCTGTCGGGCAATAAGAAAAATCAAAGTGATCAAACGAGTTTCGGACCATTTTCCAAATACCGCATTACTTTCTCCGCGTTCCGCCGTATAGCTGAAGCCTTCAAACAGGGAAGTGAAGGCACGGCAAGTGAAAAATGCTTCGATCAATCCAAAACAGAATACAACCAATAGCATCCAGAGCTGATCGCTGCCGCCGGCAAGCGGCAGTGTCAGCATCCGGATCAGGGTAATGATAAAAAGATTTCTGAAATCCCGATATGCGCTTTCAAAATCGGCAGAAAGCTTGGAAACCTTTGAAATGCCTTTCAGAATGCAGGCGTATCCGATGAAATCCGGCAATAGATCAAAGATGCTGATGCTGGGGTTCAGCAGAAAAAAACAACCGACGATCAAATAAGCAAATCCCATAGGAATCCTCCTTAATAATGCGGATATAACCGAGTTACTTTTTATTCCGATGCTTTTCCTGTTGTTTTTCCAGAAGCTTCAGCAACGGGTTGGGAATAGATTTCTGCTCATCATCCGTTTGGTCTGCATAGACGATCTGGGCATAGCAGGAAAATAAAAGAAATAGCATAAAAAAATAAACGAAATAATGAAGCAGCAATGCCATCAGTCCCAGTATCGGCGGAAGAGTATTTGTCAGCATTTGCAGAAAATAATTGCCGGTAACAAATATCATAGCGGAATAGCAACGGCGAACGATCTTGGGCAGACCTACTTCGTTGGACAAGTCCTTTATGCCGAGACAAAGATAAATATGAAAGAAAATCAGCAGAGGAAGCCGAATGTAATCAACATAATAAAGCAGAACGGCAATAGAACGGTGCCACAGTCCGAATAGCGCCAGCAGTTCTGAACCCAGAATTATACTGCCTACACAGATCAGCGGAATATTCAACCACCACGCGGTGCTGAAGTGCTTAGAGTAAGGACGCAGCTTTCGAAGTCCGAAGAAGAAAAACAGGTAGCCCACTATATCTGGTAAAACATCAATGCCAAGCCCTAACTCCGCGTTGATTTGGGGGCCTACAGTCAGCATCATGGTATATCCGATAAACAGCAGCCCAAAACCCATGTTTATAACCGTCCTTTCTGGGTGCGAACTATAGTCTGTGCGTACGATATTTGTTCGGTATACCGTACAGAAAACGCAAAGGTGTAGATGCCGGTCTGAAAGTGCTTTCAGACCGGACTGTATCAGGAAATTTATTGAGTAGCGCCGTCAGACATGCCGCAGCACTTTTTATACTTTTTGCCGCTTCCGCAGGGGCATGGATCGTTGGGACCGACCTTCTTTACAGGACGGCGGGCAGGCATCGGTCTGGGAGGCTGACCTGGTTTGGACGGCACAGGCGCCTGCCCTGGGCGTCTGGGTTGAGTGGACGAAATTGCGCCGGGATGACCTTCGCCTGTTACTTTTGCTACCGCTTCCCGGCGGATGGGCTGCTGTTTTATCACTGACAAAATCCCTCGGACAGTGCCGATTTGGATCTGTGCGATCATATCGTCAAACATATCGGCGCCTGCAATCCGATATTCATTTAACGGATTGCGCTGCGCATAGGCGTTCAGACCAATGGAATCCCGCAGATCGTCCATTGCGTCGATGTGATTCATCCAGCGCAGATCGACATTTCTCAGTAGAATGACCCGTTCGATTTCACGCATCTGTTCTGCGCCGAACATTTCTTCTTTGGAAGCGTAAATCTTCATTGCCCGCTCGTCCAGTTCGGTTAGAATTTGCTCAGCAGTGAGCGATTTCAGCGCTTCTTCGGTGTATTTGAAGTCATCAGGTGTGCAGAGGAAGCCAAAGAATTCGTTTCGGAGCTCTTCAAATGCCCATTCGGAAGGATTTTCTGCGGCGCAGCAGTTATGAACGGCGTCGGCGAGCGACTGATGAATCATGGATACGATTTTTTCATGCATATCCTTTCCGTCCAGCACTTCCCGACGCTGTGCGTAGATCAGGTTACGCTGTTGGTTCATAACATCGTCGTAGGCGAGTACATTTCGTCTGCGGGTAAAGTTAGCGTCTTCCAACCGCTTTTGAGCGGTTTCAATAGAGTTGGAGAGAATTTTGGCGTCAATAGGATCATCGTCGCCCAGTCCCAGACGGTCAACAATGCCGGCGATGCGCTCGCTGCCGAAGAGCCGCATCAGGTCATCCTGCAAAGAAAGATAAAAACGGGATTCGCCGGGGTCGCCCTGACGTCCGGAACGGCCGCGCAACTGATTGTCGATTCGGCGGGACTCATGCCGTTCGGTGCCGATAATAAACAGACCGCCTGCTTCTTTTACCCGTTTGGCTTCAGGCGCAATGGCGAGCTTGTGCTTTTCGTATAGTTCACGGTAGACTTTGCGGGCGGCAATGACTTCTTCGGAAACCGATTGGTTTGAGCCCATAGCAAGCCCAATAATATCTTCATCGTATTCCATCTTGCGCATATCCTGTTTGGCGAGAAATTCAGGATTTCCGCCCAGCAGAATATCCGTACCGCGCCCGGCCATATTGGTCGCAATGGTAACGGTTCCCAGCTTACCTGCCTGCGCTACTATTTCCGCTTCCCGTTCGTGGTATTTTGCATTCAAGACCGTATGCTTGATGCCATTTTTTGAGAGCTTTTTGGACAGTTCCTCTGATTTTTCAACCGAAACCGTACCCACCAGCACAGGCTGCCCCTTTTCATGGCATTCGATGATTTGCTTTACAATGGCGTCATATTTGCCTTTTACGTTTTTGTATACGACGTCGGGATGATCCTTTCGGATCATGGGCATGTTAGTGGGAATTTCCACTACGTCCAGATTGTAGATTTCGCGGAATTCCTCTTCCTCTGTAAGCGCAGTGCCGGTCATACCGGAGAGCTTTTTGTACATACGGAAGTAATTTTGGAAGGTAATGGTCGCCAAGGTTTTGTTTTCTTTTTCAATTTTAACATGTTCCTTAGCTTCGATTGCCTGGTGCAGACCATCGCTCCATCTTCTGCCCGGCATAATACGTCCGGTAAAGGTATCTACAATGAGAATCTGATTGTCCTTGATCACATAATCCACATCCAGCTTGTATACGCCGTGTGCTTTCAGTGCTTGGGATACATGGTGGGCGATGGTGGAATTTTCAGGATCAGAGTAGTTTTCCAGCTCAAAGTATTCTTCCACCTTAGCAATGCCCTTTGCGGTCAGTACTGCGGTACGTGCCTTTTCGTCTACAATGTAGTCGGCGTCGGGATCGACCTCCACTTCATCTGTCTGCATTTTTTCATCGATTTCCTTGATGCGGAAGCAGCGCATTTTTGAAACCAGCTTGTCAGTCTTGTCATAAAGCTCGGTAGAGGCTTCGCCTTCGCCTGATATGATCAGAGGGGTGCGGGCTTCATCAATGAGGATAGAGTCTACCTCATCTACGATGGCATAGACATGTCCCCGCTGGGTAATGCCCTTTTTGTAGATCACCATGTTGTCCCGCAGATAGTCGAAGCCGAATTCATTGTTGGTCCCATAGGTAATATCGGCACCGTAAGCGGCAATTTTTTCTTCCTTGGATTGATCATGAACGATGAGTCCGGTGGAAAGCCCTAAAAAGCTGTAAACCCGTCCCATCTCTTCAGCGCCGCAGCGGGCAAGGTATTCATTGACAGTGACGATGTGGACGCCTTCGCCGGTGAGGGCGTTCAAATACGCGGGCATTGTTGCTACAAGCGTTTTACCTTCGCCGGTCTTCATCTCAGCAATCCGTCCCTGATGTAGGATGATTCCGCCCATAATTTGAACCCGGAAGGGACGTTTGCCTAACACACGGTCAGCCGCTTCCCGAACGGCGGCAAATGCGTCAGGCAGAATATCGTCCAGCGTTTCACCGGCAGTCAGCCGTTCTCTCAGCGCGGGCGTAGTGGACTGGAGTTCCTCGTCAGTCATGTCCGCGTATTTGTCGGCGAGCGCTTCCACGGCGTTTACCATAGGGGTGATTTTCTTAATTTCCTTGGTGCTGTTGGTTCCGAACAGTTTATTCAGTAAGCTCATTGATCTATATACCTCATAACCTATAATAATACAGAATAAATTATACTACATTTGTGCCGAAAAAGAAATAGATAAAATGTAAAAAATATTGCAAATTTCAAAAATTTATGCTATTATGAAACAGTTCCTATGCTATAATAAGGCTTAATTTCAAAGCTGCTTTAAATGAGGCGACTATTATATTCATTAAACGATATTATAAACGGAGAAAAACACTTATGGCAGACATTAATATTGTGCTGGTTGAACCGGAAATTCCCCAGAATACCGGTAATATTGCCCGAACCTGCGCTGCTACCGGAGCGGCGCTGCATTTAGTAAAGCCCATGGGCTTTACTGTCGATGACCGGAAATTAAAGCGGGCGGGGCTGGATTACTGGGACAAGCTGGATATTACCTATTATGAGAATTTGGAGGCTTTTCTAACCCAAAATGCCGGTGAAACCATGTATTTTTTTACAACAAAGGCGCCCCGCAGGCATACTGATGTAAGCTATCCTCAACGGGCTTTTTTAGTCTTCGGAAAAGAAACGGCGGGGTTGCCCGAATCATTGCTGCAGCGTCACCCTGAGCATTGCGTACGGATCCCTATGCGTATCAATCTGCGCAGTCTGAATTTATCGAACGCGGCGGCGATTGGGGTCTATGAAGTGCTTAGACAGCAGGGCTTTGAAGCGCTGGAGAGCGTCGGTCGGCCCCGCAGCTTTGATTGGTGAGAAAACCGCCGGCAGAGGGAGCATGTATGGCAATTTATGAATCCGATTCC
>CAZMTU010000058.1:8625-14498 GCA_964569225.1 uncultured Lachnospiraceae bacterium | reverse complement strand
TAGTCACTTCGTTTGTAACGTCGGTCTTTTGAAGGTAGTAAGCCACGATTTGGTCACCGTCGACCACTTCTATCCAATCTGTGCCGTTAGCAGAGTATGCCCAAGAATTGTTCCAGTAGCGGATGTAGGTGAAGTCCGTGCCGTTCTTGGTCTGATCCACGCCGTTATCAGCGGTCTGCTGGTGGCTGCTATCAAGGCGAGAGCCTTTCCAGAACACCACATCGCTTCCTTCAGCCGTACCTGTAGCAGAAATCAAGTCAGCGAGCAACGCGCCGCTTTCACTGTAGACGCCCTCGGCGATAGCCTCAATATCTATACTGTTACTTCCATTTGCAGTAACCTTACGGTTTGTAATCCAAAACTCAACAGTTAAAGGATCAACTGTACTCAGATCCTCTTCAACAACATTGATAATATACTTGGTATTACCGACAACAACAGTTGTAGTCCCTAACGCCACGCCAGTGAAGGTAATGGTGGTTTCGTTAACCGGAGCGGTGGTGTTGGTAGTGACGGAGTAGAGTTGACCCCTGTTGCTATTGCTATTGCTATTGCTATTGCTGAGCTGCCAAACGCCATTGCTGGTGCGGAGGTAATAGCTGCGTCCGCTGGTGTAATAGAAGCCGTTGGAGTAAGACCAAGTGCTTGCGGAGTTAGAGTTAGAGGTAGAGGTAGTCAAACTAGTATTGCTGCGAGACAGATAATAGTTGCCGCTCTTGATGGTGTAATTATTGTTACTCCGGGTCACCGTCCACTCAGTAGCTTGGTTAATATCGGTGGTGCTGGAAATCGTTGTACCGTTCAGCACCAGATAGTTGTTGCCGTCGGAGATCACGCCGGTGTAAGTACCGTTGCTGTTCATGGACACAGTGCTGCCCAAGGTTTTGGTGGTACTGCCTTCAACCGTTTTACCCTTCACGTCCACTGTGGCAATGTTAGTATTTAATCCTTCGCCGGTGGAACTGCTCTCGTAGTTGCCGGTGGAATCGGTAATAATGAGTGACTGGTTCACTGTAACATAAATATTCTTTTCGATATATTCCACAGTGATGTCGGCAGTATATTCTTCATTTTCAGTTCGCGCGGTAATAGTCGCGGTTCCCTCGCCAACAGCAGTCGCGGTAACTTTCGCTGCAATAAGTTTTTCGGAAACCGCAGAAATGCCGTTCTCGTCCGAAGAGGACAGAACTATCACACTTTCATCAGAAGAACTCCAAGCAGCTTCCTCTCCGTTTGCCAAACTCAGAGTCGTACTGCTGTTAGGAGTCAGAGAAGCAGCAGCAGCAACAATGCCGGAAGTTTTGTCTTCGTTGGACGAGGAAGTAAACACATCCGAGTTAGCCCCGGCAAAAGCGGAGATCATATTGGCTACATTGGTCGCCTCGGTGTTGTCATAGCTGTAGCTTGGGCTATCACACCAAAAGCAGAGCATGGCGCCGGCTACATCCATAGTCCCGCTGCCCATAACATTGTTGTAGGGTGTGCTTTGAATATTGGAAAGAGCGGTATTGATGCTGGTGCCGTTTGCCGCATTCAGTACATAATACCAATTGCCGTTAGTATTGATAATCTTAAAGCCCTTATTTGCCAGATAGGAAGCAGAAGCCACGTCATAGCCGCTCCAGCCAGAGGACCAATAAGCAATCAGAATATCAGTATCAAATGTACCGCTGGAAGTATTCCCATTATAATAAATGCCATCATTGAATGCCATAGGAATCATTCCGGCAGCCTTCACCTGAGCAGCCAATTGATTTACATATTCCACAAAATACTTGTAATTACCGGAAGAAATTAAACCGGCAAACTGCGGATTGCTTTGAATATCATTAGCGTACTCGTCCGCGCCTATATTGAAGATGGTACAGCCCTTATTCGCAAAGTACTCAATATACTTGTTGACCAGCGCCAAAGTGAAATTCACCGCTTGGGTGTTTGTCACGTCTACCGTGCGGGCGGAGCTGCTGTAGGCGGCATTCTCTATTCCAACATACCCCATAGCCTCCAAGATCGCGTCCATATGTCCCGGAGTGTTGATCAGCGGAATAATGGCAATCCCTTTGCCTTTGGCATAAGCGATAATAGAATCCAGTTCACTCTCGGTCAGCTCGTTGACATTGCCGGCATCATAGTAATTCTTGTTGCCCGCTTGGATACCGGCGATTACATCGTCGCTGGAATAAGTTGTTCCGTCCGCTGTAACCGACATATCGTTCAGCAGGAAGCGCAGACCGTCGTTGCCTACAGCCAGTTCCAAATGGGTGTAGTTATTCTCAGCCATCGTGTCAATGATCGCTTCAATCTGAGCAACGGAAAAATACTTGCGCCCGCAGTCCAAATGGAAGATACGGTAGAAAGTATCGCTGCCATCTGCGTCTTCAGCCGCAGTCGTGATACTGCTGTCCGCCGCAAGGATACTCAGCGGAGCTACGCCGAGCATCATGCAAATCGAAAGCAATAAAGCAAGTACGCGTTTAAACTTTTTCAATTTGTTTGCCTCCTAAAATAATTTTATTGATTTGCGACGCATATGCAGTGCATATCCACGCAGAATTCACGTATATTCCTATTCACCCTTATCCGGCGCGCTCTGCTTAAGTTCCTCAAAAGCCAACTTTTTCAGCGCTCCAACCATCTCGCAAAGATACATCGGAATTCCGGAAGGGCTGCCGGTTTCCGCCATTGCCATGGCGGCACAGGCATGACAAAGCTGCTGATTAGGGCATTTAGCGCACACTCCCGAAAGGATCAGCGCTTCACTCTCGACGGTCAGACGCTGCCAATTTTCAGCAAATCGCCCGTCCGTAAGGTCTATCTTCGGTTCGGGCATCATCCCGCAAGGGGTCAGCCAGCCGTCCCAAGTAATCCAAAACGCCGCTTTACCTGCCCTGCATCGGATTTTTCCGTCCAACGGATCAACGCAATATTCGTCCAGTCCGGGCGGACTTGCAAGCCCGCGCACGACTCGGCGAAGGTATTCAAGGTAGGTTTCTTCCCCGTACTGGAGCCGATAACGCTCAAGATGATAATATGCCGCTTCCTCCGGAGTAAACCGCTCATTTTGACCGATCATAGAAGGATCGCGGCGCAGCGGCGGGAACATGTAGGTATTTACCTCCAGAATCAGCCCATGCGCTTCGGCGTATCGGTTAATCGCCGGAAAATCGCCTGCATTCTGAGGCGTGAGAGAACAATTTAATTTTACTTGTATGCCTGCCTCTATCAGCCCGGTAATTGCCCGATCAACCCTATCAAACATGTGCGGAACTCCGCAAAGGGCTTGGTAAGTCGCGTCATTTGCGCCGTAAAGAGTAATGTTGATCCGGGTGGGCGGCGCCAGCCGCAGGCGAGCAATCGCTTCATCGTCAATCAGCGAACCGTTGGAATTGAGCGACACCAAAAAGCCCATGCGAATCAGTTCACTGTACAGTTCCCAAAAGTGAGGATATAGAAAAGGTTCTCCGCCTGTCAGCAATAAATAGAGCATCCCCATTTCCCGCGCTTCACGCGCAATGGAAAGCCAACGCTCCGGGGAGAAAATTGGTCTGCTATGCGCCTGCACCTCCGCCTGTGTTTTGCGAACGTAGCACATTTTACACGCGAAATTGCAGACCGGCGATAACTCAAACGCGCCGCTGAGCGGCAGCTTTTGTCTGCTTGCCTTGGCAAGCAGAAATCTTGTCAAAGGCGCTTCATAGCGCACCTCTTTCAGGTCCACGTTACCGTCTCCTTTGATAAATAAGCCTGTACAAACTCGACCGCGTTTCTGTCCGGCGTGCAACAGTATGAAAAGACCGGAATTTCAGAAACAAGCTGTTCGGTCAGTTCACACGCCAAGGTCAGGGCGGTACTGTCCCAACTGGCTGCTGTAATACCGGCAAATACCTCCCGAAACGCCTGCGCTTTGCCTAAGCGCCGCAAGCTGCATTCCGGAGACTGCCTCAGCAAAAACAGTGCCCGGATAGGACAGCGCGCATTGCGGTAGCAGTGAGATGAACCCGCGTAGGGTGAACCGTAAGCATACCAATTCCCCTCACTTTTATGCAGAATGGGTCGGTCGCCGTTAATCAGTTCTCCGCCGGCATAACGGCACCACAAGTCCGCCTGCGTACTTTTGCCGATGCCGGAACGTCCCGAAAAGAGCAGCCCGCCCAACGGGGTATCCACGCACGCGGCATGAAGGATCAGCCTGCGCTCATGCAACAGTATAGTTTCCCAACCAATGAATGAATAGCAGTTGCTCAGTGTAGAAAGCAGACTTTTTTCTTCTGGAATAAAATCCAACTGTATTGTTCGGGAAGCAATATTCTGCTTTAACCGAGCAAACCGAACGTGATTATGCAGCTCATTGTAATACCAACGGTCAAAGCCGCCTTCAGGATTATAAAAAACCTCATAACTGTTGCTTTGCCATAGCATAGGGCCGTCCGGTTCAGGCAGCGAAGGCGTCTCTCTGAGCTTCGCCAAATAACCGCGGTCATTGCTTTTCACTAAAAACGGACGAAAGCGCTGGGAAACTTGCAACGGAAAACAGGTTTCCAGCGTTAAAGAAACTTGTGCAACCTGAAGTGAATACCGATATTTAGGCGGCATCAAGAATTAAACAGCTTGCCTGCTTCACTGGTGCCAACAGTGTAGCAATAAGCATCTATCGCAGCAATATCCAATTCGCAAGACGAAGCAACGTTAAAAACGTTATTATTCATGCCACCCCAAAAGTCCGGATCCAAGTATGCGTTGCAAGAAATAGTATCTGCAATTTTCACATCAATTCCGCACGCCGCAATATGCTGTGACAGTTCAAAGCTCTCATAATAGAGTTCGGGTTTAATGTACTCTTTCATTCTAACTCTCCTTTAATTCTTTCATATTTGCTCAGCTGCACGCAATGCGTACAACTGCCGCTTGTCCTAAGTAACAATCCTCCGCGCGGAGGGTAACGCTGCCGCCTGCCGGAATACTGTCCGTCGAGTAGGCGTAGGTTCTGCCGCCAAAATATACTCCGTCAAACAGACAATGACAGACGACAGTTAAATCAGCAAGCGCTTTATCACTGCTATTGGTGAGGATAATATCAGTTTCCTGTACATCAACCGTTAAAGCTGCCGTCCAAGCGGGAGCGGTTTCCTCGAACTGGGCGGTGCAGGTGACAGACACACACTGCACTGTCGGATCGGCATAGGCGGTATTTGCAGTTTCAAATACCCACGCGGTTTGTCCCGCAGGAACATCCTCTACTTCAAACTCCAAAGAGGTTCCATCCTTCAAGCTGACGCTGAATCGAGCCTTGCTCAAATACCGATTGGAAATATTTATTACCGTCAGCGCTGCAATATCTTCTCCCATTTCATCGCCGCAATCCGGATTTATCCCTGTATACTGGAACAGTGAACTAACCTCCAGTCCCCCGTCCTCCAATATGTAAGGAAACTGAATAATCTGCCCGGGGGTGGATTCCTGATCAACTGTAACCGTATCGCTTTGGGGATTCGTTCCGACGCCTTGTTCCTCGGAAACGCCTTTTTCGCAGCCAATGAGTGACGCCGCAGCCAGCAGACAGACCAAACCGGTCAATACAAAGCGGCTTTTTTTTCGGCAGTACTTCATGACGTCTCCAAAATGCCTACATCCGCCATTCGCTTCAGAAAGACCTGCACATCCTGCTCAGCAGTAGCGCGATCAACCTTATATTCCGCCAGCATTGCCGCTACAAGGTCATCAAGGGTACAATCTGTCTGCAGCTTATTCCAAAGCAGCAGACCGCTCTCACTCAAACTGATCATTCCCTTAATTTTCAACGCCGCCTCACCCACAGGAATCAAAATATTTTCTCCGGCAATATATTCGGGCACCCATAAATAGCATACAACGCC
>CAZMTU010000058.1:0-8615 GCA_964569225.1 uncultured Lachnospiraceae bacterium | reverse complement strand
TTTCTCCGGCAATCTGACGCAGGATCATATCGGGGTTTGCTTTCAATCGCCCATCTCCTTCTGTCTGCTGAATTGAACACGTCCGGCTTTTAATAATAGCGTTTGGTTTCAGCCATTTATGTGAGAAAATAACGGCTTTCAGCAACTAAAAAGCTAAATTAATACAGCTGTTCATATTCTGATTAATTATATCACAGCTTTTTTTATTTTGCAATAGTTATTTATAAATTTCTATATTTTTCAAAAAAATGAAAAGAAAACCTTAACTATTGAATTTGTGAATAACCGAATATTATTCACACAGGACTGCGTTTTTATACCATTCCATTGCAAATAAAATAACGTCATTCAAGCAAAGCGGGAGTTATATCCGGTCGGATACAACTCCCGCTTTTATTTATTTTGAACATTAATCGTCCCAGTTATGATAAACGTTCTGCACATCGTCATCGTCATCCAGTGTTTCCAGCAAATTTTCCATCTTTTCCACATCTTCAGGCGTGTCCAGCGTAATGTAGGAAGAAGGAACCTTAGTAACCTCAGCGGAAAGAATGACATAGCTGCCCTCCAGCGCCTCTTTTACAGCCTCCAGATCCTCCGGCTCGGTGTACACCTCAAACAACTCGCCGTCTACCTGAAAATCGGCAGCGCCCGCTTCCAATGCGGCTTCCATAACGGTGTCTTCATCATAATCGCCTTCTTCGTTGTTGATCACGATCAATCCTTTATCAGAGAACATAAAGGAAACACAGCCTTGCGCGCCCAAATTTCCGCCAAACTTATCAAAATAATGACGAATATTGCCCGCGGTCCTATTTTTCTTATCGGTAGCAGTGGTAACGATCATCGCGACGCCGCAAGGTCCGTAGCCCTCGTAGGTGTATTCTTCGTACACCACTCCGTCCGCGCTGGCTTTATCAATGATTCGCTTAATATTGTCGTTCGGAACATTGAGAGACTTTGCCTTAGCAATCAAGCTTGCCAGCTTGCTGTTGGCAACCGGATCAGATCCTCCCTCTCTTACGGCAATCGACATTTCCTTGCCGATCTTTGTGAAAACCTTTGCCCGCTGAGCGTCAGTTTTCTCTTTTTTATGCATAATATTTTTCCATTTGCTATGTCCGGACATATAATTCTCCTTTTATACTATATAAACAGTTTAAATAAACCCGACTGCTTGCAAACTAATCAGATTTTCTCAGGGGTTTTCAGGCAGATCAGCGGCAGGGCACTGCCTAAAACAGTATTCACAGCCTTGGTCAGCATCAGTCGGGTATATTTCACCGATGCGTCCTCGGCGGAAAGAATGGGGCATTCGTGATAGAACCGATTAAAAGCGGCGCAGACCTCTAAAATATACCGGGTCACATAAGAGGGCTCATATTCCTTCATAGCGCGCAGCACCGCTTCGCTGTAACGGGACAGCACCTTGCACAGCTCGCTCTCCTCCTCTGCGGTAAAGGTAAGGGCATTGCAGCCCACCTCCCCTGCTTTCGCCAAAATGGAGCAGGTACGGGCATAGGTGTACTGCGCGTAGGGACCGGTATTCCCCTCAAAAGAAAGGGCGTCATCCATAACAAAGCTGGAATCCTTGGCAATCCCGCCCAACAGATAGTAGAAGATCACCGCGCCTACGCCTACCGCTTCAGCCGTCTTTTCCCGATCCGCAAGGTCAGGACTTTTCACTGCCATAATTTCGGAAACCTTTTCAATGGCAGCGGCGAACACGTCCCGCAGCAGCAGCATATTGCCGTGGCGGGTAGAGAGCTTCACGCCGTCTACACTGATGGTACCGTAAGGAACGTGTACCAGCTTATCATACCAGTCATAGCCCATCAGCTCCACTACCTTGAACCATTGGGCAAAATGAAGCGATTGCTGATTGGCGGTAACATAGATGCATTTGTCAAAACGGTAGGTATCATGCCGGTATACGGCGGCGGCAATATCTCTGGTAGGATACAACGTAGAGCCGTCCCGTTTGAGAATCAGACAAGGCGGTAAATTCCATTGAGATAAGTCTACAATAGAAGCGCCGTCATCCATTTTCAGCAGATTCATATCCCGAAGCTTCTGCACCTGCGCGGGCATCTTGTCGGTATAAAAGGATTCACCCTTGTAGGAATCAAAAGTGATCCCCAACTGTTTGTAGGTTTTTTCGTATTCTGCCAGCGAGATTTCCTTGAACCACTGCCACAGCTTCAAATTTTCCTCATCGCCTTCTTCCAGTCTGTGAAATTCGGCACGGGCAAGATCGTTCAGCGCAGGCTCATTCTCCGCTTCGGCGTGAAAGCGCACATAGAGATCCACCAGATAATCGATGCCGCCGGCATCCACTTCTTCTTTGCTGCCCCACTTGCGATAGGCGGTAATCAGCTTGCCGAACTGGGTTCCCCAGTCGCCCAGATAATTAATGCCGATACAGCGATAGCCCATAAACTCATGGATCAAACGGATAGAATGACCAATCACGGTTGTGCCGAGATGGCCGATATGGAAAGGCTTGCAAATATTGGGAGAGGAATAGTCCAGCACTACGGTTTTCCCTTCTCCAATATTCATTTTGCCGTAATCCGCTCCCTGCTCGAGTATTTGCGGCAGCACTTTTTCTGTCCAATAGACAGGAGCGATCTTAAAATTCAGATAACCGTTCACCGCGACAACCTGCTGCAGCTCAGGGCAAGCCAGTTTTTCCGCCAATTCCTTGGCGATCATCACAGGAGAACGGCGGAGCAGTTTAGCGAATTGAAAGCAAGGCAGCGCGAGATCGCCCATTTGAGCGTCCGGCGGATATTCCAACATTCCGGCGAGCTGATCGGCGGAAGGAACAGGCTCAGGCGTCATTTGACTAAGCAGCGCCGCTACCTGCCCGGCAATGTTTTTTTTCAGTTGCAACACTTTTTTCAGTCCTTTTTTATAAATATATCGGTATTATAGCACATTTGCCTACCGGTTGCAAGTATTTTTTATGACTTTCCTTCTGTATTATCACAAATGTATTTGCCGGAGCCTTTCCTAATATCATTTTTCCGCAAATTAAAATTTTTTATAAATATCGGCTTAATTCTATGGAAAAATCTATCTATTTGTATTATAATAATATTTACAATTCAAAGGCAAATAAGCCAATCATGATAAAAGGGAGGTACACGGATGACAAATAAGGAGCTGCAAAAAATTGCCCTGCGCCAATCCGCCATTGATCTCGGCTGTGACGCTGCCGATTTCTTGACCGACCGAAATAAAGTTGTGCTTTCATCCTGCCATCAAGCCGCCAGAAAATACTTAGAGCTGCCCTTCGACTGCAACCTGGTATCCTACGGAAGCAATATCGTGGCATCAGTCAGTCCGGCACTGGTCAATCCGGTAAAACAGTATATTGATCGCTGCTCGCCGCCGCATTGCTTTGAAACGCCGAATCTTCATGTATTAAATGACGCGTTGGCGCCGCACGATCTGAAAATCTGCTTTATGGCAGAGTATTTTCTGCCTGATCTCCGGCATTTTCAGGTACTTTCCTGCCCCTATGAAATTAAACTGCTGGAGCCGCCCGACTTTTCCGAGCTGTACACCGACCAATGGCGAAACGCGCTGTGCCGAAAGCGCAGACAATTGGATATGCTCTGTGCAGGCGCTTTTGACGGTGATGCTCTCATCGGACTGGCAGGCGCTTCGGCTGACTGCGATACGATGTGGCAGATCGGCATCGACGTACTGCCCGCGTACAGACAAAAGGGCATTGCTTCCACGCTGACAAGCCTGTTAGCGAATGAAATTCTGAAACGGGGAAAGGTTCCCTTTTACTGCGCCGCATGGTCCAATATTCCATCGGTACGGAATGCCATCCGCAGCGGCTTCCGTCCAACGTGGGTGGAGTTGACCGCTAAAAGCAGCGCTTTTGTAGAAGGTATGAACCGACTGTAAAGCGAATATTTTTTTATTATTGCTTAATTTTACACAATAGGAGTTTTTTATGGCACTTTTTCATGTAAACTTTTGTTCCAATGTATTGGGTATGTCCACAGAGCTGGATGTAATTCTGCCCCAGACCACTGAAAATACCGTCTGCAAAACGCTCTATCTGCTTCACGGGCTATCCGATAATCAAACCATGTGGCAGCGCCGCACCTCCATTGAGCGCTACGCGGACGAACGCGGATTGGCAGTGGTCATGCCGGACGCACAGAAAAGCTGGTATACGGACATGGTGAACGGCGACCGTTTTCAAACCTTTATCGCCAAGGAAGTACCGGCGGTCTGCAGGTCTTTCTTCCGCTGTATGAGCGACCGAAAAGAGCACAATTACATCGCGGGGTTATCCATGGGCGGCTACGGCGCTTTGAAAATCGCGCTGACCGATCCGGACGCATTTGCCGGCGCCGCCGCTTTTTCAGGCGCTTTTGACGTCCATCGGCGCTGCGCGGATGATCCGTCGGCATGGGCGCATATATTTGGCAGTCCGGACCGAATTCCCGGTTCTGAAAACGATATATACACGTTAATTCCCCAAGCCGCCAAAAGCGGCAAGCCGCTGCCTAAAATTTATCTTTGGTGCGGCACAGAGGATGCGCTGCTGCCCGATACCCGAAAGGCAAAGGCGCTGCTGGAGGCCAACGGCTACGATTTTGCCTACAGTGAGACTACAGGGGATCACAGTTGGTTTTATTGGGACAGAGAAATTCAAAACGCACTGCGTTTTTTCTTTGATTAAACAGACCGTCCTCTATACATTTTGATCGGTTTCCGTTTATCGCATTTCATTAGCATAATTACGGGGTATCGCACTATAATCATTTGCGATACCCCGTAATTCATTTAACGTCCATTTCGATAGCTGACTCCCGGCGTCAGCCGGTCGCCAAGCAATTCGGACACACTGACGATCTCATAACCCTGCCTATACAGCTCGTCAATGATGATACAAAATGCCTGATAGGAATTTTCATAAATTTCATGCATAAGAACAATATCCCCTTCCCGCACATTGTTCAACACATTGTTTACAATAGTCTGTATGTTGGCATTTTGTTCCTGCTCATTGCTGTGCTTTTTGTATT
Organism: uncultured Lachnospiraceae bacterium; assembly: GCA_964569225.1. Taxonomy (GTDB): domain Bacteria; phylum Bacillota; class Clostridia; order Oscillospirales; family CAG-272; genus CAKSQF01. The sequence continues at coordinate 3,558 of CAZMTU010000058.1, read as the reverse complement.
TCCAATCCTCCGAATCTACGCTCCATAAAATAATCGAATAAGGAGAGGCGGCAATCTGCGCCTTTGTGATATTTCCGCCGGGCGGACGCATAAGCCGCACCTCGGCATCTACAAATGCTCTGATGGCCGCATCTGTTTTGCTGACCTCTTCCTGATATTTAGCTTCTCCGCATGTGGTAAAGTAATATTCATGTGTGTAACCATGAATCCCTACTTCACAGCCGTTTTCGGAAGCATACCGAATCGCTTCCCCTGCTTTTCCGGCAACTCGATTCCCCACTACAAAAAAGGTAGCCGACGCGCCGTATTCCTTCAGTTTGTCCACAAATTGATAAGTAAGCCGAGAGGACGGTCCGTCATCAAAGGTAAAGGCAATCCGTTTGCTTTGCGGAACGGCAGGCTTGTCCTCAATCGGCGGATTAGTCGCCGGCGGTTCAGTTGCCGGCGGTTCAGTCGCCGGCACTTCGGTTGTAGGCACTTCAGTTACCGGCAATTCGGTTGTCGGCAATTCAGTCGTTAGCGGTTCAGTCGCCGGCGGTTCAGTCATCGGCGGCATTATAGTCTGCGAAGCACAGCCAATGCCATTCAGCAGGAGGAAAACCGCGCAAAATCCCGCTATCCATTTTTTAGATAATTGCCTCATATCGATTATTCCCTCTCTCACAGTCTTATGCGGATCACCATTTAACTTAACCGCATATTTCTTTACTAAAACGTCTGTTACTATCGCATTGGATTTGTGTTACTATTATATCATGATAGATTTCAACAAATACACACTTATTTGTAAACAATTATAATAACTATGATGGCAAAAACAACCATCGGACCAGGCATGCTTAATCCGATGGTTGTTTATCTTGGATAATACTGTACGCCCCCGCGCAGTCAAACAGAATCGTTATTTCTGAAGCGCCAATACAGCCGACAGCATACAGGCCGCATCGGCTCTGTTTACCGCCGAATCAGCGGCGAAAGCTCCCTCCGGAAACAGGCCCGCTTCCGCCACCGCTAAAACAGCGCTTTCCGCCCACGCGGGTACATTATCTTCCTCTGAAAAGACAAGCTGCGCACCGCTCGCTTTTAGTCCCAGTATATTCTGAAGCATAACGGCGGCTTCAGCATAGGTGACGGTTTGGTTCGGATAAAAATAGCTGGTTCCATTGGCAACGGTACCGGAGATATACTTTTTCTCAGCCGCATAAGCTACATACTTCCGCAGATATTCGGGAATATCGCTGTCATCCGCAAAAGCGGTCGCACTGCTGCTGTCAGGCACTTCAATTCCGGCGGCACAAAGCGTCATTGCCAGAAATTCTGACCGGCTTACCGCCTGTTCGGGATGAAAATACGCGGAAGTTCCGATTGTTTCGCCGATCATGATTCCTTTTTCAGCCAGCCGCATGGCGGGCAGCAGCGCTTTATTCCCTTTCATATCACAGTAACTGACCGATGCGCCGGAAGCTTCCACCAAAAGAGAAACGGTCATCTCCTCCGATTCATTGCCATAGCAGTCCACCGCTACAAAACGGAAGCTGTCCTCACCGGTAAAGCCATCCAGCGGAGTATAGCAAAACTCGCCGGTTTTACGGTCTATCATCCGAAGGGTTCCATTTACGGTGTAGGCGGTGATCCGATAATTCAGCAGGTCATTTTCAGGATCCTCCGCGGTAAGCTGTCCGTATACCGGTATATTCTCGAGCGTTGCTACTGTCTGCATTTCGACATCAGGCGAAGCAGGCGCAAAATTCAGCGTACTGATCAGGTACAGATGACAGGTCACTGCCAGCGGCTGAGAGGAAGAAACCGTTCCGAATACAAAGGTACAATCCCCCTCTTCTTTGCCGGCAGGCGTAAACCGCAATGAAGAAATGCTTTCTCTTGTGATAATCTGTCCTGCCATCACCGGCGTAGTCGCAAGATAAAGTGTGCCGCAGGAAGCATCAGGCAGCGTCAGCACGGTAATGCTGTCCAGTCGGCTGACCCCCATTGTTTTTTCAAAATCGGAAGGCGAAAAAGTGATATCCTTTGCCACTAATCCTGTTTTAGTCAGCGACAGATTGCCTGCCAGCACATCCAACGCGGGCGATATGCGTGACGCCCCGTCTGAAGCGCCGTTCTTCGCCTCAGCCGCATATGAACCGCTTCCGGCGGCAATCAGCAGCGCGGCGAGAATCCCAATAAACAAACTCTTTTTCATAGTATTGACCATTCCTTTCGAGAGGCAGACGGCTGTGAAACGGCCTTTCAGCACTGAACACATCCGCAGTCTGAATACAGAAAAAACCAGACTGTCCCCTGTAAATAATCTCTTGTGTCCATCATTTTGCCATTTTTTCAAAAAAATATACGGTAAACTCGAAAAAATCCTCAAATCATATTGAAATTTTTATTTGTCTGTGCTAAAATGAAAAAAGATATCGGTTCTATTGCACGACACGGTGCGCCTACCGAATACCTGAAATTTCGTCCCTCACAATGCCTGTGCCGGGACGGCATATATGGGAGTTTTTATGCTGAACATTAAAGTTGAGCGCACTTCAGCGCCCAAAATCAAACCTGACTATTCAAAACTCGGATTCGGCAACTATTTTACCGATCATATGTTCCTGATGAATTATACCAGCGGCAAGGGATGGCATGACGCCCGCATCGTTCCTTATCAGAATTTTTCGTTGGATCCTGCTACCATGGTCTTCCACTACGCTCAGGAAATGTTTGAAGGGCTGAAGGCTTATTGGACGCCTGAAGGAAAAATTCAGCTCTTCCGTCCGGACAAAAACATTGAGCGGATGAACAATACCAATCAGCGGATGTGCATTCCTCAGCTCCCTGCCGAGGACGTGCTTCAAGCTATTAAAGCAATTGTAGAGATGGACGCGGATTGGGTTCCGAAGGAAGAAGGAAAATCCCTGTACATTCGTCCCTTCATAATCGCGACAGATATTCATTTAGGTGTACACCCATCCAAAACTTATCTGTTCGCCATTATTCTTTCCCCTGTCGCCGCTTATTATGAATGCGGCATTGATCCTGTAAAGATTTATATCGAACGGGAATACGTACGCGCGGTCAAGGGCGGCACCGGCTTCGCAAAGGTTGGCGGAAACTACGCCGCTTCGCTGATCGGTCAGGAGAAAGCGGAAGCGCTGGGCTACGCGCAGGTGCTTTGGCTGGACGGCATTGAACATAAATACATCGACGAAGTCGGTTCCATGAACGTATTCTTTGTTATTGACGGCGAAGTTATCACACCCGCGCTTAAGGACGGCGACATTCTGCCCGGTGTGACCCGTGCCTCCTGCATTGAACTGCTGAAATCGAAGGGCTACTCGGTCGTGGAACGTCATCTGTCAGTTGAGGAAGTGATCGACGCTTATAAAGCGGGCAAACTGAACGAGGCGTTTGGAACCGGCACCGCCGCTGTTATTTCACCTATCGGCGAACTGTTTGACGGCGCTACTCATATGACGCTGAACGGCGGAAAGATCGGTCCCATCTCTCAGCTGCTGTACGATACCCTCACCGGCATTCAATGGGGCAAGCTGCCCGATTCTA